>JBFXDF010000008.1:0-35943 GCA_050181375.1 Alphaproteobacteria bacterium
CCAATGGTTCAGCTCGTCGGCGTCGGTGTCGGTAAGGGTATACTGGTACTGCGTGCGGCTGAGGCGGCCGCCGACATTGATGTCCTGACCCGACTGCATAAAGAACTTGGCGCCCTCCACCTGCGCCATCTTCGGCCGCAGCCGCCGGATCACCTGGTCGGAGGTGACGTCGCGCTCCTCATGCGGCTTCAGCTGCATGAACATCCGTCCGGTGTTTTCGGTCGGGTTCGCGCCGGCGGCGCCGCCGAAATAGAACACTCCTGAGACGGCCGGATCGGCACCCGCGATCTCGGCGAAGCGGTGCAGTATCCCCGCCATTTTCGCGAAGGAGGTATCCTGCCGCGCCTCCGCCTGGCCAAAGATGAAACCGGTGTCCTGCTGCGGAAAAAAACCTTTCGGGATCGTCACATAAAGATATCCGGTCGCGACCATCAGACCGAGCGTTGCGAGCAGCGTCGGGAACTGGTGGCGCAGAACGAACTTCAGCCCTCGGTCGTAAACCCCGAGCACGGCCTGGAAGCAGCGCTCGGCAAAGCGGCTGACCGCCCCCGGCGGCCGTTCGCTGTGCCCTTTCAGAAACAGCGAGCACATCACCGGGGTCAGCGTCAGCGAAATGAATGCCGAGGCGAGGACCGCGACCGTCACGACGACCGCGAATTCGCGGAACAGCCGCCCGATGATCCCGCTCATGAACAACAGCGGGATGAACACCGCGATCAGCGAGAACGTGATCGATATGATCGTGAAGCCGATCTGGCCGGCGCCCTTCAGCGCGGCCTCGAACGGGCTCAACCCTTCCTCGAGATACCGCACGATGTTTTCGATCATCACGATCGCGTCGTCGACGATGAACCCGACCGAGATCGTCAGCCCCATCAGTGAAATGTTGTCGAGGCTGTAGCCGAGCCCGTACATGACCGCGAAGGTCGCCAGCAGCGACAGCGGCAGCGCGAGGCTCGGGATCACGGTCGCCCACAGCGTGCGCAAGAAGATGAAGATGACGAGGATCACGAGGCCGATCGTCAGCATCATCGTGAACTGCACGTCGTGGACCGCGGAGCGGATCACCAGCGAGCGGTCGGAGACCAGATCGACATGCACCGAGGGCGGCAGCGATTCCTTGATGTTCGGGAGCCGATCCTTGATCGCGTCGACCACCTGGATCGTATTGGCGCCGGCTTCGCGCTGGATCGCCAGACCCTCCGCCGGCTTGCCGTCGAACCAGGCGCCGGTGCGCTCGTTCTGGACGCCGTCCTCGACCTCGGCGATGTCGCCGAGCCGGATCGGTGCGTCGTTGCGCCAGGCGACGATGACCTTGCGGAACCCAGCCGCGTCGAAAATCTGGTCATTGGTGTCGAGCGTGACGGTCTGGTGCGGACCGGTCAGATTGCCGTTCGGCCGGTTGACGCTGGCCTGCGCGATCGCGTTGCGGACGTCTTCGATACCGATGCCGCGCGCCGCCAGGGCGGTCGGATTTATCCTGACATGGACGGCATAGGGCTTCTGCCCGAAAATGCGCGCCTCGGCGACGCCGTCGATGCTCGCCAGGCGCTGCGCCACGAGGGTGAAGGCATAATCGTCGAGCCGGTAGATCGGGATGCCATCGGAATGGATCGCGTAGATCAGCACCGGGCGGTCCGCCGGGTTGGTCTTGCGGTAGGTCGGCGGGTTCGGCATGTCGCGCGGCAACAGGCCGGTCGCCGCCTGGATCGCCTGCTGCACGTCCTGCGCCGCGGCGTCGATGTCGCGGTTGAGATCGAACTGCATCGTGATCGTCGTCGTGCCGACCCCGCTCGTCGAACTCATCTCGGCCAGCCCCGGGATCGCGGCGAATTTTTGTTCGAGCGGGGTGGCGACCGACGAGGCCATCGTCGACGGGCTGGCACCGGGGTAGCTGGCGCTGACCACGATCGTCGGAAAATCGACGCGCGGCAGCGCCGCGACCGGCAGAAGATTGTAGGCGGCGATCCCGAACACCAGGATCCCGAGCATCAACAGCGACGTCGCGATTGGGCGGCGGATGAACGGCGCGGAAATGCTCATCGCCCCGGCCCCCCGCGGGAAGCTCCGCAGTACCCGCGCGGAGATCGACGCGGCGTCATCCGGCCGCGCCGCTCTTGGCCTCGGCGACCCGGACGCGCGACCCGTTCGTCAGCCGGTACTGTCCGTCGATGACGACCTTCTCGCCCGGCTCCAAGCCCTTGCCGATGACGGCGACGCCGTCCTGCACGGCGGCGACCTCCACCGGGCGCCGCTCGACGGTGCTGTCTTCCTTGATGACGTAGGCATAGGAGCCGTTCGGTCCGTCCTGCACGGTCTGGGCCGGCACGGTCGGGACACCGCGCCGCATGTTGAGGATCAGCCGCGCGTTGACGAACAGGCCGGGCCACAGCCGCTCGTCGTCGTTGGCGAAGGTCGCCTTGAGCTTCAGCGTGCCGGTCGCCTGATCGATCTGATTGTCGATCAGCGTCAGCTTGCCGGTGGACAGCAGCGTCTTGCCGTCCTCGCCGATCGCCTGCACGACCAGCGGCTCCCTCTCCTGCTTCTCGCGCACCTTGTGCTGGTTTTCCTGCGGCACCGTGAAAACCACGTCGATCGGACGGACCTGCGCGATCGTGACGAGCGGCGCGCCCTCGCTGGCGCGCACCATGTTGCCCGCGTCGACGAGGCGGGCGCCGAGGCGCCCGTTGATCGGCGCCTTTATCGTCGCGTAGGACAGGTTCAGCTTGGCGGTGGCGATCTGCGCGTCGTCGCCCTTGATCGCGGCCTGCAATTGCCCGACCTGCGCCTTGGCCTGGTCGTAGGCCTGCTGCGATTGGTAGCCGTGCGACACGAGCTGCGAGGCGCGGGCCAGATCGGCCTGCGCGGTCGCCAGCTGCGCCTCGTCCTTCTGCTTGGCCGCCTCGGCCTGCGCCAGCGCCGCCTCGAACGGCCGCGGGTCGATCTGGAACAGCACCGTCCCGGCCTTGACGTTCTGGCCTTCCTCGAAATCGACCGCGACGATCTGGCCGTCGACCCGGCTTTTGATCGTGACCATGTTGACGGGCTGCACCGTGCCGATCGCCTCGATGACGACCGGCACGTCGGCTTTCACGACGGTGCCGCCGGTGACCGGCACGCTCTGCCCCCCGCCGGCCTGCGCCTGCGCCGCGGCCGGTTTCGTGCTCTCGAACGTGCGTGGCAGCACCACGCCTGCCGCAATCGCGAAAACCGCGAACGCGGCGACCGCAGCCTTCCTCTTCACGAAGCCTCCCGGGGGCGGAGGGTTGCAACGGGCGACATATTATAGATTGGCCCCCTATGTACCATCCCCGGCCGCTCCCGGCAGGCAGATTCTTTCCGATATCGCAAGATTTCGGGTTTCGGCATTTCCTCGGCTGCGGTTCCGCGGCATGATCGCCGCCATGCGGCGCCCATCGGGCGTCTGTGCCGAGCATTTAACAACGGAAGGCCGGACCCATGGCTGCTCACGACGCGTTGCGAACCATTCTGCCGGTCGCCGGTCTTTCCGAGGATCGCGGCCGTGCGGTGGAGTTCACCGGCGGCTCCGACCCGGTGCTGCCGACGCCGTTCCGCATCGGCGAAACCGCCGCCGCCGCGCTCGCCGCGACCGGGCTCGCGGTGTCCGATCTCTGGGAATTGCGCACCGGCAAGAAGCAGCAGGTCGCGGTCGATCTGCGGCAAGCCGCCGCATCCCTGCGCAGCGGTCACTACCTCGTCATGGATGGGGCCGAGGTCTCCACTGAACGCAACCCCGTGATGGGCGTCTATCCGGCGAAGAACGGCCGCTGGAGCTATATCCACGCCAATTTCCCGAACCACCGCGCCGCGGCCTTGAGCGTGCTCGGCTGCGAGGAAAACAAGGACGCGGTGCGCCGCGCCGTCGCTAACTGGGACGCGCTCGAACTCGAGGAGGCGATCCTCGCCGCCAAGGGCGCCGGCGGCATGGCGCGGAGCATGGCGGAATGGGCCAAACACCCGCAAGCCGCCGCGATCGCGGCGTTGCCGCTATTGGAAATCGTCAAGATCGGCGACGCGCCGCCCGAGCAGCTGCCGCAGGGCGATCGGCCGCTCTCCGGGGTGCGGGTGCTCGACCTGACCCGCGTGCTGGCCGGGCCGACCTGCGCCCGCACCCTGGCCGAGCACGGCGCCGACGTGCTGAAGATCACCGCCGCGCACCTGCCGAATATCGGCTACCAGGAATACGACACCGGGCACGGCAAATTGTCGGCCAATCTCGACCTGCGCCAGCCGAAGGACCTCGAGACGCTTAAAGGTCTGGTCCGAGAGGCCGACGTGTTCAGCCAGGGCTACCGGCCGGGGACGCTGGGTAATCGTGGTCTGTCGCCCGAGGAGCTGGCGAAGCTGCGGCCAGGTCTCGTCTATGTGTCGCTGTGCGCGTTCAGCCATGCCGGGCCGTGGGCGTCGCGCCGCGGCTTCGACACGGTCGTCCAGACGGTCAGCGGCATCACGACGCGGCAGGCCGAGCTGTTCCCCGGCGCCGAGGAGGGCCAGCCGCAATTCTACCCGGTATCGGCGATCGACTATCTGACCGGCTATCTGATGGCGTTCGGCGCGATGGTGGCGCTGGCGCGACGCGCCCGCGAGGGCGGCAGCTGGCTGGTGCGCATCTCGCTGGCGCAGACCGGACGCTGGCTCGTCGACCGCGGCGAGGTGCCCGAAGCCGCGCTGAAGGACGTGGCGAAGGAGTTCGCGCCGGAAGAACTGGCGCGCTGGTCGATCGAGAGCCAGACCCCGGTCGGCAAGCTCAAGCACCTGAAGCCGACCGTGCAGCTTTCCGAGACGCCGCCCTTCTGGGCGCGCCCGTCGGTGCCGCTCGGCTACAACGAACCGGCCTGGCCGGCGCGGGGGTAGCCGCTCCGGTCAGAACTTCGGGTCCGGGACGTTGATCCCCACCCGCTTTGACCCCGGTTCGTTCGCGCCCGGCCTTGGGCCGGGCATCCACGGGCGGCCGCGCGTGCACCTGGGCGTTTCTCGTGGATAGCCGGGCCAAGCCCGGCCATGAACGAATGCCTTGGCATCTCGGGGCTTTGGTATAAGCCCGGTGCCCCGATACGGAAGCCTCGGATGAACCGCCTCTTGCAGGACCTGCGTATCGTTGAATTCTCGGCCTTTGTCGCGGCGCCGCTTGGCGGCATGACGATGGCGCAGTTCGGCGCCGAGGTGATCCGCATCGATCCGGTAGGCGGCGCGATCGACTACAACCGCTGGCCGGTGACCGCATCAGGCGCCAGCCTCTACTGGGCCGGGCTCAACAAAGCAAAGCGCTCGGTCGCGCTGGCGCTCAGCAAGCCGGAGGGGCGCGAGCTGGCGCAGGCCATCGCCACGGCCCCCGGTGCCGGCGGCGGCATCGTGCTGACCAACCTGCCGCCGCTGCCCGGCCTCGACTATGCCAGCCTGAAGGCGAAGCGCGCCGACGCGATCCTGCTGCGGCTGACCGGCAATCGCGACGGCAGCGCCGCGGTCGATTACACGGTCAACGCCGCGAGCGGCTTTCCGCTGGTCACCGGCAACAGCATCGGCTCAGGGGCGGGTGCGTTGCCGGTCAACCACGTGCTGCCGGCCTGGGACATCGCGGCCGGTCTGTACCTATCGGCCGCGCTGCTCGCCGCCGAGCGGCACCGCGCCCGCACCGGCGAGGGCCAGGAGGTCGCGGCGGCGCTCAGCGACGTGATGCTCGCGACGATCGGGCATCTCGGCTATGTCGGCGATGTCCATGTCAACGGCCGGGCGCGGCCGGCGATCGGCAACGATCTGTACGGCAGTTTCGGGCGCGATTTCGCGACCGCGGACGGAAGGCGCGTCATGATCATCGCGCTGACGCCGCGGCAATGGCGCGCGATCGGCCGCGCTACGGGCCTCAGCGATAAGCTGGCGATGATCGGCGACATGATGGAGGTCGATCTCGACACCGAAACCGGGCGCTATGAGGCGCGCGACGCGATTGCGGCGCTGCTGGCGCGCTGGTGCGCCAAAAATACACTGGCCGCGATCCACGAGGCGTTCGACGGCAGCGGCGTGCTGTGGGGGCCGTTTCAGGATTTTATCGAGCTGGTGCGCGACGACCCGCGCTGCTCGCCGCAGAACCCGCTTTTCGCCGAGATCGACCAGCCCGGCATCGGCCGCTATCCGATGCCCGGCCTGCCGCTCGATTTCTCGGCCAGCCCGCGCGAGCCGACCCGCCCGGCGCCGCGCCTTGGCGAGCACACCGAGCAGGTTCTCTCGGAAATATTGGGCCTCTCGGGCGCCGAAATCGGCCGGTTGCGCGACGCCGGCATCGCCGCCTGATGTGTACGCCGGTAAATGGGGGTTCTGCTTAGGCCATTTTGCTGACTGATGGTCGGTACGCCTCACTGTCAGCAGGCCTTTAACGCCTTTTTAAGCACTTTGTGCGAGTGTTCTTTTTGAACAAGCCGGCCCCAATCGGAGACAGAATGGTCGCGATGCGAAACCTCGGCGGCATGCGCTGCTGCCGCGTTTTCGATGCGCTGCTGGCGTGCTTGGCGGTCGGGTTCTTTCTGCCGTTGATGGCGGCGGTCGCAGTCGCCATCAAGGTCGATGACGGCGGTCCTGTGTTGCGCCGGCGGGTTCGTATTTGCCGCAACGGCCGCTGGATACAAGCGCTTGAATTCCGCACGCCGGCGATGCCCGACCGCGGCGCGAGCAGCGTGCATCGGTTTCTTCGCTGGACCCGTATCGATACGTTGCCGCAGGTAGTCAATGTGCTGCGGGGCGAGCTGACATTCATCGGCTGCGACCGCCCACGCTTCCTGACGTAAAGTCGACGACGCATAAAACGAGCGGATTGCATCGCGCCGAGACGGCTTCGCAAGCGGGCGCCGCATATACCGCCAGCGCCGGAAAGAACGACCGTCGAGCGTCGGCCCGCGATCGGGCAAAAATTTTTGCGCACTGCCAAGATTTCATCGGGTCCGGTAAGGGTCGCTTAACCCGATTGCGCCATCCTCGCGAGCGATCAAGCTTTTGGGACTCACACCATGCGGCCCACCCTTCACTCGGCTTCTTCCCAGCTTTGTCGCAAGCGGGACGATATCGTCGATCACGGCGGAGACGACCTCCTTCAGTCCGATGCCGATCGGCTGCCTCTCCATATAGCGGGTCCAATCGTTATCGCGTTAAGCCTGTCGCTGTGGGGCGGCATCGGCTTCGTTATCAGCGCATTGCTATAACCCCTCCGTTTCTGTCATCACACGGCTCGGGTGGATTGTGATGCACTCACCCGCTCTCCGCCATCATCAGCTTAAATTAAGCGCAGCAATTAGTTATAGCAGGCCGACGCTCTTGGCCGCCGCGGTCGCGGGCACATCTAATTCGCTGTGCTGAAGTATAATTCCGAGCCTTTGCGCTACTTCGATATGCACGCGTAAGAGACTTGGAAGGGATCGGGGGACAGCGGTATGTCGTCCTTTACTGTAATCTGCGCCGGGACCAGGCGCCCCAGCAGCGACATGAACGCCGTCGGGCTATCGTCAGCCTGCCGCACAAATAATCCTGGCCGCCGACGCGATCGAGGTTGGCAAGTATCCCGCACATCGGCGGTGAGCTCATTCGGAATGCCCTCCCGGAAACCGCGTTCGGTTACGCCCCGCCATCGGCACCCAAAGGCACTTTGCCGTTCCTCGTCCAGATGACGCCCGCCAGCGGCACCAGCGCCGCGGCGGGCGAGATTGCTGCTTGATCTGCCAAGTGACGCAAGCCTATTGCGTACTGGGACCATGTCGTTCGAAAATTTGGGGCACACAGCCATTCCCGCCTCACAGCATGCACCAGCCGCGACGCTGTCGCGGGTGGCGGCACCGCGCGCCATTCGCCGGAGATCCGACGGAGGCGGGCGGCCCGAGGCGCGCGGCCCGAGGCGCGCGGAAGGATTTCCGCCGTCCCGTTTTGACGTGGACGCCGCGAGCAAATTCAAGCTAAGATTGCAACAGACCGGGGACAGCGGACCGTCCCTCGATCCATGCGATCCGCGCGCGTGCTAGGGCGTAGCCCGGACCTCTGCTCGCCGGAAGTGCGGGTACGCGACGGCCTGCAAACCTGAGCAGGGGGGCGCAATGCCTGTCCATCCAACCTACCCCGGCGTCTACATCGAGGAGATTCCGAGCGGTGTGCGCACCGTAACGGCGGTCGCGACATCGATCGCCGCCTTTGTGGGAACGTTCCGCAAGGGGCCGCTCGACGAAGCGTTCCGCGCGCTCTCGATCTCGGACTTCGAGCGAACCTATGGCGGTCTCGAACGGACCAGCGAGACGAGCTACGCGGTGCAGCAATTCTTTGTCAACGGCGGCACCGAGGCCTGGATCGTACGCGTGGCAAACGACGGCTCGACCGGCGACACCGCGGCCGCGCCGTCGGAGCTGACCCTCCAAGACGCCGGCGGCGGCGCACTGTTCCGCGCCCGCGCCGGTCGCCGGCTGCGCGGCGAAGCGGCGCTCGACGCCGGTCTGTGGGGGGATAATATCCGGGTTGAGGTGGATTACGACACGATCGATCCAGCCGCGCTCTTCAACCTGACCGTCAGCGAAGTGCGGATCGACGGGAACCGTACCAGCATCGTCTCGACCGAGACCTACCGCAATCTGACGCTCGCGCCGGATGTCGCCAACAACGCGCTCGAAGTGGTCAACCATGCCTCGCTTCTGGTTCAGCTCGACCTGAACGGGGCGGCGCCGGCGGCAACCGACCGGCCGGCGCCGACCGGCACGCTCACCGGCGCGCTGTCCAATCCGATCCCCGCGGCGGCGGCCGACCTGGACAATCTCACGGTGGACCTGACGCTCGACGATGGCGCCGGCGGCACCTTTACCCTGTCGACCGGCGCCCTCGATTTCGGTTTCGCGGCGACGCCGCCGACATTTCTCGGCGGAACCACGGCAGGCGCGTATCGCGCGTGGGCGCAGGCGTTGCAGGAGGCGATCCGGCGCGGCGCGCGCGACGCGACATTCCAGGGCGACGCAAATTTCCGCCCGGAGCACCGCGATTATCTCTCGGGCGCGACGGTCTCGCTGATCGGCGGCGGCACCGCCGCCAATCCGTTCCGCTTCGCGATCCGTACCGGCCGCACGTCGCGACCCTTCGATCCGACGGCCGTGCTGACGCCGGTCGGCGGCAACGCCAACAACGACACGAGCTACGGGATCGGCGCTGCCGCCAACCCCGTTTTTGGCCCGCAGCTTCTCGCGCTCGACAATGGCGACGACGGGACGGTTTTCGACGCGGCCGGCGCGTTTGTCGTGCCAGTTTCGGTCTTCCAGGGGTCGCAGGCGGCCAAGACCGGCTTCTTCGCGCTCGACGACGTCGATCTGTTCAACATCCTCTGCGTGCCGCAGGCGGCGCTTTACCCCGACCCGCTCGACATGCGGGCCGCCTATACGGCGGCCGAAGCCTATGTCGAGGACCGGCGCGCCATGCTGATCGTGGATATTCCGCCCAATGTCGTGCGGCTCGATCAGATGGAAACCTGGATGGTCGACAATGACGGGCTGCGGCACGCCAACGCGGCGGTCTATTTCCCCCGCACCTTTGTGCCCGATCCGCTCAACCAGAACCGGCCGCGCTCGCTGGCGGCGAGCGGCACGATCGCCGGTCTGTGGGCGCGCACCGACACGCAGCGCGGCGTCTGGAAGGCGCCCGCGGGGACCGAAGCCAGGCTGCGCAACGTCGACAGCCTGACCTACCTGATGACCGATCGCGAGAACGGCGTCCTCAACCCGCTGGGCGTCAACTGCCTGCGCAACTTCCCGGTTTACGCGAACATCTGCTGGGGCGCGCGCACCCTGGAGGGCGCCGACGTGATCGCGTCGGACTGGAAGTACGTGCCCGTCCGGCGAACCACGCTGTTTATCGAGGAAAGCCTGTTCCGCGGCACAAAATGGGTCGTATTCGAGCCGAACGACGAGCCGCTCTGGGCCCAGATAAGGCTCAATGTCGGCGCGTTCATGCAGGATCTCTTCCGCAAGGGCGCCTTTCAGGGCACCACGCCGCGCGATGCCTATTTCGTCAAATGCGACTCCGAGACGACGACGCAGACCGATATCGACAACGGCGTCGTCAATATCGAGGTGGGCTTCGCGCCGCTGAAGCCGGCCGAGTTCGTCATCCTGAAGATCCAGCAGATCGTCCGTCGCCCCGAGGCGTGAGGAGGGACCAGCGATGGCCCAGTTCACCGTCAACCCGCGCCGCTTCGACCCGTACAAGAATTTCAAGTTCCGGGTGAAGTGGGACGGGCGCTACGTCGCCGGCATAAGCAAGATCGGCGCGCTGAAGCGGACCACCGAGGTTGTCGAGCATCGCGAGGGCGGCGACCCGTCAACCAGCCGCAAATCGCCCGGCCGTACCAAATACGAGGCCGTCACGCTCGAACGCGGCGTCACGCACGATCTCGAATTCGAGCAGTGGGCCAACAAGGTCTGGAACTTCGGAGCCGGCGCCGGCGCGGAATCCTCGCTCGCCGATTTTCGCAAGGACATCATCATCGACGTGTTCAACGAGGCCGGCCAGAAGGTGCTGTCGTACCAGCTCTACCGCTGCTGGGTGTCCGAATATCAGGCGCTTCCCGACCTTGACGCCAACGCCAACGCGGTCGCGATCCAGACCCTGAAGCTCGAAAACGAGGGGTGGGAGCGCGATCTCGCGGTGACCGAGCCGGCCGAGCCGAGCTTTCTGGTTCCGGCCTGACGAACGCCGGCCGGCGCCCTGCCGGCCGCGGGGGCTGATCGGAGATGAACACGGCATTCGCCGTTCCGCTGTTTCAGGGGCTTGCCTCCGGCGCGGGAGCGCGCTCCGCGGCGTGGCTGCGACCGCTCACCGGCGCCGACGAGATGCTGCTGTCGGAAACGCCGGGATTGCCGGCGGAGCACGTCACCGCGCTGCTCGCCGCGGCGACCTTGCGGATCGGCGACGCGGCGCCGGTTACCTCGGAAATGATCCGGGAACTCGGCGTCGGCGACCGGGAGCGCCTTCTCCTCGCTCTGGCGGCGGCAACCTTCGGACCCGATCTCGACGTGGTCGGCCGCTGCCAGAGGCCGGATTGCGGGGAGCTTGTCGAGTTGCCGGTCTCTATTCCCGAGCTGGCGCGATTGCCCGAGGGCGACACAGGGGACGGCGATCGGGAGCTGGCGGTGCAGACCGCCGACGGGATGCGCCGGGTGCGCTTTCGGCTGCCCAGCGGCGGCGACCAGGAAGAAGCCGCCCGCCTCGCCCGCATCGATGCCGCGGCGGCGGCGCGCCGCCTTCTTGCCCGCTGCGTCCTGTCGATCCGCGACGAGCAGGACAATGACCTCGCGATCGGCGATCTCCCGCCCGAGATCGCGCCGGCGATAGAGGAAGCCATGTCCGCTCTCGATCCGTGGGTCGAGATGACCTGCGAATTGCCCTGCCCGGCCTGCGGCTGGACGGTCGGCGCCGTGCTCGACGCCTTCTCGCTGCTGGCGTCCGGACTGGCCGTCGCCGACCGCCTTTACGCCGAGATCGATGCCGTGGCGCGCGCCTATCATTGGAGCGAAGCGGAGATTCTCTCGCTGCCGATCGCAAGGCGGCGTCGCTATCTCGCTCTGATCGGGGCGATGGCCGCGCCATGACCGGTTTTCTCGGGCGGATCGCCCTGCGCGGCGCCGGTCTTCTGCCCGCGGCGGAGCTGGCGCCGCTGCGTCTGCGCCCGCGCACCCTGTTCGAGCCGCCGCCCGCCGAGCCGGGCCGGCCGTTCGGGTCTGCCTTTCCGGAGCTTGACGAGCCGGCGGACGGCATCGCGTTGGCCGCGGGCGAGTCGGGAACGACCGGGATCCAGGAAGGAGCGGCGGCGTTGCTGCGTCAAGCCGCGGCACCTGGTCCGCGGCCGGGGCGACCCCTTTCCGCAGTCGGTGCGGCGCCGGCCGCACCGAGGCGGCTGCATGACGGACCTGATGAGGCCGGATCCCAAATCGCCGCGTCCGATGCCGCGCCTGCCGATCCGGGCCCGGGGCCGGCAACCGCGGATCCGCGGGACATCCGGACGGCGCCGTATCGCTTGGATACCGAGGATGAAAGGGCTGTCCGATCTCCTGCGCCGGCGGCTCGGGGATCGACGGGGTCGGGGGACGCGCGGGTGCGGCAATCCGGGGAGGCGGGCGCAGCCGCCACGGCGCCGGCGATTACCGCTCCCTCTCCTTTCCTGGACTCATCCCCGATCGAGCAGTCCGAAGCCGGACGGGCGGTCACGCCGGAGCCGGGGCGCGCGCCGCGCCGCTTCGGCGGGCAGACCGGCCGCTCCGGCGCGTTTCCGCCGATCGCGCGGGAACCGGACGATGCCGCGCCGGCGCCGCTGACGCTGTCGATCGGTCGCATCGAGGTGGAGTTCGTGCAGCCGCCCGTGCCGGCGCCCCCCGCCCGTCCGTCGGCGCCCGCGCGGACGCAGGGTTTCGACTCCTACGCCGCGATCCGGCGCGGACGGCCGCGCTAGAGAACCCCGATGGCGAGCCATGCCGCGATCGCCGCCGTGAGCCGCACCCTGCGGACGCTCCTGCTCGACCGCATGGTGGCCGGCGCACAGGTGACCCTGGCGCCTCCGGACGTGACGATCACCGGTGTCGACGGCGCGCGCGTCAACCTTTATTTGTTCGAGGTCCTGGAGAATGCCGGCCTGAAAAACCAGGAAATCATCGGCACCGGCCACCCTGCCGCGTATGGCAGACCGCCGCTCTCGCTCAATCTGCGCTACCTGCTGACGACCTACAGCGAAACGGAGACGCAGACCGAGGCCGATATCAACGCGCAGACCATCCTCGGCGACGCGATGCGCGTGCTGCACGATTTTGGCAACCGCATCGATGGGCTGACGATCACCAACCCGGCGGCGGGTGTGGTCGGCGACGACGTGCTCGACAATGTCCTCATCGATGAATTCGAGCGTCTGAAAGTGACCCTCTACCCGGCGAGCCTGGAGGACGTCACGCGCATCTGGTCGGCTCTACCGGAGGCGAATTTCCGTCGCTCGGCGGTCTATGAGGTGACGGTCGTGCAGATCGAGACCGCGGAGCCGCGGCGGCGTCCCCAGCCGGTCCAGACGCGTCGGATTCTGATGAATGTACGGCGGCGTCCGCACATTCTGGCCGCCTATGTCACGCCGGCTGCGCCCGCCGACCCGATTGGCGAGGCGCGCGTGCGGATCGGCGACGAGATCACGATCGAGGCCGAGAACGCGCTGGCCGACCGCCTCTATGTCGCCCTGGGGGCGCTCGAACCGATCCGCGTGAGCCCGACCGGAGACGGCCGTGTGCGGATCGCGGTCCCCGACGACCAGTATCCGATCGACCTCGATCATCCCGCGCCGCGCCCGATCCCGGCGGCCGACCGGCTGCAACCCGGCGTGCTCGAAATCCGCCTCATCGCCGAGCATCCGGCGGACGGCGTGGAAGGCGGGCTGGACCGCGGCAGCGCAGCGGCGCTGCCGCGACACTTTGCGTCGAATACCGTGCTCCTGCAACTCGTCCCGCACGTCAGCGCGATCCTGCCGACGCACGGACCGGCCTCGACGATATTGGAGGTGCAGGGGACGCGGCTCTGGCATCCCGGCGCGCGCACCGCCGAGATCATCATTGGGGACGCCGCCGTGACGATCCGGCCTCTCGGCGGCGGCCATCCGCCGCCATCGCCGACTTCGGTGCGGGTGCCCGTCGCGGACGCGGCCGCCGCGCTGCCGGCGCCTGTCGCCGGCGCGCCGCCCTATCCGGTCGCCGTCCAGCTCGACGGGGCGAGAAGCCGCGATCCGGTCGGTTACGTGCTGGAGCCGTGACGCGCATGGACCGGTTCGAGGAGCCGCAGGGAGCGCAAGCCGCCACCTGGCAGATGCGCAACCGCGAGGTGGTCGAGCTTGGCCTGGCGTGGCTCTCGGGCTTGCTGCGGGATTACATCGCCGCGCTGCGCGATGCCGGGCCGCGGCGCCTTTCCGGGGCAGTTGACAAGACGCTGGCCGGCGACCTCGGAGAGGATTGGCCGATCCGCGCCTTGGGCCGGTTGGAGTTCGCGCCGTCGCCGCCGACGCGACGGGCGCGCGCGGCTTATGAGCAGACGCGCGCGGGCATGCGCGAAGCGTTGGAACCGGCCCAGCTCGATCGTGTCTCGGCGCTTTTCCAGCTCGCCCCGTTTGACGAGGATGTGCTGCTGCTGGCGCTCGCACCCCGGCTCGATGCCGGATTTTCGGTGCTGTTCAGCCATGCCCACGACCGTTTCGAAGTCTGCTCCCCGACCCCACACCTTGCGATCAGGCTCTTTGCGCCCCGGCACCCGGAAGCCGTGCACCTGGCGCAGTCGCGCTTCAGTCCGGCCGCGCCGCTCCGCCGGTTTGCGCTGATCCAGGGCAGCGACGCGTCCTTCCCGCTGCTGACGCCGTTTTGCCTCGACGAGCGGATGGCGCGCTATCTCGTCGGCGACGATGTGCCCGACGCGCGCATCCGGCCGCTGCTGCTCCCGGCGAAGACCGGGCCGTGCCCCGACCGGCACCGCGCCGCGATCGACGATCTCGTGGCGCGGCTCGCGGCGAGCCGGGGGGCCGCGGTGCTGATCGGACCGCAGCGCAGCGGTCGGCGCGCCGCGGCGGGTCAGCTCGCGGCCCGGTTCGGGCTGGGTCTGGTCGAACTGAACCCGCGCTGCATGCCCCAGGAACCCGAGGCGCGGCAGACATTCGTACCGCTGCTGGCGCGCGAAGCGGCGCTTGGCCGGTTCGCGGTGCTGATCGATGCGGCCCCTGATGCGCGCCCTCAGGATGCCGACGCTAGTCGCCTGGCGCGGCAGGCCGCCGAGGATTTGCTGCCGTCGCTCGACGCCTTGCTGATCGTCATCGGCGACGAGCGCCTTGCGCCCAGCGCGGCGGCCGCGCAGGCCCGGATCGAGGCGCTCGAAGCGAGCGATCGCGCCGAGTTGTGGCGGCGTGAACTCGGACCCGATGTCGCGGACGGCGAGATCGAAGCCGTGGCCGAGCATTTCAGTCTCGGCCCGAACGAAATCGCCGCGGTCGCGGTGGAACTCGGTAAGTGCGACAGCCGCTCCCTGTGGCGGGCATGCCGCGAAGCGGCCAGGACGGGCCTCGACGCGCTGGCTGAGCGGATCGAGCCGCATTTCGGTTGGGACGATATCGTTCTCCCCGAGACTGTCCTTCACGATCTGCGTTCGATCGCCGCGCAGGTGCGGCATCGGACCGAGGTTTACGGCCGCGGCGGCTTCGGCCGCAAGTTGCCGCGCGGGCGCGGCATCACGGCGCTCTTCGCCGGTCCCTCCGGGGTCGGCAAGACCATGGCGGCCGAAGTGATCGCGCGCGATCTCGATCTCGACCTCTACCGCATCGATCTTTCCTCGGTCGTCTCCAAGTACATCGGGGAGACGGAACAGAACCTGCGCCGCGTGTTCGATGCCGCCGAGGCGAGCGGCGCGGTGCTCTTCTTCGATGAGGCCGACGCCCTGTTCGGCAAGCGCAGCGAGGTCAAGGACAGCCACGACCGCTACGCCAATATCGAGGTCAGTTACCTGCTGCAACGGATGGAGAGCTACACCGGTCTGGCGGTTCTCGCGACCAACCTGAAAGGCCATCTCGACCCGGCTTTTCTGCGCCGGCTGCGCTTTGTGATCGACGTGCCGTTCCCCGACGCAGCGCAGCGCAGCGCCATCTGGCGGCGCGCCTTCCCGCCCGAGATGGCGACCGACGGTCTCGATTACGACGCGCTCGGCCGCATCGAGATCGCCGGCGGCAACATCGCCGTGATCGCCGTCAACGCCGCCTTTCTCGCCGCCGCCGAACGGCGGCCGGTCACGATGAGCCACATCGCCCGCGCCGCCCGCGCTGAACTGCGCAAGCTCGACAGGGAATTCAAGCCGAGCTGGGCCGCGTACCCGGATGGCGCGGCGCGCGACAGCCGACCGCGGTCGGTCGCGTGATCGGGGAGTCGGCGGCGATGGGCGCGAACGGCAATCAGCGGGACGCGGGCCGACCGGTCGCGGTCGATGCGCCCCGTCCGGCGGTCCGGGGACAGGGTTCGCGGGCGGACGCGGCGCGGATCGCCGACGTTCTGACAGCAGGACTTGCGCAGGGCGCCGTGACGGCGCTCGCCGCCGACGCGGGAATCTCCGGCCCGATCGGCCGAGTGCGGCTGCGCCTGCGGGCGGGTGCCGGCGAGGCGGAAATCGCGCGGGCCTTCGCCGAAGCGCTTGCCGACGCGCAATCCGGTCGAGGCCCCCGGCGTTGAGCGCGGCCGCAACTTACGCGGCCCGAGCCGGCGCCCGGTCGCGCGGCCGCTATGTCGTCGCCGGCCGCGCGGCGCCGTCGCCGGCACGGCAGACGGGACCGTCGCTGCAGACCAAGCTGCGCATCGGACCGGTTGACGACCCGCTGGAACGCGAGGCCGATCGGGTTGCCGAGACAGTGCTGCGCGGCGACGCCGCTCCGCCCGCCGGCCTCTCGCGCGGCGCCTCGGTGAACCGGAGCTGCACCGGCAATACCGAGGAGACGATCCGGCGCGAATGCGCCGAGTGCGAGAAGGAAGACGAGACCGTGCGGATGAAGACCGGCTCCGGTCGGCCGCGGGAACCGCACCCGGCGCAGGCCGCCGCCGCTGCTGCCGCCGTCGCCGCGGGCGGCGCTCCGTTGCCGGCGGCGGCGCGGGCCTATTTCGAACCTCGCTTCGGTCGCGAACTCTCTTCCGTCCGCGTTCATTGGCATGAAAGAGCGGCGCAGGCGGCTTCCGCGATCCACGCCCGCGCCTTTACGCTCGGCAACGATATCGGGTTCGCGCGCGGCGAATACGCGCCGCAGACCGGCGACGGCCGCAAGCTGCTCGCGCACGAGCTTGCGCATGTCCTGCAGCAGGCGCCATTCGTGGCCCGCCAGCCGGCGCCGTACTATACCCGCCGCTTTCAGGAGCGCGGCGGCGGCGGCACGACCGACTTTGTCGAGACCGTGCAGGTCGCGCCGAGCCCGAGCGGAACCGTAATTCAAGGCACGGTGGATCGCAGCGAGATCGCGCCCGCCTCCGGTTCCCAACCGCAACAGACGATCAGCACCGGACAGGTGCGCAACATCCGCTTCGACCCGCGCTGTTTTATTACCGTGCCCTACGGCATCCTGTTTCAGCAGCAGCCGAGCGCAGCGCCGCCCTTCTGCCAGAACCCGCCCTCCGCGACGCCGGTGACCCCGCTCCCGGCGGCGGCGGCTCAGGGTTTGCAGACGCGCTACATCGACGCGTTGAATGCGGGTCTGAACGACCGGTTCGCGGTCCATGTCGAGGGCTGTTCGGGGCAGCCCTGCGTCGGACAGCCGATCCCGATCATCATCGAGGCGAGAGCCGTCACCAACAATCCGGACCACACGATCAACGTGGTAAACCGGTCCGGCCGCGGCAATGCCGGAACGATCTGCGCCGGCAGCTACGATACTTCCTTCGCGGTCCATGAGGGCGGACACCAGGTTCTGGGCCTCGGCGACGAGTACCGCGAAACCGATCCGACCTTGCGGCAGAGGGTTCCGGCGTGGGCGCGGGACGAGCGCGTTCGCACCGATTTGACGTATATGGGATCGGACTACGGCCGTTTCGCGCTGTTTCACGAACGCCATTTCCGCTTCGCCCAGGTGTTTCTCGAAGCGGTCTATCGCGGCCAGGGATGCACCGTCAGCCTTGAACCCCTCCGCCGCTCGCCGCTCGATTTCAGACTTGAGTTCGGTGCCGGATATCTCTCGTCGAACCTCGGCGGCTACACCGCGCTCGGGGGTTCGCTCGGGATCGGCGTGCCGCTTGAGCGCGAGCGGCGCCTCTCGCTGCTCATTGCCGCGCAGGGCCAGTACCTGCTGGGCGCCGCTCCCCGCCATCGCAATGCCTTCCTGGTCGGCGCGCGGGTCGGGCTTGAGGCCCAGACCTCGTCGGGGAGCTTCGGCCTGACCGGCAACGTCTTCGCCGCCGGCGGCGTTCTGCGCCAGCTGGAAAACACGCCGCCGGCCTATCTCGGTCTCCCGTCATCGCCGGCGCGGACCTCCGGTTACGGCGAGGCCGGGCTTGGGATCGGCATCCAGAGCGGGTTGAGAGGCGGCGTCAATTACCGCTTGTCGGCCGAGGCTGCCACGGGCCGGGAATTCTCTGGCGATCCCGAGGCGTTGCGCTGGTGGCGCGTCGGCCTCAATGCCGGACTGAGTTTCTGACGCGGACGGATGCGATCCGCCGACCGGGGGACCGGCGAGGCGGCGCAAGGGAGGTACGGAACCGCGCACGCGCCCTCCGCACGCGGCAACGCTGCGTCGTCCGGGCGGCGTCATCGGGGAAGGAGTGATAAAAATGGCCCTGTACGCCCACACCACCCGCCTCGCCCCGCCGCATCGTTCGAGGCCGCCTCCGCCTCTCGCGCACGTAGCGGCGCGGCAGCCGAGCGCCCGAGCCGGGTCGCCGACGGCGCATCTGGCGCCGGCGCACGATCCGGCGGAACGCGAGGCGGATCGCATCGCGGACGCCGTCATCCGGGGCGAGCGGCCGCCGGCGCCGGCGCGGCGTGATGGCGGCATTCGGCGCAAATGCGCGGCCTGCGACGCCGCGGAAACGGCTATTCGCATGAAGCCCGCGCCCGGACGACAGGCCGATACGGGAGCCGGTGTTGCCGCCGCCGCAGTCTCGACCGGAGGCTCGCCGCTTTCGGCCGACGCGCGCGCCTATTTCGAGCCGCGCTTCGGCCGTGATCTCTCGTCCGTGCGGGTTCATACCGATCCCGCGGCGGCGCGGGCCGCTGTGGGCATCGGCGCGCGCGCCTTTGCAATGGGCGACGATATCGCGTTTGCCTCCGGCGAATATGCGCCGGAGACGCGGGAAGGCCGCCGGCTGATCGCGCACGAGCTGGCGCACGTGGCCCAGCAAGAGACCGAGTCCGCGCCCGTCGTAAGACGCATGACCTACGGCGCCGGCACGCCGCCGACTTGGAAAGCGACGACGCTCGCCGTCGTGCCGGAGGACGACCGCGTCCGCGTCGACCGGGCAATCGCGATCGCCGACGAAACCGTCAACGACCCGGTGAGCTACCGGGAGTGCCACGACCATTTCGCAAAGCGCTGTCCGGGGGGTACCGAGGGTACGCTTGCCGCCGTCTGGGGCAGCGCTGTGCTGTGGAAGATCACGAGCCGGGACCCGGACACGCTGGCGCGGGGCGACGTGTCCGGCAACAATATCGCCTATACGCAGCAAGGCTATAACGAGGGGGCGGTCGCTCTCGCCTCCACCCTGATCCACGAAGCCGGCCATAATTGCGGCATACCGGGCGGCGACACCCATTGGCGCGCCGAGCAGATCGCCGGCTACTGCATGGGGCCGGGCCGAAACGAGTTCGCCATCGGCCGGGCCGGCGTCGAGCTGACGCGCGGAGATCCGCTTCTTTACCTGTCTTACCGCCGCTTTCTCGGCGACTGGGCCTCGGGACGCCTGCGGGCGACATTGGGAGCGGACCTGAATGTGCTCGGCGCAGTGGCGGAAGCGGTGGGGCCGCGTTCGCCGACGGAGATCGGCAGTGTGCTCGGCGGCGTGCAGGGACGCGCCGGCGGCTGGGGCGGGTCGCGTTACGGCGGCTTTTCGTTCCGCGTCGAGACGGGTTTCGGCGTCGGGCGGTTTGCGCTTCGTCCGGCAGCACCCGGCGAGACCGAACGCACCGGGATCGCGCCGGCCTGGCTCCTGCAGGTCGGGCCGCGCGCCGAGTTCCTCGTCAAGTTCTTCGGCGAGGGACAGGCTTTTCCATTGTCGATCGGTGCGGATTACCGGCTGATCCAGCCCTTGAACTCGGAAGCGGAAGCATTGCACGCGCTCGTCTTCTCGATCGAAACGCGCTTTTAAGGCTGCGGCGGATGAGCCGGGCAGGTGCGGATCGGCGGCTCCGCCGTGAGCCGGCTCGCCCGATGGGCGACGTCCCATTCGGCCGCCCCGCGGATCGCAAGCGATCGGATGCTGCCGCTGCACCTCGCGGTCGGCGGGTCGGAGAGCCTACCGGAGCGGAGGCGGTGCACGCGCATAGGCGCCCGCTTATGCAAGGATTCGGAGAAAATGCTTTAGACGGCGGTCAAGCCGGGCTAAGCTGAGCGCGAAACTGGGGGAGCCTGCTTGCGGAATGGCGTCGGAGTTTCCCGGCAGCGCGAAGGTGTCGAAGGGCGGCATCGTCGCCTATCAATTGCCGCAGCTTTTCCCGACGGTTATCGTCTTCCAGTACAATCCCGACGAGGTGTCGCGCCAGATCCAGGCGCGCGGCGCGCAGGGGGGCGGGGGCCGCGGCGACGCGAACCGGGTCAACGGTCCGCCGCAGGAGACGCTGACCTTCTCGGTCGATATCGACGCCGCCGACCAGCTCGAACGACCGTCGGAGAACGGCGTGGTGGTCGAGAACGGGCTGCACCCGGCGATTGCCGCGCTCGAACGGCTCGTCTATCCGCCTTATCCGCTGGTCATCGCAAACGAGGCGCTGGCTTTCGCCGGCAGCGCCTTCATCCTCGCCGAGCAGGCGCCGCTCGCGCTTCTGATCTGGGGGCGGAGACGGGTGCTGCCGGTCCAGGTGCAGAGCCTGTCGATCAAGGAAGAAGCGTTCGACCAGCAGCTCAACCCGATCCGTGCCAAGGCCGACCTGTCGCTCAGCGTCCTGACCTATCGCGATCTTGACGTAACCAATCCCGGTTACTGGGTCTACCTTGCCTCCTTCACGCAGAAGGAAGTGATGGCAGCCTTGAACACATTCGGAGAGGCGAGCGAGCTGCAGGCAATCGCGCCGATCTAGGGCGCGCCGATCTAGGCGCGCCGATCCAGGGGCGCACCGATCCAAGGGGGCGGCATGTTCTTCCGCGGCAGCAGATACGAGCATATCCCGGAGGCCGAGATCGAGGGGCCGTCCGGCCGCACGATCCGCTACAAACGCGCCCGCTTTATTCCCGAGACGGCGGGCCGCCTCGGCTACATCGTGCAGGAAGGCGACAGGCCGGACCTCGCCGCCTACCGGACGATCGGCGATCCGGAGCAGTTCTGGCGCCTGTGCGACGTGAACCGGGTGCCTCGTCCGGCCGAGCTTACCGCGGCGGCGGGCCGGCGGATTGCCGTCCCCGGGCCGGGAGGCTGAGCGCGATGCCGCTGCTGCCGTCCTACTTCACCGTTCAGGCGGCGTTCGCGCCGCTCCCCGCGCCGTTTGTCCAGGCGCTGCGGGAGATCGAGGTGGAAACCGCCGTGGGCCAGGCATCGATGCTGCGGCTGCACTTCGACCTGAGCCGCAACTCGTGGGGCGACCTCGATGTCGTCGCCTTCGACATCTTCCGCCCGCTCCTGCCCCTCACGATCCGTGTCTCGCTCGGTCTCGGCATCCCACAGGTGCTGATGAACGCTTATGTTCGCGAAACCCGGCTGGTGCCGAGCAATACGCCCGGGGCGTCGCGCCTGGAAGTGGTGGCGCTCGACGCGCTTGGCAGCATCATGGCGCATATCCAGCAGCCGTTCCCGTGGCCGAACTGCGCCGACAGCGTTATCGCCCAGGGCATTTTCGGCAAATACGGGATCGTGCCGGTCGTGTTCCCGACGCCGCCGACGCGCACGCAGCTCGATACCGTTTCGAACCAGCGCGATTTCGACGCGACCTATCTCTTTCAGCTTGCCCGCCGCAACAGCTACGAACTCTACCTCCAGCCCGACCCGGTGATCGGCCGCGATTTCGGCCACTTTCATCCACCGCTCACGCAGGTTCCGCCGCAGGGTGTGCTGTCGATCGATTTCGGCACCCAGACCAATCTCAACAGCTTTAACGTCGCCAACGACATGCTGGCGCCAACCGCGGTGACTTCCGTCTCGGTCGACCCGCGCACGCGCGTGCCGGTCCCGGCTTTCGGCCTCGCCTCGACCGAGCCGCCGATGGGGCTCGAACCGGCGCTGACCCGGATCATCCCGCCGCCGATCGAGCGGCCCGCCGGGACCGACGCCGTCAACCCGGCCGAAACGCAGGCGCAGGCCCTGGCGCGGGCCACAAGATCGAGCCGCGCCGTCACGGCGACGGGCGAGGTCGACGGGCTCAAATACACGCGCCCGCTGTTGTGCGGTCTACCGGTCCTCGTGCGCGGACCCGGCCGCCAGCACAGCGGTCTCTACTACGTACGCTCGGTCGCGCACCGGATCACGCGGGACTTCTATACGCAGCGCTTTTCGGCATGGCGAAATGCCGTCGGTCTGACCGGAACGGAGGTGTTTTTCGATCCGCTGGCGGCGGTGGCATAGGGGGAGAGGGTGAACGACGCGGGTATGGCAAGCCGCGGGTCGGACGAGCAGCGCGAGCGGGTCTACGGCAAGTTCGCGGGCACGGTCATGAACAACATGGACCCGCTCAACCTTGGACGCCTCCAGGCATTCGTGCCCGAGGTGTTGGGCGAAGTGCCGACCGGCTGGGCCAAGCCCTGTGTGCCCTATGCCGGGCCGACCTCCGGGTTCTTCTCCGTGCCGCCGGTGAGCGCCGGCGTGTGGATCGAATTCGAGGCCGGCGACGTGTCGCGGCCGATCTGGTCGGGGTGCTATTGGGGCGCAGGCGAGCTGCCGATGAAGCCGCCCGGATCGCTCAGCCAGCCGACGACCAAAATCTGGCGCAGCGAACTCGGTCTGACGGCGGTGCTCGACGACGCGGCGCAGACCGTCACGCTGTCTGACGCGGTCGGCGCGAACTCGGTGGAGATCAGCGTGCCGACCGGCACCGTCACGGTAAAGGGGGCGGCGCGGGTGATCAATTCGACAAACGGCATCGTCCAGGAAGGCAGCGCCGGGGCCGCGCACCCGGCCGCGCTGGGCGACCTGCTGCTGTCCTATCTCGCCCAGCTCGTCGCCATGTTCAACGCCCACGTGCATCCGGGCGAACTCGCGCTCGGCATCCTGCCGGTGACGCCGGCACCGCCGGTCGCGCCGATGCCGCCGCCGAGTCCGACACTCCTGTCGATCAAGGTCCTGCTCGAATAGGAGGTTTGATGCCCCTCAAGCCCGGCAACTTCCTCAACGACAACATCGCCGACTATGGGGCTTTCGTCGATTCGATGGCCGCGGCGATGGATGAGGCCTTCCGCCAGTTGATGGCGACGGACGGCATGCCGCCGCTCAAGACCGATCCGAACGATCCGGATGTGCGGCACCGCCGTCGGCTGTTTGTCGCGATTGCGCGCGGCGTGGTTTTGCACCTCGCCGACCACGACGATTCGTTCCGAATCACCCTGCCGGACAGCACCGTCGTCACCCCCGACATCGACGTGACGTGATGACCGGCACCGGCTTTCTCGATTTTCCCTACGCGATCGACAGCCGCGGGCGGAGCGCGGTCACCGACGAGGACGACCATATCCGCGACCTCATCATGCTGGTGCTCTTCACCTCGCCCGGCGAGCGCGTCAACCGGCCCGAATTCGGCTGCGGTCTGAAACAGCTCGTTTTCGCGCCGGCATCCGATGCGCTCGCGGCTGCGACCGAGCAGCTCGTCCACGGTGCGCTGATCCGCTGGCTCGATCCGGTGATCTCGGTCGAAAAAGTCCTGGTGACAGCCGTCGAGGCGGCGCTCGAGATCACCGTAAGCTACGCAAGGCGGGACACGCAGGAGCGGCGCGAAGAAGTCTTCCGTCAACCGGTGCCGGTGTGAGGGCGCCATGGTGCTGTCGCGCAACGGGCTGATCTGGTGCGAGGACGAGCGCCGCTCCGGCGTGCTGCGGGACCCGGCGCACCCGCTGAACGGGCTTGACTACGTCGAGTATCGGCGCGACCCGCTCGCGCCGCCCGGTCAGCGCAACGTACTCGACGCGACATTTCTCAAGCCGGCGCCGGTGGCACCGCCGCTCGTCGCGGCCGATTTCGACGTGATCGGCGGGGTTCGGATCGTCGGCATCCGTGTTCTCGGCATCGCGCCGGACCCGGCCGACCCGCTGCGGATCAACGTCTTCCTCGATCAGGAGGGCGATTTTTCGAGTTATGTGCTGCGGGTCGATCATCCCGGCATCGACGGCGAGCGCTCCGAGGCGCGCTTCGGTTTCAAGGCCGGCTGTCCGACCGAGTTCGACTGCCGCACAATCGCGGAATGCCCGCCTGAGGCGCTGCCGGAACCGGCGCTCGACTATCTCGCCAAGGACTATCAGAGCTTCCGGCGGCTGATGGTCGATCTGATCGCCGAGCGCAATCCCGGCTGGCAGGAGCGCCTGCCGGCGGATCTCGGGATGACGCTGGTCGAGCTCTTCGCTTATGCCGGCGACTATCTGAGCTATTTCCAGGATGCCGGCCCCGTCACCGAAGGGTTTCTCGACACCTGTCTGCATCGCGTTTCGGCGGCGCGCCACGCGCGCTTGATCGATTACCGCATGCACAACGGGCGAAACGCGGTCACTTATGTTCATTTCGCCGGACAACCTGGCGCCGCGGGTGTCGTGCCGGCCGGAGCCAAGCTGACGACGCGGATCGGGGTGCCGCTGATCGGCGCAACCGCCGCGCCCGGACCGGTCGTCCCGGCCACCGCGCAGTTCGACAGCGATCCGGCTCTCGCGGATGTCGTCGTATTCGAGACGACCGCGCTTGTTTCGGTCCGCAGCGAGCACAACGAGCTGCGCATCCACACCTGGAACGACTCGCGGTGCTGTCTCGCGCGGGGCGCCCGGGAGGCGCACCTCTACGGGTTGAGCGGACCGGCCGGCGCGGAGACGGCGTTCGCCCCGGCGCTGGCGGTCGGCGACTATCTCCTGCTCCAGGAGGTGCTCAGCCCGACCACCGGTCTGCCGGCCGACGCCGATCCCGCGCATCGGCAGGTGGTCCGGCTGACCGCGGTCGAGACCGCCGAGGACGCGGTCTTCACCGCTTCGGTGCCGAACGGCGCGCTGATGCCGCGCCTGAACCCCGCCGACCCCGCCTTGCCTTTGCAGCGCGTGCGCTGGCGGGAGGAAGACGCGCTGACGATGCCGTTCTGCGTCTCCGCCGAGACCGACGAAGGCGCGCCGATCGGTCCGGTCTCGATCGCGCGCGGCAACATCGCGCCGGCCGATCACGGGCGCACCGTCACCCAGCATACGGCGGACGGTCTGCTCCGGCTTCCGGACCCCGGCGCCGGGCGCTGGCCCTTGCCGTCGACGGCCCTGCCCTTTGGGCCGCTGACGCAGCAGGCGATGCCGGCGAACCCGGAATACAACGAATTCGGACAGCTTCTATACGGTCGTCACGATCTGGAGCGCGACGCGAGCGAGGTCGCGCCGGCCGTCGTGCTGCGGCTCCGGTTTCCCGATGCAACCGAGGAAATCTGGACACCGGTGCCCAGCCTGCTCGACAGCAATCCGTTCGACCAGCACTTCGTCGCCGAGGCCGACAATGCCGGCGAGGTGCGGCTGCGCTTTGGCGACGACCGATACGGCCGCCGTCCGCTCGACGCCACCGGCGCCGTGGCGCGTTACCGGATCGGCAACGGAGCCGGGGGGAATATCGGTGCGGGCGCGCTGGTGCATGTCGTCGCGCCGGACCCGGCCGAGCCGCTCGACCCCGCCGATCCCGGCGCGGCGCTCAACTTTGCCGCGATCGATGCCGTATTCCAGCCTCTATCGGCGCGTCTCGGCGAGGATCCTGAAACCATCGATCACGTTCGCCAGATCGCGCCGGAGGCCTTCCGCGCCGTCCAGTTCCGCGCCGTCACCGAGGCGGACTGGGAAGAGGCGGCGCTGCGGCATCCGGGTGTCGCCGCCGCCAAGGCAAGCTTCCGCTGGACCGGCAGTTGGCACACCGTCTTTGTCGCGGTTCACCCGCGCGACGAAGCCGATCTGCGCCGCCTTCCCGGAGGCGGCGTCGAGCTTATGCCGGGGTTCGCGGCGCTCGTGCGAGCCCATCTCAGGCGCTTCAAGCTCGCAGGCTGCGACCTCGCGGTGCGCGCGGCGCAATATGTCCCGCTCGAAATCGACGTGCAGCTCTGCATCGCGCGCGGCCATTTCCGCGGCGACGTGATGCAGTCGGTCGCTCGGGTGCTGTCGAACCGCGGCTTCGCCGATGGCTCGCGCGGTTTTTTCCATCCGCTTCGGTTCAGCTTTGGTCAGCCGGTCTACCTCTCCAGGCTCTACGCCGCGATCGAGGCGGTGGAAGGTGTCGATTCGGTCACGATCCAGCGGTTCAAGCGCTATTGGGAACCGGCTCGCAACGAGCTCGACCGCGGCGTGATCGAAATGGGGCCGTTCGAGATCCCGCGTCTCGACAACGACGCAAACCTGCCCGAGAACGGCGTGCTGCGGCTCTCCGCGATCGGAGGGCTGTGACATGAACGGCGCGCCGGGTATGGCCTTCTGCGCCTGCTGCACGCCGGCGGTGCTGCTGCCGCAGGCCGATAGTCTCAACCGGCCGGGGCTCTCGGCGATCAGCTATCGGATCGGCACCTTCGCGACGTTCCGCCGCGCGCTGCTCGAAAGCATTGCCCCCGAGCCGCGGCTCGCGGCCCTCACCTCGCGCGCCGACGACGAATACGCGGTCACCCTGATCGAGCTGTTTTCCGCGGTGGGCGACGTGCTCGCCTTTTACAACGAGCGCATCGCCAACGAGCTTTTCCTGGGCACCGCGCGCGAGCGCGATTCGGTGCTCCGCCTCGTCCGCCTCATCGGCTACCGCCTGCGGCCGGGCCTCGCCGCGACCGCGATGCTGTCCTTCACGCTCGATGCCGGCGCCGAAACGCGCATCCGCAAGGGCTTCAAGGTGATGAGCGTCCCCGGTCAGGACGAGCATCCGCAGATTTTCGAGACGCTCGAACCGATCGTGGCGCACGGCGACCTCAACGAGCCGCCGGCCTTCGCCCCTCCCGTGCCCTTCGCGGCGTTCGCTCAGGGCGGCTCGGGCGGCCCAATCGTCGCGCGGCCGGAATCGCTCGCGCCCGGCGACCCGTTTGTCGTCTTCGGCATGGATGCGATCGAGGAGAAGCAGGTGACCTCGCTCGCGCAGGGGCAGGACGGGGAACGGCTCGGTTTCGACCCGCCGATCCAGGACGCGCGCCTCTGGCCTTGTGTGGCGAGGGCCGCCAAAATCCTGCGGCGTCCACGGTTCTTCGGCCACAACGCGCCGCTCAGCCACAACGTCTATATTCCGGCGAACCCGCCGGCGCAGCCGTGGCCGATCTGGACGAGCCAGAACATCAACGACCGGCTCGACAGCACCGACCCGGACTACCCGCTCGACGGCAAATACGACGATCTCAGACCGGGCGCGCAGTTCCTGGTCGATGTCGGACCGGGCCAGCCGCCACGGCTGCGGACGGCCGTGGCAACGGCGGTCGATACGCGGCATGCCGCATTCGGGCCGATCGAGGGCAGCGTTACCTATGTCACGCTGCGCCAGACCATCCGCGGGCGTCCGGCGCTGGCGGCGGGTCTGGCCGGGGGCCACGCCGTGTTTGCGCTGTCGGGTACGGGGGCGGCCCTGTCGCTGAGTCTGACCGCGCCGCGCCGCTGGTTCTATCTGGAGAGCCCGGCTCCCTTGGCCGACTTAGCGATCACCATCGCGCCTCCCGGGCGGCTCGACGTACTCGCGCGCGGCGCCGGGCGCACCCTTCTTCAGCGGCGGTGGACCGGCGGTTGGAGCGGCTGGGTCGATCATGGAGGCCGGTTGACCGGCGAACCGCGACCGCTCTGGGTCGGGGCGGCTCTCCAGGTCTTTGCGCGCGGCGGCGACTTCGCCCTGTGGTCAATCGACGTGACCGCCGGCACGGCGGGAAGCTGGATACCGCTCGGCGGCTATCTGACCTCGCCGCCGGCCGCCGTCTCGCCCGACGGCATCGGCACCGCCGTCCTGGCGCGCGGCGGCGACCGCGCGCTTTGGATCAGACGCCGGGACGCCGCAGGTTGGGCGGAGTGGGAGTCGCTCGGCGGCACGCTGGCGAGCGGCCCCGCCGTCGCCTCGACCGGCGCCGGACGCATCGACGTGATTGCCCGCGGCGACGCGGGCAACGTGCTACACCGCCGCTTCGACGGGTCCGCGTGGAGCGAGTGGCGCGATCTCGGCGGCGAGGCGGCGGACGAGCCGGCAATCGTCGCCGGCCCGGCCGACCGGGTCGACATCTTCGTGCGCGGCGCCGAAGGCGAGCTGCGCCACATCGCGCGCGCCGGCGCGACGTGGAGCGCGTGGACCGACCTCGGGGGGAAGCTCGGCGGCGCCCCCTCCGCGATCCGCACCGGCGCCGAGCTGCACGTCTATGCGCGGGGCGCCGACGGGGCGATCGTGCAGCGCAGCCTAACGGGCGCGGGCTGGCAGGCCTGGGCGAGCCACGGCGACGGTCTCGGCGAGATCGGCGAGAGGCGGGCGACGCGGATTTACGAAATCTCGGCGGCCGACATTGAATTCCGCAGTTTCGACTATCCCGCGGCGGCGAGCGGCGGGCAGGTCGCCCTCCGCTTCTCCGAACCGCAGACCGCCGTGCCGGCGGGGCTGGACAAGCTGGTCAAGGGACGGCCAATTCTGCTCGGCTCGGGTGCGCGCCGCCATCTCGCCAAGGTGGCTGGCAGCCGGCTGCTCGCGGCCGAACCCGGCGGCGTCCCGGACCACCTGCTGGTGGATTTCGCCCCGGCGCTGCCGACACCGTTCCGCGACGCGGTGCTGTTCGGCAATATCGCCGCGGCGAGCCACGGCGAAACCCAGCCGGATGAGCCGCTCGGGCACGGCAATGCGGCGCAACCCTTCCAGAAGTTCGAGTTGCAGCGTTCTCCGGTTACCTATCTGCCAAGCGCGACCACGATCGCCGGCGAGGCGGCGCTCGAAATCCGCGTGAACGGCGAGAAATGGTCGGAGACGCCGAGCCTTTACGGAAGCGGTCCGACCGAACGCGTCCACACGGCCCGGCAATCGGACGAGGGCGCAACCATCCTCACCTTTGGCGACGGACGGACGGGGGCGCGGCTTCCCTCGGGCGCGCTGAATGTCGTTGCCCGCTACCGCAAGGGTCTGGGGATCGCCGGGCGCATGAAGGCCGGGCAGCTATCGACGCCGCTGGAGCGCCCGCCGGGATTGCGCGCCGTCGTCAACCCGCTCGCCGCCGACGGCGGCGCCGATCCCGAGAGCCGCGACGACGCGCGCCGCGCCGCGCCCGGCACGGTGCGCACGTTCGGGCGCGCGGTCTCGCTGCGCGACTTCGAATGGATCGCGACGACATCGGGCCTCGTGGCGCGGGCCTACGTGACCTGGGTTTGGCACCAGTTCGAGCGCGCGGTGCATCTGACGGTCGCCGCCGCCGACGGCGAGAAGCTGTCGCCGCCGTCGCTCGACACGCTCTACGCAGCGCTGAGGACCGCGCGCGATCCGAACCGGGAGCTGTTTCTCGCCAATCTCGTCCGCGTCCCCATCGTTGTAGGGGCAAGGCTGGTCGCCGACCCGGCGTTCGACCCCGACGCGGTGCACGACGCCGCGCGCGCGGCGCTGCTGTCGCTGTTTGCCTTCGAGACGGTGCCGCTCGGCTATGCGGTGCACGCGAGCGGCGTCTATGCCGCTCTGCAAGGCGCGACGGGTGTCGTCGCGGCCGATGTCGATGTGTTCCACCTGAGGGGCTACGCGGACCTCACCCCGGCGGAGCTTGCCGTGCGCGGCGTCACCGCCGCTCCGCTGCAACCGCATATCCGGATTTTCCCGGCTCGTCCGGCGCCGCCTTTCGCCCAACTCGACCGGTTCGCCAGGGCGGGTTTCGAGGGCGCGGTGCCGCCGCCGGTGCTCGCGGCCGAGCAGGCCTATCTCGCCGAGCCCGCGACCGATATCGCGCTGACGCTGGTGGAGGCGCTGTGATGGCCTTTTCGACCGCTGACGACGACAAGCTTTACGGACTTCTGCCGGCACACATACGCGCGCGCGACGCCGAACAAGGCGAGCCGCTGCGCGCCCTGCTCGGGCTGATCGAGCGGCAGGCCGACGAGATCGACGGCGACATCCGCCAGCTCTACGAGAACGCCTTTATTGAAACCTGCGAGCCGTGGGCGGTGCCGTATATCGGCGATCTGGTCGGCACGACGCCCCTGTTCGACGAGAGCCGGGTGCGCGACGGCGACGCCGCGGCGGAGCTGTTCCGCGACCTGCAAGGACCGGAGCTGCGACCGCCGATCGCGCTGCGCGGCCGGGCGGACGTGGCGAAGACGATCTACTACCGGCGCCGCAAGGGAACGCTGGCGATGCTCGAGGAGCTTGCCCGCGACGTGACTGGCTGGGCGGCGCATGCCGTGGAATTCTTCGAACTGCTCGGCTGGACGCAGTGGGTGCGCAACCATCGGCGCCTGCACGCCCTGCGCACTCCCGATCTCCGCAGCATCGAGCGCATGGATCGGCTCAACGGCGCCTTTGATGAGATCATGCACACGATCGACGTGCGGCCGATTTCGCAGCACGAAGGCTGGTACAATATCCGCAATATTGGCTTTTTTCTGTGGCGGCTCGGCGCCTATCCGATGCGCCGCGTCGCGGCGCGACGGCTCGGCCCGCCCGGCGATTTCCGCTATCATTTCAGCCCGCTCGGCAACTCCGCGCCGCTCTTCAGCCGACAGCGCCGCGAGGGCGACGAAGCCGGTCTGGCGACCGAATTGCACGTGCCGCAGCCGATCCGCCCGGCGCGGTTCTTCGCCGACCTTACCGCTTATGCCGGCCTCCCGTTGCCGCGGCCGGGCTTTACCGATTTCTACGGGCTCTTCGAGGCGTTTCCCGGCTTCAATATCGCCCCGGCGCCGAGCCTCGCGGTATTTGTCGATGGCGCCCCGGTGCCGGCCGACGACGTTCGATGCCGCAACCTGTTGGACTGGACCCAGACCGCGGGCACCGAGATCGGCATCGATGTGGCGCGAGGACGGCTGGTGCTCGGCCCCGATCTGCTGCCGGCCGACATTGTCGAGGTGGACTATCATTACGGTTTCCCGGCCGATTTCGGCGGCGGGCCGTACCGGCGGCGGGCCTGGCTGATCCAGGCAAATCCGCCGACGCACGTCCTTCGGGTCGATGCCAGCGGCCAGCCCGGCACGTTCGCCACGATCGGCGCCGCCCTCGCGGCATGGAACGCAACCAACGGCGAGAACGCGATCATTCGCATCGGCGACAACCGGACCTACGCCGAAACTCTCGCCATCAACGTGCCGGCCCTCGCGGGAGCGCCGGAGGACCACGTTTTTCTCGCCATCGAGGCGGCAGACGGCGCGCGGCCGCATCTGCGCCTCGCCGGGCCGCTGACGATCGCCGGCGATCGGCCGGATTTCGCGGTCACGCTGAGCGGGCTGCTGGTCGAGGGCCGGGTCGAGATCACCGGCTCGCTCAACAAGCTCAGGCTCATCCACGCGACGCTGGTGCCGGGCGTGTCGATCGCCGAGCCGGACCCGGCCGCGCCGCCTCCTCCGCCCGCCCCGGCCGAGCCGTCGATCCGCGCCGCCGACGCGCTCCCCTCGGGCGCGCCCGCCAACACCGAGCTTAGCGTCGAACTTGCCTTCGCGATCTGCGGGCCAATCCGGCTGCCGGAGCACGCCGAGGCGCTGTTCGCTCTCGACAGCATCATCGACGGCGTCGGGACCGACGCCATCGCCGGAATCGGCGCTGCCGACGCCTCGGGGCCGCCGCTGCATATCGAGCGATCGACCGTCCGCGGCCGCGTGCGCGCGCGCCAGATCGATCTGGCGACCGAAACGATTTTCGACGGGTTGACGACCGCCGAGCGCATCCAGGTGGGCTGCGTCCGCTTCTCCTATGTCCGCCCAGGATCGCGCACGCCGCGCCGCTACCGCTGCCAGCCCGACCTCGCCGAGCGCCGGGCGGTCGAGGCGGAAGAGGCGGTATTGGGGCCGCTTACCGAAGCGCAGCGCGACGCGGTCCGCGTCGTGGTCCGACGCCGCGTCGAGCCGGAATACACCGCCGAGGCCTATGGATTGCCGGCCTATTTGCAGCTCTCGCTCGGTGGGCCGGCGGAGATCGCGACCGGCGCCGAAGACGGCTCGGAGATCGGCGCGTACTGCCATCTGAAACAGCCGCAGCGCGAGGCCAATTTGCGCACGCGGCTCGACGAATATCTGCCTTTCGGCCTCGAGTACGGTTTCGTCTACGTGACGTGAAGGAGCCGGGGCGGGGGAGCGTGCAATGAGCGGCGACTACACCAGGTTCAGCTTCGATCCCCGCAAGCGTTATTCCGGCGTGCTGATGCAGCAGGGCCGGGTGCAGCTCGACTCCGACTGGAACGAGGAGATCGACATCATCCGGCGCCGCGTCCGGATGCTGTCGCTCGACAGTTTCGGCCCGCTCGGCGTGCCGCTTCGGACCACGCCCAACGCCTTTCAACTCGGGCTCGTCGCCGGCCCGCCGCCCGATCTTTCGATCGAACCCGGCCGCCTCTATGTCGACGGTCTACTGGCGGAGCTTTTCGCGGAAGACGCCGCGACGTTCCTCAATCAGCCCTTTTATCCCGACCCGCCGCCGCTGCCGGCGGGTGATTCCGTCGTGTTTCTCGATCTCTGGGAGCGCGAGGTCACCTATATCGAGGACCCGGCGCTGCTCGACGCCGCCCTCGGCGGCGCCGACACGACGACACGTACGCAGACGGTCTGGCAGCTTCGTGCGACCGCCGTCGATGACGCGGCCTGCGGGATGCCGGTCGGCGATCCTCCCTCCGCCGGTCGGCTCACCACCTCGGCCATCGCGCCGCCGGCACCCGACGACCCTTGCATCCTGCCGCCGCTTGCCGGCTATCGCGGGCTGGAGAACCGCCTCTACCGTGTCGAGATTCACGAAGGCGGCCCGCTCGGCACGGCGCGCTTCAAATGGTCCCGCGACAACGGGTCGATTGTCTCGGCGGTTACCGTCGTCGCCGTCTCGGGTGCGCAAACCACGCTGACCGTCAACCGCATCGGCCGCGACCCGATCATGCGCGTTCGCATTGGCGATTGGGTGACCGTCACCGATGACCACCGCGAGTTGATGGGAGAGCCGGGCGAGATGGCGCTGATTGTCGATCTCGACGAGGCGGACCGGCAGATCGTTCTGGATCGCGCCCTGCCGACCGGCGCCAACCGCCCGTTCGGCGCAAATGCGGACGAGATCGCGGCGCGGCATACCCGCGTCCAGCGCTGGGACGAAACCGCCGCCAGCAATACGATCGACGGCGACGGCCTGATCCTGACCGCCGCCGGGCCGATCGCTATCGAGGCTGGCATCGAGATCGCCTTTTCGACCGATCCGGTCGGCGGATCGTTCCGCGTCGGCGATTACTGGGTATTCTGGGCGCGCACCCCGACCGCCGAGATAGAGATCCTGACCGAGGCGTCGCCGCGCGGCGTCGAGCACCATTACGTCCAGCTAGCCGCGATAAACGGTCTCGGTGGTCCCAATCCGGTCGTCACCAACTGCCGTCCGCCGGCGGAAGAGGCGTGCTGCTGCACCGTCGTCGTTGCGCCGGGCGAAAGCATCCAGGACGCGATCGACTCGCTGCCGCCGCAGGGCGGCTGCGTATGCCTCAAGACCGGCGTACACGTGGTCCGCGCGACAATCCGTATTTTCCGCAGCAATGTCGCGCTGAAGGGCGAAGGACCGGGGACCATAGTCCGCGACGAAGGTGCTGCGCCTGTCCTCCATATCGCGCGCGCAAGTGGCATCGAAGTCGCCTCGATCGAATTCGAGGGCGGCCGCGGGCGTGAGTCGCCGGGCGCCGTCATCGTTGTGGAAAGCGCCGAGCAGGTAAGTTTCGAGACGTGTCAGGCGCGCGGTCTCGTGCCGCGGAACGCGGCAGGCCTGCTGGTGCGGAGCGCCGACCGCGTGCGCATCGCGCATTGCCTGTTCGAGAGCCTCAACATCGGGATCTGGGCGGTCGGGTACTGCACCGGTCTCGTTATTGAAGACAGCGAGATCGACCTCGCGGCGGGCCGCGAGGGCGCCTCGGCCGCCGCCGGCGTGCTCGTCGAACGCGTGCCCGCCGCGTGTCGGATCGAGGGCAATGTCGTTGCCGGCGCCTTGTTCGGCATCGCCGTCAACGACAACGCGCTGTCCGGCGGCATGCCGGCGTCGCCCGCCGCCGGCTCGATCGTGGCGCGAAACTATGTGATCGGCGCCTTCATGACACCGAATTCCGACCCGGACGAGCGCGTCGTCGCGATCGACGTTGCGGCGGATTCCGCCACGGTCGCAGACAACAAGGTGGCTTACTCACACCCCTCCTATACCGGCATCCGCGCCGCCGGATCGGGCAGTCAGATCGCCCGGAATACGTTGCTTTCGAGCATTGTGGAACGCAACATCGCCGGTCCGATAGCGATACAGGTCGGCCACACCGAGGACGGCGTCGACCTCGATGTCAACCGCGCTTATGTCGGCGCCAACCTCGCCGTCGGGTTCCAGCACGGCATCGTCGCGATCGGGGTGACGGAGCTGATCGTCGACGCCAACACGATCGGCGCGGACCGGGCGGAGTCCGGCTTCGGCGTGATGCTGGCCCGTGCGCGAGGCGCGGCCATCACCAACAACCGCCTGACGCGCGTGCTTGCCGGCATCTCCTGTACGGGCGGCCGCAACACCCGCATCTCCGGCAACAGCGTGAGCGAGGGGACGGCCGGCATTGCGGTGCTGGAGGAAACCGGACCCGCAATCGCCGAGAACCGGATCGAGCTGATGGGATCGTGGGGCATCGTGGGGGGCAGTCTGCTGGCCCGCGCGGACGTGATCGAGAACCGGATCGTCAACTGCGGCTACGCGGCGCGCGTTGCCATCGGCATCGGCCTCGGCGGCGTCTTCGGCGAGGCGCATGTCGAGGCCAACGAGATCATGGATACGGGCCTGCGGCCGGGCCGGGACGATACGACCGCGGTTGCTTACGGGATCATCGGCGAGCTGATCCTCGAAGCGCGTGTCGAGAGCAATCTCGTCACGTACTCGAACCTCGCCGCGCGCAATCCCGCACGCGAGGACCGGGCGCTCCGCATGCGCGGTCTGATCGAGCTGAACCAGGGGCCGCGCGAGATCCTGCTCGGCTTCGGCATCCAGATCATCGGCAACAAGTTTGTCGGCACGGGCAGGTCGGCGCTGGTCGAACTGCCGGAAACCGCGATCTCGGATACCTGGATCGCGCGTTTCGAGCGGGTGTCGTTCGACCACAATTACTGCATGCACCTGACGCCGCCGGAGCAGACGCGCAACGCGACGGTCGTGCTCACCGGCAGCGCGGCAATCGTCATGGGCAACCACATCAAATCAAGCCCGCGCGGGCGCTACTTTTCGGTGAACTTCAACGGTATGCCCGGGCCTTTCATGGGCAATGTCATGCACCGCGAGTCGATCAACCACGCCGGCGATTTTCCGCAGGGTTTCCCCGAAACCGTGTTCAACATGATCGTGTAAACCACATTCCCCAGGAGCCCGATGAGCGTCGCGAAAATTCTGGAAGAGCAGCGCGCCTGGCTTGAGCAGGCGACAAAATCGCTTGCCCTCGATCGTCCGAGCGAGGCGGAGGCGAAGTTTCCCGAGGAGGTCCGAAAGCGGCGGATGGCGCAGATCGAGACGCGGATCGCCGCGCTCGGCACCCAGCGCGACGAAGCCGTCAAGCGTTATGAGGCGGCAATCGCCGAGGCCAAGCTCGAACTCGATCGGCTGGCGGCGGAAAACCAGCCGCCAACGGGCACGCCGCGCGGCAGCGACAAGGGGTCGGGGTCCACGCGGACACGGCGCCGCGACGCCGAACCGGGCGCGAATGCGGGAAAGCGGTCTCGCTAGAGCAAGATCGGGTCAGATGGAAGCATCTGACCCGTGAACCTTGCTCTCGATTCAAATATGTAGAGCCTGTCGTCAAGGTCAGCCTTGATCCGCGTCGAGCCGCCGCGCGTTAAAGGCCTTGCGCCTCGTCGAGCGACTTGTTGATCGTGTTGATCGACGAGGCCGAGACGTTGAACATCAGCAGCATGCCATGACCGCCGCCGGTCCATCTTATTGCTGAACGTACAGC
>JBFXDF010000009.1:0-33802 GCA_050181375.1 Alphaproteobacteria bacterium
AGCCACCAGGCTCAGGATGGGCGCGATCCGACGCCGGCCGCGTCGCCTCGGGTGGCCACCCGAGGCGACGCGTTCCTCTCGGAACAGGGCGACAATACCAACTTCCGCTATTACAAGGATGGGCTGAGCAACGCGAAGCCCATGCTGTCGCCCACCCGCGGGACGATGGGCTTCTCCCGGCTTCCGCCGGGCTCAGCCCATCCTACGTACTACCAATCTCAGTGGCTTGGGGTTTGGTGAAACGATTTTTGATGTTGCGTGCGCATCTATCTGCGAAACTGTTCGTTTTTGTTCAGTCGGACTGGAGTCAAGCGATGAGGAGAGGCGATGGCTAAGAATACGATTTGCCTATGGTACGACAAGGACGCCGAAGCTGCTGCCCGCTTCTACGCCCAAACGTTTCCCGATAGCGCGGTGGGCGCCGTGCATCGTGCGCCGAGCGATTACCCGTCCGGCAAGGCGGGCGACGTGCTTACGGTCGAATTCACCGTCGCCGGCATCCCCTGTATCGGTCTCAACGGCGGTCCCGCCTTCACGCATAACGAAGCCTTCTCGTTCCAGATCGCCACCGACGATCAGCAGGAGACCGACCGCTACTGGAATGCCATCGTCGGCAATGGCGGCCAGGAGAGTGCGTGCGGCTGGTGCAAGGACAAGTGGGGCGTATCCTGGCAAATCACGCCGCGCGTGCTGGTCGAGGCGCTTGCCGCCGGCGGCGACGAGGCAAAGCGCGCGTTCGAGGCGATGATGGGCATGACGAAAATCGACGTTGCCGCGATCGAGGCGGCGCGTCGCGGGTGAGATCGGATCGGGCCGCACCGGGCCTATCCTGCATTCCGGGATAAGCGGACTATCCAACGCGTCCCCCAACGGTGGCCCCGGTCGTGCCGTACTCACCCCACTCACCGCTGCGCCGTCGACGCGAAAATTGCCGCAATCGCCGGTCATACTGCGTGCTCGGCGATGGACAGGCGGCATGACGATCCGAGGCGGCAATTCCGTGATATTTCCCTGCTGAGTGGAAAATAATTCCCTGTTCGCTTGCCCAATCTCCCTGTTCCGGTTCCAGGGAATTGCCGCGCAAGCTATTGTAATCCAAAGCGGAATTCGGGCCGGCCAGGGCCGGTCGCGAAACTTCCCTGTTAGCAGGGAATTGCAACCCAACCACCGGAGCGGCGGTTCCGGTCAGAACTCGACCGAGTAGCCGCCGTCCACCGGGATCGCCGCGCCGGTGACAAAATCGGAGGCCGGGGCGGCGAGGAACACGGCGATCCCGGCCATGTCCGCCGGCACGCCCCAGCGTCCGGCCGGGGTGCGCCGCAGGATGCGCTCATGCAGCCCCTCGACCTGCTGGCGCGCCGCGATCGTCAGCTCGGTATCGATCCAGCCCGGCAGGACCGCGTTGACCTGGATGTTGTCCTTGGCCCAGGCGGTCGCGAGCGAGCGGGTCAGCTGCACGATGGCGCCCTTGCTGGCGGAATAGGCCGCGGCATAGGCGGCGCCAAACAGCGACATCATCGAGCCGATATTGACGATCTTGCCGCCGCCCTGCTCCTTCATGACCGGATAGGCCGCCTGACAGCACACCAACGGCCCCGTCAGGTTGGTGTCGAGCACCGTGTGCCACTCCGCGACGGCATAGTCCTCGGGCGGCTTCCTGATCGACATGCCGGCGTTGTTGACGAGGATGTCGAGGCGGCCGAACCGGTCGACCGTGCGCCCCACCATGTCGCGGCACGACCCCGGGTCGGCGACGTCGAGCGCGATAAAGGCGCTCGCCGCCCCCAGGGAAGCGAGCCGCGCGACCGCCGCCTCCGATTTTTCGCGGTTGCGCGCCGCCACGACAACCGCCGCGCCGGCCGTCGCCAGGCCCTCGGCCATGCCGAGCCCGATGCCGCCATTGCCGCCGGTGACGATTGCGACGCGTCCGGAAAGATCGAAAAAATCCATCGCTATCTCCTGCCGACGCGATCGCCGGGCTGCAATTCTGCGGCAGATTTCGCAACGGCGGCAACCGCCGGCGCGCCGGCGCGGAACGCGATCACGGCGTCCTGTGCGGCGGCGCGCGGCGCGGCGCGGCCGGCTCGTCGTCGCGCATCACAAAGGCCGCCTCGGCGATTTCGGGCGGCGGCCGAACGCACCAGCGCGCGACAAACGCCGTCGCCGCCGCGGGATCGAGGAAATAAAGCGCGACCGCGTCGTTGACGACCCCGCGCAGACCCGACGGCGCGATCACCCATCCGTCGGCTCCGCAATTCTCGTCGAGCCAGGCGTGCATGCGGTCGAGCCGCCGGCCGAAGCCGCCGGGCGGCACCGCGACCCGCAACCGCACCGGGAAGCGATACTCGGCCTCCGCGAGACGCGACCTCGATCTGCCGGGCATTCGGATGCCTCTCCGCGAGTCGTTCTAAGTTCCTCTTTTGTTCCAAGACAGGAGCATGGCGGTTAGGGTTTTGTCAACTCGCGACCCGCGACAATGCCGCGATCCTCGAATGCCCAAGGATACGGCGGTGCGGCGATGCAGTTGGCCATGGTCGAAAAGTTCGTCCCGCGGGTCGATAGCAGCGCGCCGCCGGTCCCCGGCACGATCGCGGAAACCGGCATATCGGAACGCAGCCTGCTCTGTCTGATGCTCAAATTCCTGCAGGTCGAGGCCTGCGAGACGGTCGTCGAACTGGCCCTGCGCATGAAGCTGCCGCGCCTCGTGGTGCAGCGGCTGATCGAAACCGCGGTGCAGCAGCGCCTGATCGGGGCGACCAGCGCGAGCAGCGATCTGGCGCTGTCCACCCATTACGCGCTGACCGAGGCGGGCCGCAACGCCGCCCGCGACGCGCTCGACCAGAATCTCTATATCGGGCCGGCGCCGGTTTCGCTCGCCGCCTATCGCGAGCAGATCGAAAAGCAGCGGATCGCTAACGAAATGCTCGACGAGGCGGCGCTGCGGCGCGGCTTCGCCGGGCTGGTCGTGCCGGAACAGATGATCCGGCGGCTGCTGCCGGCGATCAACGCCGGACGCAGCGTGCTGCTCTACGGGCCGCCCGGCAACGGCAAGACGACATTGTCGACGCGCATCGCCGGGCTGTTCGAGAACCCGGTCTATATCCCCTATGCCGTCGAGGCGGCGGGGCAGATCATCAAAGTGTTCGACGCCCAAATTCACCAGCCGCGCGCAGCGGAGACGCAGGCGCGGGCGGCCGGGCCGCCGGCATTGCAGCGGGAGACGGCGGATCAGCGCTGGATTGCGTGCTCGCGCCCGGTGGTGATGGCGGGCGGCGAGATGACGCTCGACATGCTCGATCTGCGATGGGACGCCGAGGCGCGCTTTTACGATGCGCCGCTGCATGTCAAGGCGCTCAACGGCATGATGCTGATCGACGATTTCGGCCGGCAGAAATTTCCGCCGAACGATCTGTTGAACCGCTGGATCGTTCCGATGGAAAGCCAGGTCGATTTCATGAAGCTGCATACCGGCGCCAGTTTCACGCTGCCGTTCGACGTCTTGCTGATGTTTTCGACGAACCTGCACCCGGCCGATCTGATGGATGCCGCGTTCCTGCGCCGCATTCAGTACAAGATCAAGCTGTTCGAGCCGAGCCGCGACGAGTATCGCCAGATTTTTCAGGCGGTCACGCAATCGCGCGGTCTGCAGTTCAGCGACGATCTATTCGACTACGTCGTCGGGATGCTGGCACCGTTCGGCCTGGCCTATTATCAGCCGCGCTTCATCTGCGACCACGTGCTCGAAATATGCAAATCGTTCAATCTGCCGCCGCTGCTCACAACAGAGCTGGCGAGCGAGGCGCTCGCCAATCTCTACGTTGACATTGAGGAGGCGCGCGGCGCGGGGACGGCGGCGGCGTGAGCGGTCAATTCACCCGCAGATGGCACGAGACGCCGTGGCCGGGGGCGATCTCGGTGAGTTTCGGCACATCGACCTTGCAGCGCGCCTCGGCGTATGGGCACCTCGTATGAAACGCGCAGCCGGGGGGCGGGTTGATCGGGCTCGGCACGTCGCCCTGCAGCAGCCGCTTGGCGCGTTTCAGCTTCGGGTTGGGCACCGGCACCGCCGACAGCAGCGCCTCGGTATAAGGGTGCTGCGGGTTTGTAAACAGCGTGTGCTTGTCGGCGTACTCGACGATCTTGCCGAGATACATGACCGCGATGCGGTGGCTGATGTGCTCGACGACCGCGAGATCGTGCGCGATGAACAGATAGGACAGCCGCTTCTCGCGCTGCAGATCCATCATCAGATTGATGACCTGCGCCTGGATCGACACGTCGAGCGCCGAGACCGGCTCGTCGGCGACGATCAGCTTCGGGTTCAGCGCGAGCGCGCGCGCAATCGAGATGCGCTGGCGCTGACCCCCGGAAAACTCGTGCGGATAGGCCGTCATCTGGGCCCGGCGCAGACCGACCTGATCGAAGATGTCGGCGACAAGCTTCTCGCGTTCCTTGCCGCCCGCGAGACCATGGACCAAGAGCGGCTCGCCGACGATGTCACCCGCCGACATGCGCGGGTTCAGCGACGAGAACGGGTCCTGGAAGATCATCTGCATCTGGCGGCGATAGGGCCGCAGCTCGGCCTTGCCGAGCCGGGTCACGTCGTGCCCGTCGAGCTTGATCGACCCCGATGTCGGTTCGACGAGGCGCAATACGGTGCGGGCCACCGTGGATTTGCCGCAGCCCGACTCGCCGACCATCCCCAGCGTCTCGCCCTCGCCGATCGAGAACGTCACGCCGTCGACGGCGTAGACCTGCCCGACGGTCGTGCGCAGGATGCCCTTCTTGACCGGAAAGTGTTTTTTCAGATCAACCGCTTCCAGCACCGGCGGGCTGTTATGTCCCGGGCGTGCGGCCGCGACCGGGCGATTGAGCGTTGCCGCGTCAACCATAGAGCTTCTCCGAATGCCAGCAAGCGGCCCAGTGGCCCGGCCGTTTCTGCTCGTAAGGCGGAAATTGCGTCCGGCACTGATCGTCGGCATAGGGGCAGCGCGGCGCGAACGGGCAACCGGGCGGCAGATTGGTCAGAGGCGGCACGACACCCGGGATTTCCTGCAGCCGTTCGGCCGATTGCGCGGCCGACTCGCCGCCAATGACCGCGAGATGCGGGATCGAGCCGAGCAGGCCGTGCGTATAGGGGTGAAGCGGCGCGGCGAAAAGCTCATCGACATCCGCTTCCTCGACCTTCTTGCCGGCGTACATGACGATGACGCGCTGCGCCGTCTCGGCGACGACCGCGAGATCGTGCGTGATCAGGACGACGGCGGTGCCGAGCTTGTCCTGCAGATCGAGGATCAGATCGAGGATCTGCGCCTGGATCGTCACGTCGAGAGCGGTCGTCGGTTCGTCGGCGATCAGCACGCGCGGGTTGCAGGACAGCGCCATCGCGATCATCGCGCGCTGCCGCATGCCGCCCGAGAGCTGATGCGGGTATTCCTTGGCGCGCTGTTCAGGCGCCGGGATCTTGACGAGCCGCAGCATCTGGACGGCTTTTTCCAGTGCGGCCGATTTCGACAAATCCTGGTGCAGCCGGATCGTCTCGCTGATCTGGGCGCCGATCGTCATGACCGGGTTAAGCGACGTCATCGGCTCCTGAAAGATCATAGAAATTTCGTTGCCGCGGATCTGGCGCATCTCCGCTTCGCTGAGCCGCACGATATCGCGCCCGTCGATCTTTATCGAGCCGTCGACGATGCGCCCGGGCGGGTTCGGCACCAGACGCAGCAACGACAGCGCGGTCATTGTCTTGCCGCAGCCGGATTCGCCGACAATCGCCAGCGTCTCGGAGCGGCGCACCGCGAACGACACGTCATCGACGGCCTTGACGACGCCGCCGCGCGTGAACAGGAAGGTGCGCAGCCCCTCGACTTCGACAACATTCTCGGCATTGTGGCCGGGAGACCGCAGCCCGGCATAGGCCGGCGGTCTCGTTTCGGTCGCTATCGCCAAGTTACCCCTCTCGCTTACTGATTGTTGATTACCGGTCGTTGCTCAGCGGCGCTACAGCACGTTGCGACGAGATTGCGTCATCCGCACGGATCGAGCCCACGGTTCCTTGTGATGGGCGAGTCATCCTGCCGCTGCGAGCCCCTGGTCTGGCCTCCGGCCGGCCCGGAAGCCGTCATGGACCTGATCCGGGGATAAACTCCGCCAAGCAATCTCAATGGCTGCCGCTCTAGCTGCGCTGTCTTGGATCCAGCAGGTCGCGCAGCGCGTCGCCCAGCAGATTGGTGCCGAACACGACAAAGCTGATCGCGACGCCGGGGAAAATCACGAGCCAGGGCGCCGTCCGCACGTATTCGGCCGCCGACTCTGACAGCATGCGGCCCCAGGACGGGTGCGGCTCGGGCACGCCGAGGCCGAGGAACGACAGCGAGGCCTCGATCAGGATCACCGAGCCGATCTGCGCGGTCGCGAGCACGATCAGCGGGGCCAGCGTATTCGGCAAGATGTGGCGGATCGCGATGCGGCTCTCGGACATCCCCGTCGCCTTGGCGGCCTCGACAAACGGTTGCTCGCGCAGGCTCAGCGTGTTCGAGCGGATGACGCGTGCGACATAGGGCACGAGCGGGATCGCGATCGCGATGATCGTGTTGTGCAGCGAGGGCCCGAGAGCCGCGGCCATGATAATCGCGAGGACGAGCAGCGGCAGCGCCTGCATCATCTCTAGAATGCGCTGCGTCACGAGGTCGAACCAGCCGAGCAGATAGCCGGACAACAGGCCGACGATAACGCCGATGCCGCTGCCGAGCGCCATTGCCCCGAGCGCGACGGCGAGAGAGATGCGCGCGCCGTAAATGATGCGGCTATACACGTCGCGGCCCATGAAATCCGCGCCGAGCCAATGCTGCCAACCCGGTTTCGCCAGCGAATCCGCGGCGTTGGTCGAGAGCGGATCGTACACCGTGATGTACGGCGCGAAGGCCGCCGCGAACAGGAACAGGCCCATGATGACGGCGCCGACTGCCCCGAGCGGGTAGCGCCGGACAAAGAAACGTATCTGGTCCCAGCGCGTGCTGACATGGGCGCCGGCTGCCGTCAGTTCGGCTTGAAAATCGGTCGTGGTCACTGGTCCGATCTCCCCGTTCAGTCGCCGTATTTGATGCGCGGGTCGAGCGCGGCGTACAGCATGTCGACGATGAAATTAACGGTCACGACAACGATCGCGATGAACATGACAAGGTTCTGAACCATCGGATAGTCGCGCCAGCGCACCGCCTCGACCAGGAAGCGTGCGACGCCGGGTATGTTGAAGACGGTTTCGGTGACGATCAACCCGCCGAGCAGAAACGCCGCCTCGATGCCGATCAGCGTAACCACCGGCAGCATCGCGTTCTTCAGCGCGTGGTAGTAGTTGATGGCGGTCTCGGAGGCACCTTTCGAGCGGGCCGTGCGGATGTAGTCCTGGCGCAAGACTTCGAGCATCGACGAGCGCGTCATGCGCATCAGCAGAGCCGAGCTGCGGAAGCCGACGGCGGCGGCGGGCACGCTGTAAATCAAAAGGGTGTGCCAGAAGCTGTCGGGCTGGTCGGTATAGATCGGAATTGTGCCGAAATAGGCGACGAACCCCATCAGGATGAGCAGGCCCAGCCAGAACGACGGCATCGACAAACCGGAAAGGCTGACTATTCGCAGGACATAATCGAGCCTCGTATTCTGCCGCACTGCGCTGATCACCCCGAGCGGCACGCCGAATAGTATCGAGAACGTCAGAGCCAGCACGGCGAGCTTGGCGGTGATCGGAATGCGCGGTGCGATCTCGTCTATGGCCGGCCGTTCGGTTTGGTAGGACAGCCCAAGATCGCCGTGCAGCAGCCCGCCGACCCAGTTGAGGTACTGCACCGGAAGGGGCCTGTCGAGCCCGAGCTGGGCCTCGATGCGCGCCTTGTCGGCCGGATCGACAAACCCGCCCGCGTCGAACAGGATGTCGGCGATGTTGCCGGGGGTCGCGCGCAGCAGCAGGAAGATGATGACCGAGATGCCGAACAGGGTCAGCAGCATCAGGCCAAAACGCCGAACCAGATAAGCGCCCAACGCGTCCTCCCAACGCTCGCTGCCGTCGCGCCATGTGCATGTGCTCTCGGCGGAGCGGGTGTGCCGAAAGCGCATCCCTTTTGTAGAGGTTGTCGGGCCGGAAGACGAGTCCCTTTGCAGCGTCGGTGCTGCAACTCCGTGGCACGCATCCTAAAGTATTAGAAGACTATCCCCCGCAGGGCGCGGCACGCCGCCCGGATGACACGCGTTCCGGGAAGGCCTTGATGCAAGCGCGCCTAACGGTCGAGCCAGACATCCTCCATGCGGTAGCCGTTGTAGATGCTGTTGACCATGGTAACGAGACCTTTGACATAGGGCTGAGCACAGGTCCCACCGCGCGGGTAGAAGATGATCGGCCGCGCCCCTTCTTCGGCAAGAATGCGCTCGATCTTCCAGACGATTTGCTTGCGCTTTTCGACGTCGGTCTCGGCCGATTGCTGGTCGATCAGCTTGTCCACCTCGGGATTGCAGTAGCCCGTGTAGTTGCGTACCGCGCCGCACACGAAGTTCTCGTAGAACTGCTGATCGGGATCATCGACGCCGCTTTCGGTGCCGTTGATGCCGATCGTGTAGTCCTTGCGGTAGATCTTGGGGAACCAGTTGGCGGTCTCGACCGGCTCCAGGGTCGCGTCGATATAGATCTCGCGGACCTGGTCGATAAGAACCACCGCCGGCTGGCGATAGGCCGGGATGTTGCGCGATGATAGCGTGACGGCCAGCCGCTTGTCGGGGCCGTAGCCGAGCTTCTCCATGATCTTGCGCGCTTCCGCACGGTTTTTTCCGACATCGGGATCATAACTGGGCAAAGTCGCCAGCATGTCCGGCGGCATGCCCCACAGCCCCTCCGGCGGCGGCAGCAACTGAGCGCCGATATCGCCCTTGCCCTGCTGAATGATGTCGATAAAGGCCTTGCGGTCGAGGCTGAGAGCCACCGCCCGGCGCAGGTCGGCATTGTCGAAGGGCGGCTTGCTCGGATTAAGGATCAGGTTGCGGCTGACATTGGTCGAGGTCAGCACGCAGTTCGCCTGCGGCGCCTGGCTTTTCACATCTTCCAGCAGAGGCACGGTGGTGCCGTAGGGCGAGGCGATATCGTGTTTGCCGGCGATGAAGGCGAGGTTGCGGGTCGCGTTGTCCGGCATGATCTGCCACTCGATGCCGTCGAGGTAGGGCCGGCCCGGTTTCCAGTAGTCCGGGTTGCGCGCGGTCTTGATGACCTCGTTCGGTCGGAACTCGACAAACTTGAACGGCCCGGTGCCGATCGGCTTCGTCCGCATATCCCTGGGCGAGACATGACACGGATAGACCGGCGACCAGCCCGACGCCAGTAGCGACACGAATGCCGGCTGCGGCCGCTTCAGGTGAAACGTGGCTTCGTAGTCGCCGCTTGTCGTGACTTTTTCGAGGTTCAGGTACCATGTCTTGCGCGGGTTGACGCGCAGCTTCTCGCTGCCGCCGCCCAACAACAATTCCCAGGTGCATTTGACATCGGCCGCAGTGAACGGCTTGCCGTCGTGCCATTTGACCCCGTTGCGGAGCTTGAATGTCAGCTCCTTGCCGTCCTCGCTCCAGCTCCAGCTCTCGGCCAGATCGGGGCGGATCGTTTGCGGGCTGTTTTGGGCGATCTGCTGGTCGTACACAACCAGGTTGTTAAAGATGCCCATCGCCGGCCGCAGCGCCGAGCCGGTTGCTTCCTCGTGCAGCGACATGCTCGCCGGGCTGTCGAAAAATGAAATCTTGAGAATACCGCCGGATTTCTGGGCCAGAGCCGGGCCGGCGATACCGAGCGTCATGACCAACGCGCACGCGACCGAGCCAAAAACACGCCGCCTCATTGCCGTTCCTCCCGTTCAATCCCGCGAATTCCGACAGAGTCGGCGCCGCGGCGGCACCCTTAGCATCGGACTCGCGCGTCCGATCCAGGTGTCTTAGGGGCAGGTTAGCATAAGGCGGCGGCGCGCGGCAGGCGATTTCGCCCCCGCGCACGCGGCCGTTCTGAGCCCGGCCGATCAGCTCTTCTTGTCGAGCCAGACGTCTTCCATGCGCCAGCCGTTATAGATGCTGTTCGCCATGATGTTCAGGTTCTTGACCCAAGGCTGCCAGCAGCTGTAGCCGACCGGGAAGAACAGGACCGGCCGCACTGCCTCGTCGGCGAGCTTCTTTTCGATCGCCCAGGTCATCTGCTTGCGCTTCTCTTTGTTGGTCTCCATCGACTGCTGGTCGATCATCTTGTCGAGATCCGGGTCGCTGAGCCCGGAATAATTGCGCAGCGCGCCGGAATAGAAGTTTTCGTAGAACATCATGTCCGGGTCGTCGACGCCGGCCTCGATCGGCACCGCGCCAACCGTGAAGTCCTTGCGGTTGATCTTCGGATACCATTGCGCCGTATCGACGATCTCGAGCTCGGTGTCGATCCAGATCTCCTTGAGCTGCGCGTTCAGCAAGACCGCCGGGTCGCGCCACGACGGGATGTTGCGCGTCGAAATCTTCGTCACCAGCGGCTTGTCCGGCCCGTAGCCCAGCTTCTTCATGATCGCGCGGGCCTCGGCGCGGTTCTTCTCAACGTCCGGATTATAACCCGGCAGCGTCCGCAGCTTTTCCTCCGGCATGCCCCAGACCCCGGCGGGGGGCGGCAGCATCAGCGCACCGACATTCTTTTCGCCGCCGTTGATGATTGTCGAGAACGCGTCGCGATCGATCGCCAACGTCATCGCCTTGCGCAGCTCGGGATTGTCGAATGGCGGTTTGTGTATGTTGATCAACATCGTGCGCGGCACGTTCACCGAGGTCCTCTCGCAGATCGCATTCGGCGCCTGCGCTTCGAAGTCCTTGAGCATCGGCGGGGTCACCGCGTATGGTGAGCCGACATCGTAATCGCCGGCGAAAAAGGCGAGATTGCGCGGCCCCCTCTCTCGCATGATTGTGAAATCGATGCCGTCGAGATAGGGCCGGTCCTTCTTCCAATAATCCGGGTTCTTTGTGACCTTGATGTATTCGTTCGGCTTGAACTCGACGAACTTGAACGGTCCGGTACCGATCGGATGCTGCCGCATCTCGCGGGCCGGCACGTGGCACGGGTAGATCGGCGACCAACCCGAAGCGAGCAGCGCGAGCAGCGCCGGCTGCGGCTGCTTCAGGCGGAACGTTATCTCATAATCGCCGTTCGGAGTGACCGCCTCGACATTATTATACCAGGATTTGCGCGGATTGACGCGCAGCTTGTCCTGGCCCGTGCCCATCAGAAGGTCCCAGGTGCATTTCACGTCGGCCGAGGTGAAGGGCTTGCCATCATGCCACTTGACGCCGTCGCGCAGCTTGAACGTCAAATCCTTGCCGTCCTCGCTCCAGTTCCAGCTGGTGGCAAGCTCCGGGACGATCGACTCGAGGCTGTTCTGCTTTACGTTCTGGTCGTAGATGACCAGGTTGTTGAACACCGCCATCATCGGCTGCAGCGTCGCGCGCGTCGATTCCTCGAGGATCGACATGCTCGCCGGGCTGTCGAAATGCTGAATTTTCAGCACGCCGCCGGATTTTTGCGCGCCAGCCGGACCGGCGGCAACCAGCGCGAGCAGCGACAGGCCCGCGATCGCCAGGCCCTGTCCCAAACGTTTCATAAAGCTCCTCCCTTCCGTCACGCCGGTCCGCCCTTACACGCAAGCGGCTGGCGTTCCGGCGCGAGGCTAGCACCAATCGGCGACGCGCAGGACAACTCTCTCAGGCAGGTTCCGCCCCTACCTTCGCGCTAACAAGAGCGAGGCGGTGCGCGGCCGCCTCTTGGCCCGGCGCTCGTCTAGCGCTGCGGCTCGACCAAAGCGGCGCAGGCATGCGGCAGATCGGCGACCCGCAGCGGCCGGGGCGGCTGGGTCGGCTGCGGCAGCTTGGCCTCGGGCGTGAACCACCAGGCGAGGTCGGCGCCGCAACCGTCGCCGGGCGGCAGCGGTGCCTGATTGTGACACTGCGTCGCCCCCGGCGGACACGTCAGACGCACATGGAAATGATAATCGTGCCCGAACCAGGGGCGGATGCGGTGCAGCCAGAGGCGGTCGCCCGTTACCTCGCGGCATAGCTGGCGCTTTATTACCGGATTGACGAAGATCCGGTTCACGGCCGGATCGCGGGCCGCCAATTCGAGCAGCTTGCGGTGCTCCGGCCGCCATACCCGCGGGTCGATATCCTGGCCGTTGGCGGCGACGACGCTGATCGCCGACATTTCGTTGCGCTCCTCCGGCGTCAGCCGCCGGTCGGGCATCGGCATCAGCCAGACATCGCTCTCGATGCCGAGCTGGTGCGAGGCGTGACCGGTCAGCATCGGCCCGCCGCGCGGCTGGGCCATGTCGCCGATCAGCAATCCGCGCCAGCCGATTTTTTCGCCCGCGGCGGCCAGTCGTTGCAGAAACGCGATTAGCGCCGGATCGCCCCAGGCGCGGTTGCGCGACGGGCGCATCACCTGCCAATCGGGACCATCGGCCGGCATCTCGACGCCGCCCGCCAGGCACCCTTTGGTGTAGATGCCGATCGGCCGGTCCGGTCCCGGCGAGGGGGTCGCGATCAGCCCGAAGACCCGCCGCGCGGCATCCTGCGGCAATGTGGCCAGCACCGCTTGCCGCCGCGCCGCCTCCTCGGCCGTATTCTCCTGGGCGCTCGCCGGCGAGCCGCCGCCAAGGAGGGCGGTCAGCACAGCGGCGGCCCGCAGCACCGCCGCCAGGCTCGTTTTCGAAAACCCCGCCATGTACTTGGCTCCACACTGTGACCACACTCGAACCGCTAGGCTGCGCAAATCCGCGAGCGAAGCAAGACGCCGATCCCGGCCGGCGATGCCGGCGCCGTCGCGCGGCGGGCTTCCCCGCGCCCCGGACGAGCGAGTAACCTCGCGATGGCGACACGCCGCAACTGGCGAAAATCGCGCTGGAGCCGCAGATCGTGAGTGCCGAACGCTACCGGCTCGATTTGCGCCGTCGCGACGTTCGAAGGATTTTCGAGGCTTGCATGACGCTTGACGCCTTTGCCGTCGCGCACCCGCGGCGGCAACCTGATTGCGCACCATGACCCCTCCGGACGAGCACGCGCGGCGGCGGCGCGTCGGCCGCGGTCTCGCGGCCAAGCCGCTCGGCCTCTCGGCCGTCGGTCTGTGTCTTGTCGCGACCGCCGCCGGCTGCGGGATAGCGCCGGGCTATTCTCCGGCCGCCGGCGACCTCGCCTTGATCGGCCGGGCGATGCAGCAGGTCGAGAAGAATTATGTCGTGCCGGTCCGCACCGATCAGCTCGTCGACAACGCCTTGAAGGGCATGCTGACCCGGCTCGACCCGCATTCCGACTACATGGATTCGCGCGAGTACCAGGAGCTGCTGGCGACGACGTCCGGCGAGTTCGGCGGTGTCGGGATCGAGATCTCGGTCGAGAACGGAGTGCCGCAGGTGATCGCGGCCATCGAGGGCACGCCGGCGGCGGCGGCCGGCGTCGAACCCGGCGACCGGATTGTCAAGGCGAATGGCGAGCCGATCATCGGACTGGAGATTTCCGAGGTGGTGCGCAAGCTGCGCGGCAATCCGGGAACGCCGGTGGTGCTGACGATCGCGCGAGCCAACCGGCAATCGTTTGACGTACCCATTACCCGCGCCGTGATCCGCGTCGACTCGGTCAAGGCGGCGCTGAAGCCCGGGCGTATCGGCTACGTCCGGCTCACGACCTTCAACGAGAACACGCCGGCGGCGTTGCGGGCGGCCTTGACCCGGTTGCAGGCGCAGGCGGGCGGCCGGCTGGCCGGGCTGGTGCTCGATCTGCGCAACGATGCCGGCGGGCTGCTCGACGCGTGCGTCGAGATCGCCGCCAATTTCCTTGATTCCGGGACGATCGTCTCGACCCGCGGGCGCCGCCCCGACGAAAACCGGGTGTTCGAGGCGCTGCCCAACGGCGACCTGATCCGCGGCGTGCCGATGGTCGTGCTGATCAACGGCGCGTCGGCCTCTGCGGCCGAGATCGTGGCGGGCGCCTTGCAGGACAACCGCAGGGCGACGATTGTCGGCACCCGCAGCTTCGGCAAGGGATCGGTGCAGAGCATCATCCCGATCGAGGGGAATGGCGCGCTACGGCTGACGACGGCGCTTTACTACACGCCATCGGGCAACTCGATCCAGGGGCGCGGGATCACGCCGGACCGGGTGGTGACGCTGCCCAAGGAAGCGCAGGTAGCGAACGCGCTGATCACCTACGAGAGCGACCTGTCGGGGGCATTGAAGGCGGCCGGCGCCTTGGCCCCGAACGGCAATGGCGGGGCGGTGCCGCCACCGCGCCGCCTCGCGGACGAGGACCGCCCGATCAACCCCAAGGTGATCGGCACGGCTCAGGATGCGCAGCTGAACGCCGCGCTCGACCTGCTGGGCGCGCCGCGAGCGGGGCGGTAAGGCGGCGGCGGAGACGCTTGCATCCTGTTAAGCATCAGGAAAGCGGGCGGCATCGCACTCGGCGCACACGCCGTGGCTGATCCGCGCATGGAGGCTGCCGCCCAGCCGGCAATACTCTTCCGCCGGGATCCAGTCGTCCTCCCCGCGCGATCCGGGCCGCCGGATTTGCTGGCAATAACTGCACACGGTGACGATCGGCAAATCGGAGCCTTGCTTGATCGCGCTCAGCAGCTCCTCGATATCGAGAAGATCGAGGCACGGGGCCGCGGCCCCGCCGACAACCCGAACGTGGAACAACAGTCCCGCCTCGTGATCCGATAGCGGCAGCCGCTCGACTGACAGCCGCACCTCTCGTGCGATGCCAGGGCTGCCGTAGCGAGCGGCGAACACCGCCGGCTCGCCGGTCGAAATGATGCGATCGGCCAAGAACCGGTAAGCTTTCCGCAATTCGGGATCGCCGACAAATTCGAACAGATGCCGGCCGACAAGGCTGTCGGCGCGCAGTTCGGGGACACCGTCCGCGACGGCGCAGCGGTCCCATTCGCGACGGCCGACCGCGACAATGCGGTCATCCGCGTCAATGGCGTAGCTGATGCCGTCTACCGCGTTGAGAAGTTGTTCCAGCACCGGGTCACCTGCGTTGGCCTGCTGGTGCTACTACTTTTGCGTTAATGAATTATTTTCATTCCCCAGCAGGATGTGGCGACCGCAGGCGGCGATTGCCGCGGCAGACCGCGCCGCGGTAGAACCGCGGGCCAATCGAGGAGGCGCTCATGCAATTCGGGTTCAACCTGCCGAACAGCGGCGGCCTCGCGGCGCCGGAAATCATGGCCCGCATCGCGCACGAGGGCGAGGTGCTTGGCTACGATTATCTGACCGTGACCGACCATGTCGTGCTGCCCGACATGGCCGAGCCGGGTTACCCGTATTCCGAGAGCGGCGCGTTCTATTCGACCGACAGCGCCTATCGCCATGAAATGCTGACCCTGGCCGCCTGGCTCGCCGCGACGACGTCGCGGCTCCGACTGGTGCTCGCGGTGCTGGTCGTGCCGCACCGTCCGACGGTGCTTGCCGCCAAACAGCTGGCGACGGTTGATGTCCTGTCGGGCGGGCGGCTGACAGTGGGGATCGGCGCCGGATGGCTCAAGGCCGAATTCGACGCGGTCGTCACCACTCCGTTCGCCGAGCGCGGCGCGGTAACCGACGAATACGTCGCCGCCTTTCGCGCGCTGTGGACCGAAAAGAAGCCGGTGATCGACAGCAAGTATGTCCGGTACGACGGGCTATTGCTCGAACCAAAGCCGGTGCAAAAGCCGCACCCGCCGATCTGGGTCGGCGGCGAGAGCGGGCCGTCGCTGCGCCGCGCCGCGAGGCTCGGCGATGCGTGGTATCCGATCGGCACCAACAATGCGCATCTGCTCGACAGCCTGCCGCGCTACAAGGCCGGGATCGAGCGGCTGCGCCGCGCCACCGAGACCGCCGGAAGGCGCCGCGAGTCGGTGGCGCTGACCTATCGGGTCAAGCGATACGGCGAGGCACTGACCCCGACCGCCTCGGACGGCGAGCGCCGCCTGTTCTCGGGCAACGAGCGCGCCATTATCGGCGACATTCACGCGCTGCGCGACCTGGGCGTCACCGCGATCGATTTCGATTTCGAGCGGCCCGACCCCGATAGCGTCATCGCCGAAATGCGCGGCTTCAAGGAGCGGGTCTTGGCGAAGGTTTAGAGGCACACGCAAGGACGCCGGAGCGTGCCGGAGAAGCGGTCGCCACCCGCCCGGCTCGGGGCGAAGAGGATGGTAAAATGTCGGCAACGCCGCTGGCGGGACTTCGGGTCCTCGAATTTACCCACACGGTCATGGGACCGACCGCCGGGCTGATTTTCGCCGAGCTGGGCGCCGACGTGATCAAGGTCGAGCCGGCGCCCCAAGGCGACCACACGCGCGGTCTTGGCGGGTTCGGAGCCGGATTCTTCGCCGCCTTCAACCGCAACAAGCGCAGCCTCGCGGTCGATCTGAAACGGCCTGAGGGCCGGGCGGTCATCCACCGCCTGATCCCGACGACCGATATCGTGATCGAGAATTACGGTCCCGGCACGATGGAGCGGCTCGGCTGCGGCTGGGAGCAGCTTTCCCCTCTCAACCCGCGCCTTATCTACCTTGCGCTGAAAGGCTATCTCGCCGGTCCCTACGAGCACCGCCCGGCCCTGGACGAGGTCGTGCAGTTCCAGTCCGGCCTCGCTTTCATGACCGGACCGCCGGGGCGGCCGCTGCGCGCCGGCGCGTCGGTGATCGACATCATGGGGGCGATGTTCGGCGTCATCGCGGTGCAGGCCGCCTTGCGCGAGCGCGACGCAACCGGCAAGGGACAGCGCGTGTCGAGCGCGCTGTTCGAGAATGCGGCGTTTCTGATGAGCACGCACATGGCCGGGATGGCGGCCACTGGGCTCGAGGCGCGGCCGATGCCGATCCGACGCGGCGCCTGGGCGATTTACGAGGTCTTCGACACGCAGGACGGCCAGCTTTTCATCGGTGTCACCAGCGACCAGCAATGGTCCCGCTTTGTCGCGGAATTTTCCCTTCAGGAACTGGCTGCCGATCCGCGCCTCGCAACCAATGTGATGCGGCTCGCCGAGCGCTCCTGGCTGATCCCGGCGTTGCAGGAAGTCATCGGCAAAATCCCACGCGACGAGGCCGCGAGACGCTGCGAGCGCGCGCAGGTGTCGTGGGCGCCGGTGGCCCAGCCGGGCGACCTCTTCGACGACCCGCATCTGCTGGCGACCGGCGGCCTTGTCGAGGTCATCCTGTCGCGCTATGGCGGCGAAGATGGCACGCGGGCGCGTCTGCCGGCCCTGCCGATCGAGTTCGGTGCCGACCGAAGCCGCCCCGGTCTCGGCCGCCAGCCGCCGCGCGTCGGCGAGCACAACGCGGAGGTGCTTGGCGAAGCCGGACTTTCGCCGGACGAGATCGCCGCGCTGGTCGAAAGCGGTGTCATAACCCGGTAGGAGTGCATTCGATGCTGCCGACCGAACGCCTCGATTATTCCGCGATCGCCGGGCGCAAGCCGCTCGCGCTGCCCGGCGGGGCGCGGTTGGCGGTCTGGGTCATCGTCAATGTCGAGGAGTGGGACCCGAAGGAGACGATGCCGCGCACCGTGCTGACCCCGCCAGCGGGCGGCGCGCCGATGCCCGACATCCCGAACTGGGCCTGGCACGAATACGGCAACCGGGTCGGGTTCTGGCGCATGCTCGATATGTTCGACGATCTCCGCGTCCCGGCCGTGCTGGCAATCAATGGCTCGGCGATCGCACGCTACGAGCCGATCGTGCGCGCCGCGTGCGAGCGGAACTGGGAATTCATCGGGCACGGCTTCACCCAGAAGAACATGCAGAAGGTCGCCGACGAGCGGGAGGACATCAGGAAAACCAGCGCCGCGATCCGCGAGGCAACCGGCAAGAATCCGCGCGGCTGGCTCGGCCCCGGTCTGACCGAGACCTGGGAGACCCCCGATCTCCTGGCCGAGGAAGGCTATGACTACGTCTGCGACTGGGTGCTCGACGACGAGCCGGTGGTGCTCAAGACGCGCGGCCGGCCGATCGTCAATATTCCCTATACGCAGGAATGCAACGATGTCGCGATGATGCTGATCCAGCATCACAAGGCCAGCGAATACCGCGACCGCGCGATCGACCAGTTCGCACAGCTTTACAGCGACGCGAGGCGCGGCGCCCGCGTGATGGCGCTGGTGCTGCACCCCTACATCATGGGCGCGCCGCACCGCCTGCGATACGTGCGCGACGCGCTCGCCCATATCCGCGCCCATGACGATGTCGTGTTCTGGACCGGCGAGCACATACTCGACTGGTACTTGGCGCAGCAGGGCTGACAGCTCGCCGCAATTTGGCCCCGGCGTCACAAGGTACCCTCCGCCTTTCGCCGGGACACGGAGGAGGGTCGGACCGGCAGGATTTGTCATCCATGATGATGTGGTCTCGGCCGGCCGTGGGACTCCTTGGGAATAGGGGCCTTTGGCATTGTCGAGACACCGGGTGTCAGTTGCAGGTCGTATTGGAGCCGGTATTGGCCGCCGTCCCTGCGGAACGCGCCGACCAGAGTGTCATCGGCCGTGAAAATCGGGTCCTCTTCGATCATGTCGTCTCCCTGACAGAACAACTGGGTGATCAAGGTTTCATAGTTGGGCGCCGAGACGATGAAATGGATGTGGGCCGGACGGCAGGGCTGGCGCTTGGCGAGCTTCATCAGTTGGCCGACCGGGCCGTCGGTGGATACCGGGTAGGGGGTCGGCAACAGGGCCACCAGTTCGAAAGCGCCCGAGTCGTCCGTCCGGAACCGGCCGCGGAGGTTGTAATCGGGCTGGTTCTTGTCCTGATTCTCATAAAGCCCGTTCGCGGCCGCTTGCCACACCTCCAGCATGGCGCCTGCGATGGGTGCGTTGCTGGTCAGCTCACAGACCCGTCCGGTGATGCGGACCCGGTCGCCTTTCGTGTCGTTGCTGGCAATCGATTCGCCGCGTTTGCGCAACGGAGCGCCGGTCCGGAAGAACGGGCCGGTCGGGGCAAACCCCACGGCCGATTGCGGTCTTATATGGTTGATATCCTCGACGAGCTGGCTGACCCCGATCGCGTCGAAGAACAGCAGAAACTCGTTGCGCTCCTCGCCGGTGAACTTCGCCATTTCCGCCAACAGGGTCCACGCGGTTTCGAACTCCTTTTCGGTCAGCCGCGCTTCCTTGACGAAAGCATGAATATGCCGGATCAGGGCTGCCGTGATCTCTCTGAGTCGGGGATTCTCGATCCGAGAATACGCCCGCAGCACCTTTTGGGTCAGGGCGTCGCCGGGTTCGGCTTTATTCATATCATTCATGGTTTCTCTCGTGGAATGAACAACTTCGCTTTCAGGCACCGTCCCCCGACCAGTCTGCTGCCGACGCGGGGCCCGCGCACAGAGGCGGTCGAGGCGAGGTCGAAGCCGCCGGGGCGGCCATTCATCTGGCAACAGCGGCAGCGCCCGCCGGGCCGCAATCTCAACCGCGGGAGCTTACGGAGAGAGGGTGTACTACCGCCGCGGCGGCGGAGTTGGGCCCCATGATCGATAACGCGACGGTAGCCCAACTGCAGCAGGCGCTGGCCGAACGCCGCACCACTTCCGAGACACTGACCCGCGCGTATCTGGCACGCATCGAGGCGTATGACCGCGCCGGTCCGCGTCTCAATTCGGTGCGCGAAATCAACCCGGACGCGCTGGCGCAGGCGGCCGCGTGCGACCGCGCGGCTCCACGCCCGGACCGCCCGCTCGCCGGCATCCCGATCCTCGTCAAGGACAATATCGCGACCGGCGACGGCATGCCCACGACCGCCGGGTCGCTGGCGCTGGCCGAGGCGCGCGCCGCCCGCGACGCGACTTTGGTCGCCCGGCTGCGCGCCGCCGGCGCGGTGATCCTCGGCAAGGCCAATCTGACCGAGTTCGCGAACATCATCGCGATCGACATGCCGTCCGGGTACAGCGCGCTCGGCGGGCAGGTGCACAACCCCTACGCCCCGGACGCCTGCACCGAACGCGGCGTGCCGCTGGTGTCGCCGGGCGGGTCGAGTTCGGGATCGGGCGTCGCGGTGGCGGCCGGGCTGTGCGCCGCGGCGATCGGCACCGAGACCTCCGGGTCGCTCCTGTCGCCCGCGGCGCAAAACGGCCTCGTCACGGTCAAGCCGACCGTCGGGCTGATCAGCCGCGCCGGCATCCTGCCGATCGCGCACAGCCAGGACACGGCGGGGCCGTTGACCCGCACCGTGCGCGACGCCGCGCTCCTCCTCAACGCGCTGGCCGCCCCCGACCCGCGCGACCCGGCGACACCAGGCCAGCTTCGCCCGGAAGACTACACCGCGTTTCTCGAGCGCAATGGGCTTCGAGGCGCCCGGATCGGGGTGCCGGGCGACCCGTCCGACCCCGCCAACGACGTTTATTTCGGCAAGCTCGGCCTCGCCGCCGGCGCCGTCATGGGGCAGGCGATCGCCGCCCTCGAAGCCGGCGGCGCGACGGTGGTGCGCGCCAACCTCCCGACCGAGGGCTGGATCGGCGGCCCCGGCACCGACATGGCGATCCTCAACCAGAACCCGGAAAGCCAAACACTGTATAAGCCGGAGCGGCGCCCGATCGTGCTCGTCTACGAGCTGAAGCACGATCTCAATGCCTATCTGCGCGACTGGCTGCCCGAGGCCCGGGCGGACCGGATGCCGATCCGCTCGCTCGCCGACATTATCGCGTTCAATCAGGCGCATGCCGACCCGGCGCTGCGCTTCGGCCAGGACATCTTCCTCGCCGCCGAGGCGACGCGGGGCGATCTGTCGGAGCCGGAATACCGCGCCGCCCGCGCCGCCGATCTGCGCGCCAGCCGCACGCTGGGCCTCGACGCCTATATGGACCGCTACCGGCTCGACGCGGTGCTGTTTCCGGGTGCCGCCGGGGCCGCGATCGCCGCCAAGGCCGGGTATCCGAGCGTCCAGGTGCCTGCCGGGTTCGTGTCCTCGCCCGGCACGCCCGAGGTCCCGTTCGGCGCGACGTTCACCGGGCGCGCCTGGAGCGAGCCGACCCTGCTGCGCCTGGCCTACGCCTTCGAGCAGGCGACCTCGGCGCGGCGTCCGCCGCCGGGACTGCCGGCGCTCGATTAACGCCGCGACGCTTCGTCGCCCAAACCTCGTTCATGATCTTGCCGCAAATCGCGAATAGGGACCACCCGCCGCCCACAAAACCTGGCGGGCCCATTCGGGGGTAACCGGTCCGTGCACAAACTCTTCGCCAAAGTTGCCCGGCATGCCTTCGGCAAGGGGGCGGCGTTCTGCTACGCCGTGGCCGTCGCCGTCTCGGGTCAACTCGCATACAATTACCTGAAACCGCGCGATCCCGCCCCCAAGCCGGTCGCCGTCGCCGCGCCGGCATCGCACGCCGCCACGCCATTAGGCACGGCCGCCGTGGCGCCGATACCACAGGCCATGCCGCCTGAACCCGAGGCGCCGCCGACAAGCCGCGCCGGCGAACCGACAACCATCGCGAGGCCGATATCGGCCCCTCGCGGCACAACCGGGCCAAGCCTGCCCGATCCGCCATCAACGACGCTGCCGATCCCCGTGCTGAAAGCGGCTGTGTTGCCGCCGGGTTCATCCGCCACTTCCAGCACCGCCAAGCCTTCCGCCGCCGCAATCGGCGCGGCACGAGAGCCGTTCGCGACCGCGAACGGCGCTCCGCCCGATGCGGCATCGCATTCCGGCACCGCCGCGCTGCCGTCACCGACCGAGGCCTCGAATACCCCTGTCAGCGCGCCAATCCCGCTGCTGCCATCCGACGGCGCGGCCGAAGTCGAGAAGGCGGCGATACCGGCAAGGCCGGGCCCTGGCAGCGGCGGGCTTTATTGAGAGCCGCTTGCCACGGCGGCCATACCAGTCGCATCGTAGGTCCTGACACCTTCCCTTGGCGCCACGCGCGCCCGCCGCAACGGGCGCCCCGATGGCGACGCCATGGCGGCGGAAGCGAGCGGGGATGGGCGATGATGCAGAGGCGCGATTTCTATTTTCTTGTACCTATCGGGATCGTCCTCGTCGGAGCGGTGATCTTCGAGATGCTCCTGAGCGGCCGCGGCCCTATTCCGAACCCGGCGCCAGTACCCGTTTTTCCCGGCCTCGCCGAACATCTCGACGATCTCGCCTGGATGCGGGTCTCGCGCGGTCCGACGAAAGTCGATTTCGCGAACGTCGCCGGACGCTGGGTGGCTGTCGAAAAGGACAATTATCCAGCGGACCCCGCCAGGATAAGCAAGCTGCTCGGCGGTCTCGCCAAGCTGACTATTGTCGAGCCGGACACGCATGCCGCCGGTTCGGCCGGGCGCGCGGAGCCGGGCGGCACGGCGACCGGAGAGCCGACGCGAATCGTGCTGCGCAGCCGCAGCGGCGACACCGCTGCCGATGCGACGATAGCCGCGGCGCCGTTTATTGCGTCGGGCGGGAGCACCGACCTGCTGGTTGTGCGCAAATTGGGCGCCGAAGGCGAGGTTCTGGCGCGCGGATCGCTCGAATTGCCGGGCGACGTGCTGAGCTGGCTCGATCGCGGGATCCTCGACCTGCCGGCGGGACGGATTGCCTCGCTTGAATTGACCGGCACGAATGGCGTCCGGCTGACCCTGACGCATGACAGTTCCGACGCCGCTTTTGCCGTCACTGGCCTGCCAGAAGGTTCGCACCTGAAGCCCAATGCCCGGCTTTCCGATCTCGCCGGGGTATTGACCGAACTCGAATTCGACGATGTAAAGCCGCTTGCCCTGGCCGAGTTTCCGCAAAGCGGCGTCGCCCGCGCCACGGTCAAAACCTTCGACGATCTCGCTATCGATTTGCGCCTTTTCGCCCGAGACGGGACCGACTGGGTTGCCGTTGCCGCATCGGGAACCGGCGCAGCCGAGGCCGAAAGCAACGCGATAAACGATAGAGTGGCGCGCTGGGCCTATGCGATCCCGGCGGCTCGGGCGAAGCTGCTGCGGACGCGCATCGACGACCTCGCGGAGCCGGCGAAGGGTTTGTAAATGTCCGATAAATTCCTGCCCGCGGCAGCGGCCGAGCCATTGCCGGCATCTCCCTGTCTCGGGATATGTCTGATGGACCCGAGGACACGAACCTGCCGCGGCTGCCTGCGCACGATCGAGGAAATCGCGGGATGGTACACGGCGACCAGCACCGAGAAGCGCGCGATCCTCGCACGGCTCGACCAACGTCGCGCCACGACGCGCGAGGCCCGCCGGCAATGACGCGGATCGCCTATGCGCTGACGATCGGGGCGCTGCTCGGCGGGTGCGCATCGGCGGCGGACGAGTGGATAAAGCCCGGCGCCGACGAGGCGACGGTGGCGCAGGCTTACCGGACCTGCCGCTCGATGGCCGAGGAGCGGGTCGGACCCGAGATCGGGATCAATCAGGATATTCTCGCGACCCGCGGCGCGGATTGGCAGCGCGCACAGGTTCAGACCTTGCAGACTCGGGCGATGACAGAATCGACGCGCGATCGCGCCGCCGCGATCGTAGCGTCCTGCATGACCGCGAGCGGCTTTCGACGCGCGCCCTGAGAAGCGCGATCGAATGGGACTGAAGCAGCCCGTCACCAGCGCTAATTCCCCGGATCAAGTCCGGCGAGGGGCTTCCGTTTCATCGATGATCGCCGTGGCAGTGCCGTAAAAATCCCCCGCGTGGCGGGAGAGGATGCACCCCAACTATTTCCTTGCCTCGGCGTAGGGATACCGCATTTTGCCGGTCGCGTATTTGTCCGGCCACAGGATCGTTTGCTTCGCGTCGGTTTTCCACTGGTCGAGGTCGCTGCCCTTGACGTCGTGGAACTGGACCTGCAACACGCGCGGCTCCTTCCACTCGCCGTTGGAGCCGTACTCGATGTCGCCGACGATCGTCTTCATTGTGTGCGTGCGCAGGTACTCGGCGAGCTTGTCCTGATCGAGGCTCTGCGTCGCCTCGACCGCCTGCTGCAGCACCTGCAGGTTGGCATAGGCAAATGGCGGCAGATAGAAACCCAGCGGATCGACACCTGCACTGGCCGCTCGCGCCTGATATTTTTTCAGAAACTCGTCGACGCCGGGGAATTGCAAAGTCTTGGCCGGCTCCCAGAAATCGTAGTTGACGATCCCGTTAAGCTGCGACCCGAGCTGCTGTTTTATCGACGCATATTGCAGCCCGACGAGGCCGCCGCCGAACAGCTTTGCCTTGAGGCCGATCTCGCTGACGGCCCGCACCATGCCGACCGCGTCGGGGGGATAGGACAGGCTCAGCACGATGTCGGGGTTGGCGGCGTCGATCGCCCGGACAATCGGCGTGAAATCGGTCGTGTTTGGCGGATAGGTCTTGTCGTAGACGATTTCGAACCCGGCTGCCTTCGCGTTTCTGCGAGCCCCGTCGGCGGCGTTGCGCGGGAACTCCGCGTCACCGGCGATAATCGCCAGCGTCTTCGGTTTCGGGTTCTGCGCCGCGGCGACCTCGAAAAACCCCTTCGAAAACGCGGCGCTCGGATCGGGGCCGCCGGTCGGCGCCATCGAGAAATATTTCGGGTAATGGAATTCGCGGTTCACATCGAGGCCGAACAGCGCGAAAAACGTCATCTTGTGCGCCATCACGATCGGCATCGCCGGCGCCAGCAGGTTGGTGCCGTAGTCGCCGGTAACGAGATCGACCTTATCGACATCGAGCAGCTTGGTGAAAATCCCCGGGACGGTCGCCGGATTGCTCTGATCGTCGTAGTAGATTAGCTTGACCGGCCGGCCGAGCAGCCCGCCTTTCGCGTTGATCTCCTCTTCCCAGATCTGCATCGCCAGCAGCGCCGCCTTGCCGCTCGCGGCGAGACCGCCGGTCAGCCCCATGCCGAACCCGATCTTGATCGGTTCGCCGCTCGGCACCGGCTGCGCTCCCGCCGGGGCAGTCAGCGTCGCCGCCGCGGCCAGCGCGAGGCCGGCGAGCCAACTCCGCAACCTGAGCATCCGTTCCTCCCCTGGTTCTTGACCGGCGCATCGTAGCGCAGCGGCGCGGGATCGCACAGTGCAAGATCGTGAATTATCTAATGAACCGGGCGCGGCCCGCGCCGGCGCTACTCGTTGGCGATTTCGCGGGCGATCAGCAAGCGCTGGATGTCGCTGGTACCCTCATAAATCTGGCAGACGCGCACATCGCGGTAAATCCGCTCGACCGGGAAATCGGCGAGATAGCCGTAGCCGCCATGGATCTGGATCGCGTCCGAGGCGACCCGCTCGGCCATCTCCGAGGCGAACAGTTTCGCCATCGCGGCTTGTTGCAGGCACGGCTCGCCGGCGTCGCGGCGCTCGGCGGCGTCGAGGATCAGCCCGCGCGCGGCGGCGAGTTGCGTCGCCATGTCGGCGAGGCGGAACGCAACGGCCTGATGCTCGATGATCCTGCGGCCGAACGCCTCGCGCTCCTTCGCATAAGACAGCGCGGCCTCATAGGCGGCGCGCGCCATCCCAAGCGCTTGCGCGGCGATGCCGATGCGCCCGCCTTCCAGGTTCGAGAGCGCGATGCGATACCCTTCCCCTTCCCGCCCGAGCATCAGATCGGGGGTCAGTTCCATGTCCTCGAAAACGAGCTGCGCCGTGTCGGAGGCGCGCTGGCCGAGCTTGTGTTCGAGCCGCGCGATCCGGTAGCCCGACGTATCGGTCGGCACGATAAAGGCGCTGATCCCCCGGCGCCCGGCTGCGGGATCGGTGACCGCGAAGACGATTGCGACATCAGCGGTCGAACCCGAGGTGATGAACTGCTTCGTGCCGTTGACGACCCAGCGATTGCCGCGGCGCACCGCGCGGGTCCTGATCGCGGCCGCGTCGGAACCGGCCTCAGGCTCGGTCAGGCAGAAGCAGGCGAGCATGTTGCCCTCCGCCATCGGCTTCAGGAACCGCTGTTTCTGCTCCTCCGAGCCGTAGCGCAGCAGCGGCAGACACCCGACCGAATTGTGCACGCTGAGGATCGTCGAGACCGAACCGTCGCCGGCCGCGATCTCTTCGAGCGCCAGCGCGTAGCCGACATGGTCGGCCCCGCCCCCGCCGTATTCCGGCGGCACCAGCATGCCCATAAAGCCGAGCTTTCCGAGTGCGGCGAGCGCCTCCTTTGGAAACCGCGCCGCGCGGTCCCATTCGGCCGCATGCGGCGCGAGCTCGTTGCGCGCGAATTCGCGGGCGGTGTCGCGCAGCAGGCGCTGCTCGTCGGTGAGCCTCACGCCGTCTCCTGAAAAATCTCCCGCCCGATCAGCATGCGGCGGATTTCGCTGGTGCCGGCTCCGATCTCGTAGAGTTTCGCGTCGCGCAACAGACGGCCGGTCGGAAATTCGTTGATGTAGCCGTTGCCGCCCAGGATCTGCACCGCATCCAATGCCATGCTTGTGGCGGCCTCGGCGGCATAGAGGATCGCGCCGGCGGCGTCCTTGCGGGTCGTCCGGCCGCGGTCGCAGGCGCGCGCCACGGCGTAGACATAGGCGCGGCAGGCGCTGAACGCGGCGTACATGTCGGCGAGCTTGCCCTGGATCAGCTGGAATTCGCCGATCGGCTGGCCGAACTGTTTTCTGTCGTGGATGTACGGGACCACAACATCGAGACAGGCCTGCATGATGCCGAGCGGCCCGGCCGCGAGCACGGCGCGCTCGAAATCGAGACCGCTCATCAGGACGCGCACGCCGTCATCGACAGCCCCGAGCACGTTTTCCTCGGGCACCTCGCAATCCTCAAACACCAGTTCCGAGGTCGGCGAGCCGCGCATGCCGAGCTTGTCGAGCTTCTGCGCCGGGCGGAACCCCTTGAAGCCCTTCTCGATCAGAAAGGCGGTGATGCCGCGCGCGCCGGCGTCCGGCCTGGTTTTGGCGTAGACGACCAGCGTGTCGGCCACGTGCCCGTTGGTGATCCACAATTTCGTGCCGTTCAGCACGTAACGGTCGCCTGTCTTGTCGGCGCGCAGCCGCATCGAGACAACATCCGAGCCCGCCCCCGGCTCGCTCATCGCCAGCGCCCCGACATGCGCGCCCGAGATCAGGTCGGGCAGATATCTGCGCTTCTGCGCCTCGCTGCCGTTGCGGCGGATCTGGTTGACGCAGAGGTTCGAGTGCGCGCCGTACGAAAGGCCGACCGAGGCCGAGGCGCGGCTCACCTCCTCCATCGCGACGCAGTGCGCGAGATACCCCATCCCGGCGCCGCCGTACTCCTCCTCGACCGTGATCCCGAGCAGCCCCAGCGCGCCCATCTCGGGCCATAGCTCGATCGGGAAGCGGTCGGTCCGGTCGATTTCGGCGGCGATCGGCGCGATCCGGTCCTCGGCGAAATCACGCACCGTCGAGCGCAGCATGTCGATCTCCGGGCCGAGATCGTGGTCGAGCATTGCGAGGCGGGTGTTCTGCATCGGTCGTATATGGCGATCCGCCGCCGCTTCGCATCACGCGCTCGGGTCACCCGATGCGATACGGCTCATCGTAGATCGCGGTACGGATCACCCCGTCCGCCATGGCGAACCCGCGATACATGCCCGAGCAATTGAACGGCAGCGCCGGGGCGCCGTCGCGCCCGACCGCGACGAGACCGCCGGAGCCGCCGATCCGGCCCAGTTCGGCGATGACCGCGCCCGCCGCCTCGGCAAGCGTGTCGCCGCGATAACGGATGCGCGCCGCGACCTCGTGCGCGACGCAGAAGCGGATAAAGAATTCGCCGTCGCCGGTCGCCGAGACCGCGCAGGTCCCGTTGTCGGCGAAGGTGCCGGCACCGATGATCGGGCTGTCGCCGACCCGGCCTGGCAGCTTGCCGGTCATCCCGCCGGTCGAGGTGGCCACTGCCAGATCGCCGTGGCAGTCACGCGCGACGGCGCCGACCGTGCCGTGACGGCGCGCGTCGTCATCGTCCCGTTCCCCGGCGAGGCCGCGCGCCCGGCGCGCCAGGGTTTGCTGCAACGCCGCCCACCGCGAGGGCGTCGCGAAATAGTCCGCCTCGGCAAACCGGAGGCCCTGTTCGCGGCAGAACGCCGCCGCCCCCTCGCCGGCGAGCAGGACGTGGGGAGAATGTTCCATGACGGCGCGCGCCGCCAGCACCGGGTTCTTCGGCCCGAAAATCGCGGCGACGGCGCCGGCCCGGCGGTCGCGACCGTCCATCATCGCGGCGTCCATCTCCTGCGTACCCGCGGCGGTAAACACCGCGCCGCGCCCGGCGTTGAACAGCTCGTCGTCCTCGAGCGCGACGACGGCGGCCGTCACCGCGTCGAGCGCGCCGCCGCCGGAGGCGAGGATCGCGCGCCCGGCCTCCAACGCGCGGCGCAACCCGGCGTGGTATGCGGCTTCCTGTGCGGCGCCGAGCGAGGCGCGGCGGATCGTGCCGGCCCCGCCGTGCACAGCGACGACATAGGGTTCATTCATCCGGCAAATTTCCTTTCGGCTTCCGTCGCCACCTCCCACCTCCTATAAACGCGGGATCTGAAACGGGCGTGCGCCGACATGATCTTCGAGCGACAGCAGCCCGCGACCGTAGCCTCGCCGTCGCTGCTGCGTCTCGTTCCGCTCGGTCTCGGCATCTCGGTGGTGCCGCTCGACACCGCCGTCAACATCGCCTTTCCCGACATCACCGGCAGCTTCGGCCTGCCGATCCCAATGATCCAGTGGGTCGTGATCTGCTACGTGCTGACCCATGCCGGGCTGATGCTCGCCTTCGGCCGGGTCGGCGACATGTGGGGGCATGCCCGCGTGTTCCGTGTCGGCCTCCTGTGGAGCACGGCGGCATTTCTGCTGTGCGCCGCGGCGCCGAGCTTTGGGGCGCTGCTGTTCTTCCGCTTTCTGCAAGGGATAGGGGCCGGGCTGATTATCAGTTGCGCCCCGGCGCTGGTCACAAGCCTGTACCCGGAGGCGCGGCGCAGTCACGCGCTCGGCATCTTCACGCTGATGTTCGCGATCGGCTCGGCGAGCGGACCCTTGATCGGCGGCGCGCTGGTCGAGCATTGGGGCTGGCCGTCCGTCTTCTGGTTCCGCGCGCCGATCGCGCTGACCGGACTGCTGCTGCTCCGCGGGCTGCCGCGCGGTCTCGGCGCCGCGTCGGGAGAGCAGCGGTTCGATGTTGCTGGGGCGCTGCTCTTGGCGTTCGGTCTCGCCTCACTGCTGCTCGCGATCAACGCGCTGCCGCGGTTGCGCGATGGCGACATGCTGGCCGTGATCCTGCTACCGGCCGCCTGCGTCAGCCTTGTCGCGTTCGTCTGGTGGGAGGCGCGCACGCCGCAGCCGGTCGTGCAGGTCGCGTTGTTCCGCCGCGCCGCCTTCGCGATCATCAACGCGGCGAGCTGCCTGCTTTATCTCGTGACGTTTTCGGTGATGCTGATCTCGCCGTATTTTCTTGTCCACCACACCGGGTTGAGCCTGCCGCAGGCCGGGATCGTGCTGGCCAGCGGGTTTGTCGGGATGGCGATCGCCTCGCCCTTCGCCGGCCGGATTGTCGCGCGGATCGGGGCCCGCAGCGTCGCGCCGATCGGAGCACTGGCGATCGGCATCGGACTGTTTTCGGTCGGGACCTGGACCCCCGAAACCGCGCCGCTCCTGATGGTGCTGTCGCTCGCCGTCCAGGGATGCGGGCTGGCCTGTTTTCAGGTCTCCTATCTCGAACTGGTAATGGCCGCGACGCCGCCCCAGCATCGCGGTGTGGCGGGCAGTCTCGGCATGTTGACCCGCACGATCGGGACCGTCACCGGCGCGTCGGTGCTGACCCTCGGATTTCAGACGATCCAGAGCCTTGCGCTCGGCGGCGGCGCGGCGGCGCCGGAGGCTTTTCTTTCCGCCTATCACGCGATGTTTCGCCTGGCCGGCATCGTCGCCGCGCTGGTCGGCGGCGTGGTCGCCTGGTCCGCCGTTGCCGGCAGGACTTCAAGTAGAGTGCGTGGAGATCTTTAAACCGGCGCCGCGCGGTACGAGCTATTTCCGATCGGTCTGCGTTTCGCAGACATGACATACGTCCGGGAGAACGGCATGAGCGACGACCACGTTTACCGCGTTATCGAGATCACCGGCTCGTCGAGCAAGAGCATCGAAGATGCGATCCAGGCCGCTATCGGGCGCGCTTCCAAGACGCTGCGCCACCTGCGGTGGTTCGAGGTGATCCAGACCCGCGGCCATCTCGACGAGGGCAAAATCCAGCATTATCAGGTGACGCTGAAGGTCGGCTTTACGATCGACGATGGCGACGTGACGCCTTAAGCGTGACGGTGGGGACTTAGCCAATGGCGCGGGCTTATGCTGCGGTGCGGGCCGAGGTGCCAGCCGAGGATCGTGAGCGCTTCGACCGATGGTACGAAACCGACCACCTGCCCTGGGCGCTGCGCGCTTTCGCGGCGCGCCGGGCCTGGCGCTGCTGGAGCCGCGACGACCCGGGCGTACATGTCGCGTTTTATGAATTCGACTCGGTCGAAGCGGCCGAGGCGGCGACCGCGCCCGACAGGATCGCCCCGCTTGTCGCCGATTTCGACCGGGTGTGGGGCGATCGCGTGACGCGCCGCCGGGCAATTCTCGACGTTGTTCAGGAGATCGGGCCGTAGCATCGAGGCAATTGGCACTCGACGCGACAGAGTGCCAAAAAGACACTTGACCCCGACGCCTGCGCGACTACCTAAAGGTGGTGCGGTTGCCAATCCGGGACCGCACGCCAAAAACTGGCTCCCGGCCGATCGGGCGGGCGCCGCAACCCATGTTGCTCAATGGAGAATATGGTCATGGAACGTTTCGATTTCTCTCCGCTGTTCCGTTCCTCGATCGGGTTCGATCGTCTGGCTCGGATGGTCGATGCCGCGACGCGCGTCGACAACACGGCGCTCTCCTACCCTCCCTATAACATCGAGAAGACCGGCGACGACTCGTACCGTCTGACGATGGCGGTAGCCGGGTTCGGCCGCGACGAGATCGACCTCACGGTGCACGAGAACACGCTGATCGTGACCGGGAAGGCGCACAAGGAAGAGGAAGGCGGACGCTACCTGCACCGCGGCATCGCCCGGCGCGCGTTCGAGCGGCGCTTCAGCCTCGCCGACCATATCAAGGTGACCGGCGCCAGCCTCGACAACGGCTTGCTGCACGTCGATCTCGTTCGCGAGATCCCCGAGGCGATGAAGCCGCGCCAGATCGCGATCGCCAGCGAGCCAGTCCGGCCGCGGGTGGCCGAGCAGAAGACCCCGGCGAACGAAGAAGCAAGCGAGCAAAAGGCGGCTTGACGCCATTCTCTGCTCTCAGTCTGAACTGCGTGAAACGCCCCCGGCCTCCGGGGGCGTTTTTGCTGGTTACGCGTGTCATGCCGGGTGGGGAGCAGCAGGAATTCGAAAGCTACTGAAGCCCCGCATGCGCGATCCGATAGCGTGCTAACCGATCAGTCTGAGCTGCTCGGACCTCTCGGAGGTGTGACCATGCCGCGATCGATCTCGTTCGAGGCGAGTTGAGTCGTGGGGATGAATTTTTAACCGGTTGGCGTCGAACATAGATACAGTTCACAGCGGGGTAGGCCTGATTACAGTTCATACGAGGCTCCGATGCGGTTAGCCCAAAAAAACGTGGCTCTGTTCGCCGCGCTCCTGACAGTAGTAGGTGGTAGTATTTCCACTGTGGGGCGCTGCGAGGGTAACTATCCAATCCTTGGTCAGCCAGAAGCAGCGGCAAAACGCTCTGGGCTGATCGATGAGCTACGGAGCGTTACGCAACGGGAACGCGATCGCCTATTGGAGATCGTCGTCCGCTGCGAATGGCCTTTAATCACTCAGGACGATCTGCTATCTCAAATAAGAGATATACCGTCTAAAGCCTGTGACGAAGCGAAGCGGCTTTATAATATTGAATTTTGTGAAATTCGATAATGGCCACTCAACCGGCGTTAGAGAAATTGACAGGCAGCTATATCATTTTGGCTTCTTAGAACTAGCGGGAAGCCGCGCGTTTGATTTATGGAAATTGCACATTCGCGCAGATGTTGCGATGGCGGAAGCTCAGCAGACCACCGCTGCTATTCGGAAAATATCCGAAGACGTCCGGACCGCGCGTCAAGAAATCAACCGTTTCAGCGTCCAAATCGACACGTTTTATGAGGAGCTGGGCCAGTGCATACGGGAAGCCCAGGAATAGGAGTTCTCCCTTAATCGTGCAAAGCCTTTACCAACCGCGCAGCTCGTCCTATATATAACGCTGAGCTTATGACATACTGCCTCACGAGCTTCTCGTGGAAGGCCCTCAAATGCATTGCGTACCGTTCATTGCCTACTGCCGTCTGTCCGCTGCGCGGCAAGGTCAGAGTGGCCTGAGGCTCGAAGCCCAGCGCGAAGTGGTACGCAGATTTTTTGGCGGCGTCCCGAAAAGCGAGGTGATCGCCGAATACGTCGAGATAGAGAGCGGCAAGCGCACGTGATTCGGATACACCGACGATAATTTTACGTCTTAGACGCCGACAAACCTGATCGGCATGGCCCGACCTGGCCCAGGCAACTTCCACGGAGATGCCCCGGTCAAGTCCGGGCAGGACGGAATATAGTTGTCCGCCGCTGGCGTCAGGTCACAACCGCCATGAAGCGCTCGTTCAGCTCGCGCTGATAATAAAAGACGGCCTTGCCGATCTTGTCGATCGACCAGACGCGCTGGGGGTTGTCGGGATAATAGATGAACCCGCCCGCGAACACTTCGTTGCGATTGCCGGATGGATCGAAGAAGTAGATCGTCTGGCCGCGGGTGATGCCGTGCCGGGTGGGCCCGACATCGAGCGGGATCTCGTAGCGGGCAATGATATCGGCCGCCTGCCCGACCTCATGCCAGGAGTCGAGCGCGAACGCGGCATGGTGGAACTTTCCCGGCTCCTCGCGTCTGATAAACGCGATGTCGTGCGCCTTGTTCGAGCAGCTGAGAAACGCCGCCGCAATCGACCCGTCCGGCGTCTGCGCCGCCTCGGTCAGCGAGAAGCCGAGCAGCTCGGTGAATAACCGTACCGTGGCATCGACGTTCGGGCCGTGCAGATTGCAATGGTCGAGCCGGGTCACGCGCATGCCGTGCGGCTCCTCGCGCCACAATTCCGGGTTGCGGGTCATCGGGCCGTCCTCCGACAGCGCCATTTGGGCGAACAGCTCGATCCGGTGCCCGGTCGGCACGGCGAACGCCAGCCGCCGCCCGAGCCCGGGCTGTTCGCCCGCGGGGATTTCGTCGACCGGCATGCCCGACTCTTCCAGGCGATGACCGAACTTGTCGAGATCGGCCTCACTCGCGACCTTGAAGCCGACATAATCCATTCCCGGAGCGTCGGCCGGGCGGAGAATAATGCTGTGGCGGTCGAACTCGTCCCAGGCCCGCAGGTAGACCCGCTCATCGGTCTCGCGGCTGACCTCGTGCAGCCCGACGCGGTCGACATAGTGCTTCAGCGCATCCTCGATACCGGTCACCCGGATTTGGATGTAGCCGGGACGCAACACACCGGTAAGCGCCATCGTCAGCCTCCCCTTCGCTCCAGGAACAACGGGTGTGTCCGGGCAATGGTTGTTGCCGTTTTCTACACCGTCGCGTCGCCCTCGTCCAATGCCGCGCGCTGCGTTGCGACTAGAACCAGCCGCGCCACTTGAACCATATCAGCGGCGCGAGCGCGCTGATCGCGATTAGCGCCAGTCCATAGGGATAGCCCCAGCTCCAGTCGAGTTCGGGCATATATTTGAAATTCATTCCATATAAGCTCGCGACCAGGGTCGGCGGAACGCCGACCACGTTCACCACCGTCAGCACTTTGATAATGTCGTTCTGCTCGACATTGATCAGGCCGAGCGTCGCGTCCATCAGCAGCTGGATCTTGTTCAGG
>JBFXDF010000010.1:0-32620 GCA_050181375.1 Alphaproteobacteria bacterium
CGCACCCGACCCCGAGATGGGCTGTCGGTGCGAGACTTTGTCCGGAGGGAGGAGCATGGCGGACACTCGTTGGCAGGACGGGGCGGCACCGATCCGTTATCCGGATCCCGACATCAGAGTGCTCGATCCGCGCTTTCAGAAATACGTGCTCGGCAATGCCGCAATCGAGCGCATCGCCGGCGGCTGCCGCTTCACCGAGGGGCCGGTGTGGTTCGGCGACGGGCGGTATCTGCTGTGGAGCGATATCCCGAACGACCGGATTCTGAAATGGGAGGAGGAGACCGGCGCGATCAGCGCCTGGCGCCGCCCGTCATGCTACGCGAATGGCAATACCCGCGACCGCCAGGGACGCCTGATCACCTGCGAGATGGGGTCGCAGCGTCTGACCCGCACCGAATACGACGGGTCGGTCACGGTGCTCGCCGAGAACTTCGACGGCAAAAGGCTGACCGGCCCGAACGATGTCGTCGTCAAGTCGGACGGCTCGATCTGGTTCAGCGACAACGGCGCCGGCATTCGCGGCAATTATCTCGGCGACAGGGGCGAGGCGGAATTGCCGTTCCGCGTCTACAGGATCGACCCGAGGAGCGGCGCGATCACGGTCGTCGTCGACCAGACGAACCAGCAGCGGCCGAACGGCCTCGCCTTTTCCCCCGACGAGACTCGGCTTTACGTCGTCGATACGCCGGGCGGCGACAAGACGACCTATGTCTACGACGTCGTGAGCGACGGCACCGGGCTGGCAAACGGGCGGATTTTCTTCAATGCGATGCCGGGCTACGCCGACGGCATCAGGGTCGATACCGACGGCAATGTCTGGTGCGGCTTTTCGGGCGGCGAGGGCGAGGACGGGATCGCGGTGTTCGCGCCGGACGGCGATCTGATCGGCCGTATCCTGTTGCCCGAGCGCTGCGCCAATGTCTGTTTCGGCGGGCGCAAGCGCAACCGCCTGTTCATGGCGGCGAGCCAGTCGATCTACGCACTCTATGTAGAGGCACAGGGCGTATCCGGCGGATAAGGGCAAGCATATCGCGAACTACATGCAACGCAGAACTTTTGCGCACTGAGAACTGTTCTGCTGCCAGCCAACCACTGATCGGAGAATTACCAATGAAATCGCTTCTGGCAGCAGCCGGCGCAGCTGTTATTGGGGTCGCGATGCTCGCGCAGCCAGCCAACGCGGCGCCGCACTGCGTCTGGAAAGGCACCTATTGGCGGTGCTGGAACGGGCACTCGTGGTATCGCGATTACCACCGCAATCGGGCCGAGCTCCGCGATGACTGGCGGTGGCGGCACCGCGACATGCACACCGGGAACAGTGTTGAAACCATGCCGCGCCGTGGAATGCGGTACGACCATCGCGACTGGAATTACGGCCGGTAGGGCGGCGTCAGCCGAAGTAGCGCAAATGGCCCGCCCCGCAAGAACCTGACCCGGGGCCTAAGGCCCCGGGATCGCCTTGGGTCTCAGCTAAACTCAGTACGGGCTGGAGGCGCCGGCGCGCGCCGGATTGACCGGTGCGTCGCCGCGCATTTCCTTGACGGCGGCGGCGGCGCCCATCGTCAGGAAGCGCGTGTCGCCGCCGACCGTGACGAATTTGAAGCCCATCTCGATCATCTGCTTCGCGTAAGAAGGCGCGCCGCAATGGATGCCGGGCTGCACGTTGTGCCGCTTGCAGGCGTCGAGCACCTTTTTCAGCGCGTCCATCATCCATTGGTCGGGCTTGTCGCCGCCCGGCGGGTAGCCATGCGAGATCGACAGGTCGGAGGGTCCGACATAGATCGCGTCGAGGCCCTTCACCGACATGATCTCGTCGAGATTTTCCATCGCCTCGGCGGTTTCGATCATGCCGAAGGCGAGCACGATGTCATTGGCCTTCATGTGGTAATCGGCGCCGCCGTAGAGCGCGGCGCGGATCGGGCCGGAGCTGCGGTAGCCCGATGGCGCGTAGCGGCACGAGCCGACAAATTTCTCGGCCTCGGCCTTGTTGTTGATCATCGGGCAGACGATCCCGTAGGCGCCGGCGTCGAGCGCCTTCTGGATATGCGCCGGGTCGTTCCACGGCACGCGCACCAAAGGCACCGTGTTCGTCGTCGAGATCGCCTGCAGCATCGTTATCATCATCTGGTAGTCGATCATGCCGTGCTGCATATCGACGACCAGCGAATCCCAGCCGGCATGCGCCATGACCTCGGCGGAAAAGCTCGACGGCACGCCCAACCAGCTGTTGATGACCGGTTTGCCGGCTGCCCAGATCTCCCTGACCCCGTTCGCGCGCGCCATCGCACCCTCCATTCCGCCGCGTTCAATCCCGCCGCGATCCCGCCAGTTTAGCCGGCCGAAGTCAAGCCGCGGCGGCGGCGTTTGTCACCGCCGACAAAAGCGGTGGAATTCGGGAGCCGCGCATCGCAGACTTCGGCGGAAGAGTTTGCGCAGAGACCTTCGAGAGGACCGCCGAGGATGCAGTCGTCAGCCCCACAGCGTCATCTGCCGATCCGCAAGGACTGGCTCGCCGCGACGCAGGAACCGGCGCTCGAACCGGATCGCCCGATCATCGACCCGCACCACCATTTGTGGGACCGGCCGGGCAACCGCTATCTGTTCCACGACCTGATGGAGGATCTGAACAGCGGTCACAACATCCGCGCCACGGTGTTTCTGGAATGCCGCGAGATGTACCGCGCCGAGGGCCCGCCGGAGCTGCGCTCGCTCGGCGAGACGCAGTTTGTCGCCGGAGTGTCGGCGATGAGCGAAAGCGGCAAATACGGCCCGGCGCGCGCCTGCCAGGGCATTATCGGCAATGTCGATTTCCGCGTCGGCAGCCGCGCCAAGGGGATTCTCGAGCAGCACATCATCGTTTCCGGCGGGCGCTTTCGCGGCATTCGCAACGGCGCGACCTGGCACGAAGACGAGCGCCTGCGGATCTTCACCTCCGGCTCCGGCGAGGGGCTGTATGTGGACCGCGCCTGGCGCGAGGGGTTCGCCGCCCTGGCGCCGCTCAACCTGTCGTTCGAGGCGTGGATGTTCCACACGCAATTGGCCGACCTGATCGATCTGGCGCGCGCCTTTCCGGAAACCAAGATCGTGCTCAATCATATCGGCGGCGCGCTCGGGGTCGGCCCCTACGCCGACAAGCGCGAGGAAGTGTTCGACGAGTGGCGCACCCAGATCACCAAGCTCGGCCAGTTCCCGAATGTCTATATCAAGCTCGGCGGCCTCGGCATGCCGTCTTTGATGGGGTTCGAGATGGGCCAGCAGCCGCAGGCGCCGTCGTCCGAGCAGTTGGCGCAGGCGTGGCGCCCCTACATCGAAACCTGCATCGCCGCGTTCGGACCGCAGCGCTCGATGTTCGAAAGCAATTTCCCGGTCGACAAGGGGATGTGCAGCTACGCGAATTTGTGGAACGCGTTCAAGCGCATCGCCGAGAACTATTCGGCCGATGAAAAGAGCGCGATGTTCCACAACACGGCGCTGAGATTCTATCGGCTTTGGTAAAGCGGCGGGGTCGCCGCGCTTCGCCGATCCCGCATCAACGGCGATACTCTCGATTTGTAGGATGGGCCGAGCCAACGCTAGAGCCTGATCGGATCAGATCGCAACGATCTGAGCCGTGAATCAGGCCCTACATGTTTGAGTCCAGAGCAAGATTCACGGGTCAGATGCTTCCATCTGACCCGATCTTGCTCTAGGCCCATCAAATCGCACGAGCGATCGAATTGGGCTGGCTATCGTTTAGGCATCATGCGCGATTACTCTTTTTCGGCAAATCCTTGCGTAATTAAATTATCGGTGTGTTTCCTGAAAGCTGGAATGGCTCTTCCGCAGGGGGTGCCGCTCGGCATCTTCGAATCGGGATGAGCATCGCACGCTTGAGTCAGTTTTTCCAAGGCCGACGGAGTGAAGTAGGCGGTAATCGACTTGATCTTATTGCCTTCGACATTCACGATATTTACTTGTTGGGCCGGTGCAACACCGAGATTTTCTTCCCAGTTGGTGGAAATGTCGACGTGAAGGATGGCATTTTCGCCCCGAGTTTTTGCGTCGGGGGCGATCACGACTTGCACGTTCTCGGGTATCCAGCTATTACTGATCAGGGTTTGTAACTCGTTTTTTCCGGTCGTCTTCCTTCCGCTTGGGCCTATATTATAGCCGTCATCGGCAAAAAAAGATACGGCGGCATCGACATTACCGACTCCTACCGCGGCATACATAGCTTTCGTTATAGAAGCGGCATCAGGCTTATTCGCATCAGCGGCGATAGCTTCGAATCCATAAAGAAACGGCAATATTGCCAATATACCGTATGTGGACTTCATGGCGTCTCTCTACGCGATTCGCTCACTCTCTACGATTGCTTCTGCCAGACGAAATCGTAAGCGCATTGATTGCCCATCTGGCGCGCATAGGCCTTGCCGTCGCTGGATATCTGGCCCAGAACCCGCAGAGGACTGGTACCGTCGGCTTCGACGTGGCGCATTTCAAACTGGCCGTTCGGCGCCACTTGCGCCGCGAGATTGTCGCCGGACTGGGTCGTGTACCGCGCCAGACCATCGACAACGGTTAACACACCAGGGGTCCGATCCGGGCAAAAACCCGTGCTCCCTCCTCTGTCTACGTATGTTTGGCTGACTTTTGTCGCCGAGGCGACCTGATAGGTGCCGTCAAACGGCGATGCTGCTTCCGCCGCCGCAAGCAACGCTACAAATCCGGCCACCGACAGCAACCCGATCCGCTTAAGCATCGGTCATTCCTCCCTATCCGAATAGATTAGCTTCTAAACCGATCGTATGGCTAGGCATTGCTTTAGGTCATTGTGTGCCCAGGCACGAAAGCTCGCGGCGCCGGTCCGGGCACCGCTGCTTGGCGGTGAGCTTCCCCGGTTAGCGGCGGGCCGGGCCTCGCACTGCCTCGTGCTCAGGCGAAAGCGGGCATCACCTCGGCGGCGAACAGCTCGACGGAGCGCATTGCCTCCTCGGGTTTGATCGTGCCGAACGCGAAATCGCACACGAAATAGGTCGCGCCGGCGGCGTCGATCTGGGCGGCGATATAGTCGCGGACCTGCGCTGGCGTGCCGGCGATCGCGTGGCCGTGCGCCTGCAATTCGTCCCATTCGTCGGGCAGCGAGGCCTTGAGCGGGAACGGCACGCCGTAAGCCGCCCACAGCCGCTCCATGTTTTGCCGCCACGGGCGATAGCCGCGCCGCGCCACCTCGCGCGCGGCCGCCTCGGTTTCGGCGACGACGATATGGCGGTTGATGCCCATTTTCGGCAGCTCTGCCTCGGCGCGGCCCCGTTTGGCCCATTCCTGCCGGTACAACTCGATGATCGCGCGGGCCTGCGCCATATCGCGCAACGTCACGATGTGGGCGCCGCGCTCGGCAGCCCAGGGGATGCTGTCCGGCCGCGACGTGCCGTACCACAATTCGGGATAAGGCTTCTGCACCGGCTTCATGACAACCGGCACACGGTCGAAATCGTAGTACTTGCCGTGGAAGGTCAGCGTGTCCTCGGTAAGGCCGATGCGGGTGACCTCGAAGGCCTCGCGGAACCGTTCCATGCCGGAGGCGAAATCGACGCCGTAGAACCCGACCTCGATGGGGGAAATGCCGCGCCCGACGCCGTACAGAAAGCGCCCCGCGCTCATCTGGTCGAGCATGCAGACCTCGTCGATCAGCCGCAGCGGGTGATAAAGCGGCAGCAGATAGACCATCGGACCGAATTTGAGGCGCTTTGTGCGCTGCGCGACGGCGGCGAGAAACACGCTCGGCGACGGCGCGTAGCCGAGCGGCGTGTTGTGGTGCTCGGCCAGGTGGTAGGCGTAGAACCCGGCGCGGTCATAGGCCTCGACCAGCCGAAGCCGGTTCTCGAAATGCCGCGCCAGCGGCACGCCGCTGTCGTCGAGATGGTCGAAGACCCCGAATTGCACCGCCGCCTCCCCGCTTATCGATTGCTCCCGACCATAGTAAGGGCGCGCCTATCCGCGATCCAAGTATCCGGTGAGCGGAAGCTTTCACGAGTTGCGCGCCGCCGCGTGTAGCTGTCGACTTTTCTTACACTTGATCCAGGATCAACCTACCCATCCAAGTCATTGAGATAATGCCAAAGTGTAAGTAGACACAGACATTTGGCCAGGTCCACGGGTGTCGGTATACCTGACAACCCGTCCCTCCACGGGACAGCGGCCAGCTTCAAAGCATTTGAATAAAAAGCATTTATTCTGCCCGGCTCGAGATTTGCATAGCGCCCCCTGAAGCACGCGAAGGGAGGAGCGCATGCGGACGTTGACAAAATCGGTCGCGTTGGCGGGCGCGATCGCACTGGCGGCGACCGCCACCCCGGCTGTTGCCGGTCCCCTGACACTCCTGACTTATATTCCGGTCCCGGCGGACGCGGCGAATCAGCAGCCGGGCGGGGCGTTCTCCTCGTTCGACATCAGCTTCGCCGACCCGGTAACCGGAAATATTTTTATCGCCGACCGGTCCAACGCGGCCGTCGATATCTTTTCGGGATCGAGCCTGACATTTCTCGGCCGCGCGACCGGGTTTACGGGGCAGCAGGCAACAACATCGGTATCGGGGCCGGATGGCGTTTTGACGGTCACCTCGGGAGGGGTCACAACCCTCTACGCCGGCGACGGCAACAGCACGCTCAAGGTCTTCGACGCGACCAATCCGGCGGCGCCGGTCCTGCAGCAGTCGATCTTTACCAACGGGACCACCCGTGTCGACGAGATGGCATACTCGTCCTCGACGCACCAGGTCCTCGCGGCCAACAACGCCGAGACGCCGGCCTACGGAAATCTCTTCTCGACAAATAACGGGCATCCGCCCGTCGCCCTCACCACCACACCGATCACCGTCCCCGCGGCCTTGGGAGGTATCCCGGGCGGCGGCATGGAGCAGCCGGCGTGGAACCCGCAAACCGGAACGTTTTTCGTTTCCATCCCGCAGTTGGCCGGGAACCCACCCAACCCAAATGACCCAGGCGGGGTCGCCGAGATCAGTACCGCTGGCCAGGTCCTGCGAACGATCGATTTCACGTCGTTTGGGATCGCAGCGTGCTCGCCGACCGGACTTGCCGTCAGCGCGAGCGGGAACATGCTGGTCGGCTGCGGCAAGGCGGGTTCCCAGGCGGTTCTGCTCGATAAGAATGGCCAGCTCCTCGCGACGGTCAACGGCCTCGGCGGCACCGACGAGATCTGGTACGACCCGAGCACAAACAGGTTCTACGTGACCGGCAACAACGGCAGCAATACCACCCGGTTCTTCGACGTTGTCAGCGATAACGGTAGCGTTATTCAAAAGGTCGACCTGCCGACTACCACGAGCGCGCATTCGATCGCGGTAGATCCGTTCAACGGTGATGTTTTCGTGGCGCTCGCCGGCACCCTCGCGGTGGACCCGTGCCCGACGACTCAAGAGAACCCAGGCTGCATCGCGGTGTTCGCCCCATTGGCGGCGGTGCCGGAACCGGGCAGCTTGCCGCTTCTGATGGTCGGACTAGCAGGGTTGATGGGCTTCGCGGTGCGTCGCCGGCTCCAGAAATCGGCTTAGCCGGTGTGCCGGCCTGGGTTCCGGCGCCCAGGCCGGCTCCCGCTTTCCGTTTTCGTGTGACCCTGCTTGGGTTGATGGGCTGCGCCGGGCGCACGCTGACCCTCAGGTCGTGTCGAGGCCTTGACCGGGGCGCGGCGGAAGACATGTCTACAGTCGGCCGCCACTCCCGGTGACTGCATGATCCTGACGCCGATACCGTCCGAGCAGCTCAGCGCCGCGCTCGATTGCTTCGCGGTCGGGATAAACGATCCGGCGGCGCGCGTTGCCTTCTCGCTGATACGCGCGACCTCGCCCGAACGCGCCCGCGGAGAGGCTGCCGAAGCGCATCGGCGCCACGTTTTGGCACTGGCCCACTCATGCGGGATGCCGGTTCATCCGCCGGGAACCCGGCCGGGCTTCAACTGGGACGGCGCGGCGCTCGACGGCGATACCGAAGCCTATGTGATCCTGCACGAGATCGCGCATTTCCTGCTGGCGCCGCCGGCGCGTCGCCGCCTGCCGGATTTCGGGCTGGGACCGGGGCCGGACACGACCAGGCGCGCGGCGGCCGAACGCGCTTCGGTCGTGAAGCTGCTGGAACGGGAGCAGGATGAGGCGGCCGCCTCGCTGCTCGGTATTCTGTGGGAAGCGGCGCTCGGGCAGCCGGCTCTGGCATCGTTTCTCGATCAGAACTGGCTCGAGGGGCTCGACCGCTCGGCCGCGGCGCATTTCACGTCGGTGTATACCCGGGTAGCCGGGCTCGGCCTAGTCGAGCTGCCCGGCGAAGGCGCCGAGGATCGTCAGTCCTCGATACGGGAGATGCGGTAGGGCGAAGGCCGGGGATTGCGCGCCAGCAGCACCCGCCACCGCATCAGCGCGCGGCTTTGCGCCGGATCGGCCGCCGACTCGCGGTACTTCGCCCCGTCCAGCCGCGTGATGCGCCAGCACGGGAGGTCGCCCGCTTCGCTCGCGAAGCCGAGGCGCGCCAGCTGCTGTTCGGCGATGGTCATAACGGGCACCGTGTTGCGGACGGCCCGCAAACACCTGCTGCGCCGGCGGGTTCCGCCCGGCTTTGGGGACGCGCCGCGCCTTGGCGGGAACCGGCCGCGGAAACTCTCCGTTCCGGCGGTATGAACGATCATTCCGGCGCGTTCGCCCATCCGGATCGCGCGAATTCCGGGCACCCCGGCCCCGCGGCCGCGATCGGGGAGGTCGCATCGGACCGGCGGGATCATCCCCCGACCGAGCCGCGGCCGACCGGGCCGAAGAACCCGATCGGATGGGGCCGCATTCTCAAGAATGTTTATAACGAGACCAATCGCGACAATGTGTCGGTGATGGCGGCCGGGGTCGCGTTCTGGACCTTTCTGTCGGTTTTTCCGGCGATGTCGGCGCTGATCTCGATCTACGGGCTGATCTCCGATCCGGCGATCATCGCGACGCAGGTCGAGAGCCTTGCGGGTGTGCTGCCGCAATCGGCTCTCGAACTGCTCTACGATCAGCTGCATCGGCTGATCAGCGCGCCGCCGCAGGCTCTCGGCCTCGGGCTGGTGATCAGCCTGGTCCTCGCGTTGTGGTATTCGATGTCGGGCACCGGCACGCTGATGCAGGCACTCACCGTCGCCTACGAGGAGCGCGATACGCGAGGCATCCTCGCCTATTATGCGCAATCGGCGGCGCTGACGGTCGGCGCCGCCGCGTTCGTGCTGCTGAGCCTGTTTCTGGTCGCGGTCGTCCCGGCGGTGCTTGGATCGCTGCCATTTCCAAAAGGATCGCGAGAGTTTATCGGGCTGGTGCGCTGGCCGATCCTGGCGGTGCTGCTGATCCTCGCGCTCGGGATGGTTTACCGCTTCGCGCCGGCCCGGCAGAACCCATGCTGGCACCTATTCTCGGCGGGAACCATCGTCGCGGCGATCGTCTGGCTGGCCGGATCGGCCGGGTTCTCGTACTACGTCGCGAGTTTCGCGTCCTACGACAAGACCTACGGCTCGCTCGGCACCGTCGTCGTGCTGCTGATGTGGCTGTATCTCGGCGCCTTCATCGTGCTGGTCGGCGCCGAACTGAATTCCGAGATCGAACAGTCCCGCGGCGGCGGGGGCGATCAGCGGCCGGATTCCGCTCCCAAATCGGGCGGTGCGGAGCGGTGCTGACCTATGCCGGCTTGTGCTCCTGCAGCCGCGGCATAAGCTCGACGAAATTGCAGGGGCGGAAGCGGTTGTCGAGCTGATGGACGAGGATGTCCTGCCACGCGTCGCGGCAGGCGCTCGGCGAGCCGGGCAGCGCGAACAGATAGGTGCTGCCGGCGACCCCGGCGGTGGCGCGGCTCTGGATTGTCGAGGTGCCGATCTTCGCGAAACTGAGCCAGCGGAACAGCTCGCCGAACCCGGCGATCTCCTTTTCGTAGACGCTCTGAAACGCCTCCGGGGTCACGTCGCGGCCGGTGACGCCGGTGCCGCCGGTGGCGATGACGACGTCGATCTCGGGGTCGGCGATCCAGGCGCGGAGCCGATCGGTGATGGCGGCGAAATCGTCGCGGACGATGCTCCGCGCCGCGACCCGGTGCCCGGCGGTCTCGGCCAGTTCGGCGAGCGTGTTGCCGGACCGGTCGTCGGCCGCGGTGCGCGTATCCGACACGGTCAGAAGCGCGATATTGACGGGCAGGAACGGACGGGTCTCGTCGAGTCGGCCTGGCATTTCCGTCTCCGTTACGACGCGATGGGGCTGCGCGGTTCGATGCCGCAAACCCGGGCGCGCCGCAACCCCGCTGTCGGCGCCCGGACTGCTCGCCCGTGAAGCGGCGACAGGCCCGCTGGCCCCTCACCCCTCTTGCGTCCGCTCGCGCAAAGCGCTCCGGCTACTTGCGCCGGCTTACCGCTCCGCGATCAATGCCTTGATGAAAGAAGGCACGGTTTCACCGAGCGGGCCGACGATTTGGTCATCGAACGCGCCGGGATCGGGGGACGGTTCCGGATTGAACGCGATCCGCCTTGCGCCGGCCCGCCGCGCGGCTTCGGCGAAGCCGCTGGCCGGCTCGGCGGCGACCGGGACACCGACCGCGAGGAACAGGCGGCAATGCGCCAGCGCCTCGTAGACGCTCGCCATGCCGAGCGGCTCCTCGCCGACCCAAACGATGTGCGGCCGCAGGTGTCCGTGATTGCCGCACACCGGGCAGGAAGTGTCGCGCGCGATGTCGTCGGAACGCTCGGAAACATTGGTGCAGATCGTGCAGCGCGCCTTCAATAATTCGCCGTGCGTGTGGATCACCGCCCTGGAGCCGGCACGCTCGTGCAGCTCGTCGATGTTGCGCGTGACGACCAGCACCTGTCGCGGCCGCACCGTTTCGAGCACGGCCAGCGCCTCGTGCGCCGCGCTCGGCGTTGCGGCCAGCAGCTCGCGCCGGCGTATGTTGTAGAACTCGTTGACCCGCGCGGGATCGCGCGCGAAACCCTCGCGGGTCACGACATCTTCGAGCCGCAACCCGTCCGGCATCGCCGCCGGATCGAACGGCGCAAACCCGGATTCGCGCGCCAGCGAACCGCCGGTGAAGGCGACAATATCGGGCGGTTCTGCCCAGATCGTGGTCATCCCCTTACCGCTCGCCGGTATGCTCCGGCACCTTGTAATAGACCCAGACGAGGTTTGCCGCCATCACCAGCGCGGTCATCAGAAACACCCAGTTGAGACCGAACCCGGCCGCGACGCCACCGCCGATCAGCGGTCCGAGCGAATTGCCGAGAAACATCGCCGAGGCGGTCATTCCAAACACCGCGCCGCGCTCGCTGCGGTCGACCAGACGCGCCACCATCGCGTTCGCCACCGGCAAAAGACCGCCGATGAACAGCCCGACCGCGAACCGCAGGGCGACGAACACATAGTAGTTATCGGCGAAAGCCTGCGGCGCCGTGGTCAGTGCGGCACCGGCGAGGCAGATCAGCAGCACGCGGCGATACCCGAGCCGATCGCTGCGCGTCCCGAGAAATGGCGCCGCGAACACGTTGGCGAGGCCGCTGATCGAAAAGGCGATGCCGGCCAGGGTCGCGATATTCGGCAGATCGCCGACCATCTCCTGCACGTAGAGGGTGATGATCGGCTGCACCGTGCGGATGCCGAACTGCGCCATCAGCAGCACAAAAAACAGCGCCAGCAGCATCGGCGAGCGCGCCAGCGCGAAGAGGCTGCTCAATGTCGAGCCGCGCCCGCCGCTTTTTTGCGGTTTTGTAAACTGCTCCTGGACGATGAACCATACCGCTGCGGTGGCCGCGAACAGCGTCGCCGAGGTGCAGAAGAACGGGATGCGGTAGCTGCCGGTCAGGTCGGCCAGGATGCCGCCGATGACCGGGCCGATCAGCGAGCCGACCAGCTGCCCGGTGCTGAGCCAGCCGAGCGAGTATCCGAGACGGTCCTCCGGCACCTGGCTCGCGACCAGCGCGATCGCCGCCGCCGAAAATCCGGCGAAGATGCCCATCAGCCCGCGAAACGCGAACATCTGCCAGACATTGACGGCGACGCCCATCAGCGCGGTGAAGATGCCGATCGCGATGCTGGAGCGGATCAGCATCAGCTTGCGCCCGTGCCGGTCGGACAGCCGCCCCCAGATCGGCGAGGTGAAAGCCGCGACAAACGACGTGCTGCCGGCGAGGATGCCGGCCCAGATTGCGACCGCGCTCGGGTCCGTGACGCCCAGCTCGGGCAGGAACAGCGGCATGATCGGCGTCAGGACCGAGTTCGCCATCGCCGTGACGAACTGGATCGCGACCATGGCCCACAGCGTCTGCCGCCAATTGGCCGCCGAACCCGCGGCCGGGGCGGGGGCGGATTGCGTCTTGTCGTCGACGGCCGCCGAGAAGCGTTCGGACATGCGGCGCAACATGCACCAGATCGGGCGCCGCCGAAATACGACGACGCGCATGACGGCTCGCGGCGAACCGCCCGGCTCCGCGCGCGAGGCGGCTCCCGAGAAGCGCGATGATCGTCAGACCGGTTCGAGCGGGGCGTGCAGCCTGGTGCCGGGGCAGACGATGCCGCCTCGGTCGCCGATCGTGACGCTGCCGTAGCGTTCGGCGTAGATCGGCGGCAACGGGCGGGCGCCGGGCGCGGCGAGCCACAGCCGCAGCAGATGGCGCTTCTTTTCCGGCTCGGGCCAGTCCTCGAAGGCGGTGCGGTCGTGCAGGATCGTGTGATTGTGCACGAATTGCATGTCGCCGGGCCGGAGCTGCATGTCGAGCCGCAGATCGGCGTCGTTGGCGAGGTCGTCGAACAGGTCGAGCGCCTCGACGTCCTCGGGTTCGAGGCGGCGTGCCTCCGGGAAACGCTGGCCGGAGTTGATGTAGGTGCGCGAATACAGGACCGACAGATAGCCGGCGTGATCGTTATAGACCGGGATCTCGAAAAACGGTTTTTTGCCCGCCGGCACCTCGCCGCGCCGGTCGGTCGGCATCGGCCGGAACAGCCGCGCGACGAGGTCCGGACGGCGCGTCGCCATTTCGTTGTAGATCGCCATCGAGCTGGTGAGCGACGACAGCCCGCCCGATTTCGCGGTTTTGAGGCACAACAGCCCGACGATATCGCACGAGTCGGTATGAAAATGCTGGCGCTCGGTCGTCTGGTAGGTGCGCACATTCGGGTCCGATGTCGCCAATCCGAGATCACGGACATGGCCGAGCAGGTGGCCCTTCGCGTTTTGCGAGCGCGCGTTGCCGAAATACGAGCCGATGCCCCAATAGGCGGCGGCGCTGTCAGAGATCGGCCGGCCTTCGACCGGCAATCCGCGGATCAGCGCAAAACCGCGCCGGTTGAGGATTTCCTCCCGCATCCGGTCGAGCTTCGGCCCGAGCATCGGCAGCGGGAAATCGGCGCGGCTGATCTCGGCGATGTCGAGGCCGCGGGCGCGCACCGCCGCCGTCGCGCTCTCGATCTCCGCGATTTCGCCGGCGGCGAGGGGGTAAATCCACTCGTTCTCGCGGGCGCGCAGGTCGCGGCCGATCCAGGCCGATGGACCTTCCACGAGCGGGCGGGGCGGCGTTTGGGTCATAAAACCTCCTTCGATCGGCGTATGCTTTTGCTAATCATAACCCCGGCGGCTCGGATCGCCTGTATCGTTTGGTCGGCGATCCCCGCTATGATCGCCGCACCCACGCAGACGGAAGGAGGCATTGCGATGGCGAACCCACCCGGCGTCGTAACCGATCCCGGCCGCATCAAGGGCGGCGTCGTCTCGCTGCAAAGCGGCGGCGACAAGATCGCGGCCTATGTCGCGACCCCAAACCAGGAAGGCAATTATCCCGGCATCGTCGTGATCCAGGAGGCGTTCGGCCTCGTCGATCACATCTGCGACCTCGCACGGCGCTTTGCGAATATCGGCTACAACGCCTGCGCGCCGGCGCTGTACTGGCGGCGCGGCGGTCCGAGCAACCCGGACGACATCAATACCGTGTTTCCGGTGATGTTTGGCCTGCCCGACAGCGAGGCGGTGCGGGACCTCGAAGCGGCGGCCGATTACCTGCGCGCGCTGCCCGGCGCAACCGGGAAGATCGGCGCGATCGGGTTCTGCTCCGGCGGCCGGCATACGCTGCTGTTCGCGGGCAGCAGCCGAAAGGTCGATGCCGCGATCGATTGCTGGGGCGGCTTTATCGACCGCGCCACCCCTGACGCGCAGACCAGCCCGGCGCGGCCGAAACCGCCGCTCGACATGGTCGGTCAGCTGAACTGCCCGCTGTTCGGCGTGTTCGGCGCCGAGGATCAGAACCCGCCGGTGGCGCTCGAAGCCGAGCTGAAGACGCGAGGGCAGGCCGCCGGGAAGGATGTCACGACCAAGGTGTACCCGAACGCCGGTCATGCCTTTCTCGCGGACTACCGCCCGAGCTACCGTGAGGGGCCGGCCCATGAACTGTGGGGCGACATCCGCAACTTTTTTGACAAAAATCTGAAATAGGCCCCCAGATAAATAGACCCCGGGCGATCCGGCGGCGCTGATCGGACCCTCTCGCCCTCGGCGAGCCCGACGCGAAAGCGCGGGGGGCGAGAAGGCCCGCGGACGCTCCGCGGCCGTGCGTCGTCCGGTGAAATTCGCGGGAGGCGTCGCGATGCCCTGTTTATCGATACCGAGCCCGGTCGGGCGGTTGACGATCGAGGAAGACGGCGACGCGATCGTCGCGATCCGCTGGACCGACGGCGTCGAGGAGCGGATTCTCGGCAACGGCGGCCCGCTGCTCGCCGAGGCCGCGGCGCAGCTCGACGCCTATTTCGCCGGGAAGCTGACCCGGTTCGACCTGCCGCTCGCGCCCGCCGGCTCGCCGTTCGAGACACGGGTATGGACGGCGATGCGGACGATCCCGTATGGCGAAACGCGCTGCTATGGGGACCTCGCCGGCATCGTCGGCTCCGCGCCGCGCGCGGTCGGGCGGTCCTGCGGCAGAAACCCGATCCCGATCGTGGTGCCCTGCCATCGCGTATTGGCCAAGGCCGGGATCGGCGGCTACAGCGGCGCGGGAGGGCTCGCGACAAAGCGGCGTCTGCTCGCGCTCGAAGGCGCCGGCGTCGAATTTTAGAATGACGCCGGGAGCGAGAGGCCTCGAGTAAGCGACGCCTGTCCCGGCGACAGAGTGGCTATGGCACGCGGCCTCGACCTCGTCATCTTCGATTGCGACGGCGTGCTGGTCGACAGCGAACCGGTCTTCAACCGCGTCCATGCCGAAATTCTGTCGGAATGCGGGTATGAGATTACGCCGGAACTTCTCGGCGAGAGGTTTTGCGGGATTTCCGACGCCGAAATGCTCGCCGCTATCGAGCGTGAATGGGGAAAACCGCTACCCCCGGATTACCACGATCGGGCCGCGGCGCTGGCCGACGCCTGTTGCGCGGCGACGCTGATGTCTTTTCCCGGCATTCATGAAGTGCTCGACCGGATGCCGGCGCCGATCTGCGTTGCCTCGAGCGGCACGCCGGAGCGGATACGCAAGAGCCTCGGACTGACGGGTCTGCTCGATCGTTTCGAGCCGAATATCTTCAGCGCGGTCATGGTGGCGCGAGGGAAGCCTGCGCCCGATCTGTTTCTGTTCGCCGCGCGGGCGATGCGGGCCGACCCGGCGCGCTGCGTCGTGATCGAGGACAGCGTGCCCGGGATCAGGGCGGCGGTGTCCGCCAGCATGCCGGCAATCGGATTTTGCGGCGGCAGTCATTGCCGGGCGGGGCATGGCGACCTTCTGCGGAGCAACGGCGCGGCAATGACGATCGCCGATTTCCGCGATTTGCCGGAAGCGATCGCGCTCTACGGAAACTAGGGTAGCCGAGAAAGCAGAGGATGGGCTGAGCGGAGCGACGCCCATCATCTCACGCCGCCGCATGGCATGGGCGTCTCCCGGCTTCCGCTGGGATCAGCCGATCCTACCGTTGAGCCCGAGCCGATGCGAAACCGCCTCAGTCGGCGGCGCTGGCGGAGGCGGCGACGCGCAGCGGCGCGCGGCCGGTTTGCGGCTCGTCGTACAGATGGCACGAGACGATCCGCCCACCGATGTCCTTCAGGTTCGGCACATCGGTGGAGCAGCGCGCCATTGCCTGCGGGCAGCGCGGATGGAAGCGGCACCCGGAGGGTGGGTTGATCGGGCTCGGAACCTCGCCGGGCAGAATGATTTCCTCGCGCCGCTCGTCCGGATGGCTCGGGAGCGCGGCCGAGAACAATGCCTCGGTGTACGGGTGCTTTGGGTTGCGGGCGAGAGTCTTCGCCTCGCCGGTCTCGACGATTTTGCCGAGATACATGACGGCGATCACGTGGCTCATGTGCGCCACCGCCGCGAGGTCGTGCGCGATAAACAGGTACGAGACGCCGAGCCGCGCCTGCAGATCGCGCAGCAGGTTGAGGATCTGGGCGCGGATCGACACGTCCAATGCCGAGACCGGTTCGTCGAGCACGATCAGTTTCGGATTGAGCGCGAGCGCGCGGGCGATCGCGATGCGCTGGCGCTGACCGCCGGAGAATTCGTGCGGAAACAGATCGGCGGCGCGCGCCGGCAGACCGACCAGATCGAGCAGCTCCTCGACCCGCTTGCGAACTTCCGCCGCGGTCACCTTTTCATTCGTGGTCAGCGGCTCGGAGATGATCGAGCTGATGCGCATTCGCGGGCTGAGCGAGGCGTAGGGGTCCTGGAACACGGCCTGGACCGATTTGCGGTATTCGCGGCGCCCGCCCGCGTCGAGCCCCTGCAAATCCCTGCCCTCGAACCGCATGATGCCGCCGGTCGGGTTTTCGAGGCCGAGGACGAGCTTCGCGGTGGTCGTCTTGCCGCAGCCGCTTTCGCCGACGATCCCGAGCGTCTGGCCGCGTTCGATCTTGAACGAAATGCCGTCGACGGCGCGGACCACCCCCGCGCCGCTGCCGCCGAGAAAGCCGCGGCGCGCCCCGAAATGCTTAATGAGGCCGTCCGCCTCGATGACCGCCATTACGCTACTCCACTACTGGCGAGGCGCCGCAGCTCGGGGCCGGCGGTTACCGGCTCGGCAAGCCAGCAGCGAGCGCCCCGCCCGTCCTCCGGCGCGAATTCCGGCGGCTCCTCGGCGCGGCAGCGCGACGTCGCGCTCGGGCAGCGCGGCGCGAACGCACACCCCGGCGGCAGTGCCGCGAGGTCCGGCGGCTGGCCTTCGATCGCGGTCAGCCGCTGGTCGTCCTCGCTCATGCGCGGGATCGAATTCAGCAACGCCCTGGTATAGGGGTGCACCGGGTCGTTGAAGATGCGCGAGACCGGTCCGTATTCGACGACCTTCCCGGCATACATTACCGCCAGCGTGTCGCACATCTTCGCGACGATGCCGAGATTATGCGTGATGAAGATCAGCGCCAGACCGTGCTCGCGCTGCAGATCGCGCAGCAGGTTCAGGTATTGCGCCTGGATTGTCAGGTCGAGGCTGGTGGTCGGCTCGTCGGCGATCAGGAGCCGCGGCTCGCAGGAGATCCCGATGGCGCCGACGATGCGCTGGCGCATGCCGCCCGACATCTCGTGCGGATATTGATTGACGCGCGTTTCCGCTGACGGAATGCGGACCGCCTTCAGCAGCTTGATGGCGCGTTCCCACGCCGTCTGGCGGGGCGCGCCCTCGTGCACGATGATCGGCTCGGCGACCTGGTTGCCGATCGAGAAGAGCGGGTTCAGCGACGCCATCGGGTCCTGCACCAGCATCGCGATCCGCTTGCCGCGAATATCGCGCATCTCCTCGTCGGTTTTCTGTACGAGATCCTCGCCCTCGAACAGCATCCGGCCGCTGACGATGCGCGCCGCCGGCGGCAGCACGCGCAGGATCGTCAGGGCCAGCGTGCTCTTGCCCGAGCCGGACTCGCCGACGATCCCGAGCGTCTCGCCGGCGCGGATGCTCAGCGAGATGTTCTGAACCGCGCGGACGACGCGGGTGCCCTTCGACGAGACGTAGTGCGTCGACAGGTTGTCGAGTTCAAGCAACGGGGCTTTCGTCATTACAGCTGCCGCAGTTGCGGGTCGAGTTTGACCCGGAGCCAGTCGCCGATAATGTTCGCGGACAGCACCATCAGCACGATGCACGCGCCCGGGAATACGGTCAGCCACCAATAGCCGACCATCAGACCCTGCTTGCCGTCCGACAGCATCAGCCCCCAGGCGGGCTCCGGCGGCGGCACGCCGACGCCGAGGAACGACAGCGAGGCTTCGGCGATGATCACCACTCCGAGCATCAGGGTAGCCAGCACGATTGCCGAGTTGAGGACATTGGGCAGAACGTGACGGATCATGATCTTTGTTTTCGAGCAGCCGGCCACGACCGCGAGACGGACGAATTCGCGTTCCTTCAGCGACAGCACCTCGCCGCGGACGACGCGGGCGTACCGCGTCCAGTAAACACCGCCGAGAATAATGACGATGTTCCACATGCTGGGACCGACGATCGCCGCGAGAAAGATCGCGAAGGTCAGCGACGGCAGCGCCAGCCAGGTGTCGGTCACCCGCATGACGACCTGATCGACCCAGCCGCCGAGATAGCCGGAGATGATGCCGAGCGTCGTGCCGATAAATCCGGCGACGAGGACGGCGGTGATGCCGACGACCATCGAGACGCGCGCGCCGAAGATCAGCCGCGACAGCACGTCGCGTCCGAGCTGGTCGGTGCCGAGCAGGTACTCGTAGCTGCCGCGCTGCATCCAGAACGGCGGTTTGAAGCGCGCCGTCAGCATGCCGACCTCGGGATTGTGCGGCGCCAGGTGCTCGGCGAAGATCGCGACGAACGCGATCGTGCCGAGGATCAGCACCGGCAGCAGCGGAAAGTCCCCAAGCCGGAACCGGCGCAGCGCGGCAAAGCGCGGCCTCGGGGTCGGCAGGCGGCCGACATCGGTTGCTATGCTCATGTCAGCTCTCCAGTCGGATACGCGGATCGATGACCGCGTAGAGGATGTCGACCAGCAGGTTCACGATAACGATCATCGCGCCGCCGAGGATTACGACGCCCTGGACGATCGGGAAGTCGCGGAACGTGATGCCCTCGTAGAGCAGCCGGCCGATGCCGGGCCAGGCGAACACCGTTTCGACGACGACCGCGACATTGACCATGATCACCAGATTGATGCCCGCCAGCGTCAGCACCGGGATCAGCGCGTTCTTGAACGCGTGCTTGGCGATGATCATGAATTGCGGCAGGCCCTTGAGACGCGCCAGCTTGATATATTCGGAGCCGAGCACCTCAAGCATCGATGACCGGGTCAGACGCATATGCGAGGCCGCGAAATACCACCCCAGCGCGAAGGCCGGCATGATCAGGTGCAGCGGCGTCCCCGCCCCCGACGAGGGCAGCCATCCGAGATAGACCGAAAACAACAGGATCAGCAGCAGCCCGACGAGAAACGACGGCAGCGACAGACCGAGCAGTGTGAACAGCTTGCCGAAACCGTCCCAGAACCGGCCGACCTGCACCGAGGCCAGGATGCCGGCCGGGATGCCGATCAGCAGCGACAATCCCATCGCGACAAAGGCGAGCAGCAGCGAGTTGGGCAACCGGTCGAGATAGAGACCCATGACCGGCGTCTGATAGTAGAACGACTTGCCGAGATCGCCGTGGAACAGGCTGCTCATGAACTTCCAGTATTGCACGACATACGGCTGGTCGAGACCGAACTGTTTGTGAATCGCCGCGATGTCGGCCTGGCTGGCGCCCGGTTCGACGAGCAGCACCGCCGGGTCGCCGGTCACCCGGACAAAGAAGAAGATCGTGACCGACAGCAGAAACAGCGACAGAAGCGAGTATGCTGTTCGCCGAAGTATGAACCGCTTCATCTTATCCTCGATACCCGCGTCGCGATCCGCGCGCCCGTTACGCCTTTATCGTGATATCTTCGAACGGCGCCGTATAGGCAAAACCCGGTATCAACCCGAACGTCGATTCGCCGACCCGCGGCCCCACCGCGTTGATGAAGCCGAGTTGCCAGATCGGCGAATAGATTGCCTTTTCGTAGACGAGCTGCTGCATCTTTTGAAGGATGTCGGTGCGCTTCTTAGGGTCGAGTTCGTCGGCCTGTTTCGGAAACAATTCGTCGATGTCGGGGTAACTGCCGTAAGCGAAGGCGCCGCCCTTGACCACAAACGCGGCCATCCGCGTGGCGGCGTTGCCGAACGCGCCGCTCGCGCCCTGGATGATGCCGCGGTCGTATTTCTTTGACGAATAGCCGGCGAAGAACCCGGCGCGCTCGATCGGCTGCAGCCGGCAGCGTATGCCGATCTCGGCGAGGTTGTTGACCGACACCTCGGCCATGTTGGCGTAGGACGAGTCGCAGTACATGAGGCCGGCGTCAAAGCCGTTCGGGTAGCCGGCCTCCGCCATCAGCTTGCGCGCCTTCGCCGGGTCGTAGGCCGCTTCGGGCGGCTGCCAATAATAATCGAACGTGTAGGGGACGACGGCGTTGTTGGTGACCTTGCAATAGCCGAGGAACAACGCCTTGCTCATGCCCTCGCGGTCGATCGCGAGATTGGCCGCCTGCCGCACCTGGAGCTTGCTCCACGGCGATTTCGGGTCCCACTGCTCCGGAAAATACAGCCAGTTCGGGGCCTGCAGCACAACCGGCTTCAGCGTCAGACCGGGCGTCTGCCGGACCTCGTCGGCGATCTCGCCGCGGATCGAGTAGGCGATATCGACCTCGCCCGCCTTCAGCGCCGCCGCGCGCGTCGCCTCGTCGGGGATGACCCTCATCACCAGACGCTTGACGCTCGGCGTCTTGCGCCAATAGCTGTCGAACGCCTCGAGGATCAGCTCGACCCCGGGGTTGAACGACACGAACTTGTACGGTCCGGCGCCGATCGGATGTTTCTTGAACCCCTCGTCGCCGACCTTTTCGACATATTTCTTCGGCACGATCCAGCCGGCGCCGGTCGCGCTCGCGTAGAACGTCAGAAAATCCGGCCACGGCTCCTTCAGCTTGAACCGCACGTGCCGGTCGTCCGGCGTTTCAACCGCGGCGACCATGTTCTTCAGCAGGTCTTTCGAGGTGCCGTGATAGCGCTCGAACGAGAACTTCACGTCCTCGGCGGTGACCGGCTCGCCGTCGTGAAACGTGACGCCGGGACGCAGCACGAACTCGTGCGTCAGATTGTCTTCGGAAACCGACCACGATTCCGCGAGGCTCGGCGCCTGCGGCTTACCGGGCAAGTCCTTAACCATCGCGTCATGCAACGCGTAGAGCACCATGTAAGGCGTGATGATGCCCTGCGTCTCCGCCGGGTCGAGCCAAGTCGAGGCGACCGACACATGCAGTCCCCAGGTCAATTGGCCTGCCGGAGCGGCGGCGCGGACGATCCCCGGCGTGGTGGCCGCCAGACCCAATGCCGCCGCGCCGCCGAGCACGCCGCGCCGCGTCACGCCGGAGCGGACGCTTTCTTCGGAAAGATCGTCTGCCTGTGTCCGATACCCTGGCACCGTCATCGACGTTTGCACCTCCCGATAAGCCCTTCCGGCCTCTTCCGAGCAGGGCCTTGCGCCAAGTGTAGCCCAGCGCGGCCGGGGCTGTCTTGCCTTTCTTCGCGTCAGACCGCCGCAACAAAGGATTACTGCGCCGCGGCGGTCGGCGCCGCTCAGGCGCCTTTAAGGGTTACATCCTCGTAGGGCGAACTCCACGGGTCGCCGCCGATCAGGCCGATCCCCGACTGCCCGACCCGCGGACCGACCCCGCTCAGCGCCGCCAGATGCCAGACCGGCGCGGCGATCATCTTCTCCAGCACGAGCTGCTGTATGCGGTCGAGCAGCGCCGCCCGCTTCTCGTGGTCGAGTTCGACGGCCTGCTTCTCGAACAGCTCGTCGATTTCCGGGTAGCTGCCGTAGGCGTAGGTGCCGCCCTTGACGACAAAGGCTTCGAGCCGGGTCGCGGCGTTGCCGAACGCGGCGCTGCCGCCCATGATCAGGCCCTTCAGCTTCTTTTCTGAATAGCCCTTGTAAAAGGCGGCGCGTTCGAGCGGCCGCACGTTCGAGCGGATGCCGATCTCGCGCAGGCTGTTGGCGATCGCCTCGACCGTGTTCGAAAACGCGGCGTCGACGTAAAACGGACCGGCGTCGAGCCCGTTCGGGTATCCCGCATCGGCGAGCAGCTGCTTTGCCTTCGCCGGGTCGTATACCGGCGCGGGCGGCTGCCAGTAGTACTCGAAATGCGACGGGACGAACGCGTTTCCAGTCACCTTCGAATGACCCAGCGTGATCGCCTGGTTGATGTTCTTCAGGTCGATCGCGAGCGCGGTGGCCTGCCGCACCCGTATATCGTGCCACGGCGATTTCGGGTCGAACTGCTCGAGAAAATAGATCCACCACGTCGCCGTATGGCTGACATCGAGCTTGAAACCCGGCATGCGCTGCAGCTCCTGTGCCAGCTCGCCGCTGACCCAGTAGATGATATCGGCCTCGCCGCCCTTCAGCGCCGAAAGCCGGGTCGTCTCGTCCGGGATGCTGCGCAGGACCAGGCGCTTGACCGCGGGCGTTTTGCGCCAATAACCCTCGTTGGCCTCCAGCGTCAGTTCGACGCCGGGCGTAAACGAAACAAATTTGTATGGTCCCGCGCCGACCGGCTTTTTCTTGAAGCCGTCGTCGCCGACTTTCTCGACATATTTCTTCGGCACGACCCAGCCGGCCCCGGTGGCGCTGCCGTAAAACGTCAGGAAGTCGGGCCACGGGTCTTTCAGCGTGAAGCGCACGTGACGCGCATCGGGCGTTTCGACCGCGGCGACCCGCTCCTTGAACATGTCGCGCGAGGCGCCGCGATAGCGCTCGAACGAAAATTTTACGTCCTCGGCGGTGACCGGATCGTCGTTGTGGAACCGCACCCCGTCGCGCAGCAGAAAATCGTAGTGCAGCCCGTCCTTCGACGCCTCGAACGACTCGGCGAGGCTCGGCGCGATCGCCTTGCCCGGCATCGGCTTTACGACCGCGTCGTGCAGCGCGTACAGCATCATGTAGGGCGTGATGATGCCGGAGGTCTCGGCCGGGTCGAACCAGGTCGGCGCCAGCGAGACATGCACGCCCCAGGTCACCTGTCCCTGCGGCGCGGCGGCGACCGCGATCCCCGGCATACCGGCGGTCAGGCCCAGCGCTGCCATCGCCAGAAGCTCGCGCCGGCTCGGACCAGAGCGCGGAGCAGCGGCGAGCAGGTCAGAACCGCGGCCCGTTTCCATTATTATCCTCCCTCGCTGTCGATGCACGCCGCCCGGGTCGCGCGGGTTCGACGCATGGATTGGTAGCGGCCGGCATATAGCGCAAACCGTCGTGCCGCGCCACGACGACACGAAATTCGCCACATTCCGGGAGTACAAAATAATCGGCGATACGAGCGGGAGCGATGGCGGGCAGGGCGTTTGCCGTTCTTATGCTGCAGAATTTGCGTTCCGCCGACTCTAAACCATTGGCCCGCAAGCACTCCGGGGGGCGTTTGCTGCAGATTCGCTGCAGAAACAGCATACCGCCGCCGGAATGGGGAAAAAGTGGCCGCAGCCCCGGAGTTGCAAAAACCGAGGGAATACCGGCGCCGGAGCGTCCTCGCGGATCAGGCCCGGTCCAGCCCCAGCATCAACGACAGGTTCTGCACCGCCGCGCCCGAGGCACCCTTGCCGAGATTGTCGAGCCGCGCGACCAGCACCGCATGACGGCGCTTCTCGTTGGCGAAAATCCGCAATTCGAGGCGGTTCGTGTCGTTGAGCGCCTGCGGTTCGAGCTTGCCGTCCGCCGCCGGCTCGGCGACGCGCACGCAGTCGCAGCCGTCATAAAACGCGGCGAGCGCGTCGTGCAGATCGGTGCCGCGCGGCTTTCCCGGCAGGTCGTCGAGGTGCAGCGGCACCGAGACCAGCATGCCCTGCGGGAAATGCCCGACCGACGGCACGAAAATCGGGCGGCGGGTCAGCCCGGCATAAAGCTGCGTCTCCGCGACGTGCTTGTGTTCGAGGCCGAGCGCGTACAGCTCGAAGGCGGGTCCGCCATCCCGGTCATGCGCCGCGATCATCGATTTCCCGCCGCCGGAATAGCCGCTGACCGCGTTGATCGAGATCGGGTGGTCGGGCGTGATCAGCCCGGCCTCGACCAGCGGCCGCAGGAGCCCGATCGCGCCGGTCGGATAGCAGCCGGGATTGGCGACCTTGGCCGAGCCGGCGATGCGCCCGGCCTGGTCTCGCCCCATTTCCGGGAAGCCGTAGGTCCAGTCGGGATCGACCCGGTGCGCGGTGCTGGCGTCGAGCAGCTTCGGTGCCTCGTCGCCGAGTTCGGCCGCGAGCGCCGCCGACTCGCGCGCCGCGTCGTCCGGCAGGCACAGCACGACGAGATCGACCTCGGCCATGAGGTCGCGGCGCGCCGCCGGGTCCTTGCGATGCTCATCGGGCAGGCTCCTCAGCGCGACCCGCGACAGCGCGTCGAGGCGGGCGCGAATGCCGAGCCCGGTTGTGCCGGCTTCGCCGTCGATAAACACGCTGGGTTTATTGTCCTTGGACGCGTTGCCTCTCATTTCCTGGCTCCCGTAACAAAAAACCCCGCCGAAGGCTTGCCGGCGGGGATTGCTCTTGCCGTGAGGGCGCTGGTCAACTCGGGTTATCGAACCCCGTGCCCGACCGGCATCCCGCGCGCGTACGCCCCGCCGCGAGAACGGCATCGGCGTCGAGCAAAGCGCGGGTGTCGCGAAAACATCGGCGGGAGGCTAGGAGGCCGGCTTACCGTCGTCAATAGAGCCGTCATCGCCGGCCGGCCGCCGCTCCCGCGCGATCAGCTCGCCGAGACACGCGAGGCAGGCGGCGCGGTCGGCGCGAAAATCGCCCGCTTCCCACCAGCAGCGCACCGTCGCGAGCAGCCGCCCGACATCGGGGCCGGGCGATACGCCGAGCGCCATCACATCGCGCCCGCCGATCGGGAAATGGGGCGCCTCCCAGGCGGCGGCGCACGCCAGCAATTCGGCCAGCCTATTCCGGTCCAGACGCCCCTCGGCGGCGAGCAGCAGCGCCAGATCGCGAACCCGATCGGCGCCGAGCCGGTACAGCGCGCGCCGCCGCTCTTTCCCGTCAGCGGCCGGATCGAGCGGCCAGGGCCGCGCCAAGCCGGCGAGCCGGTCGCGCATCGCGTTCGACAGATGCAGCCGCTCGACCAGCAGCGCCGCGCCCTCGGGATCGACATCGACGAGAGCCGCCAACCGCAGCACCGGGTCCGCTACGGGCTCCAGCGGAAGCAGGGCTTGCAGCCGGTCGAGCCGCGTCGCCTCGGGCAGGATCGCGGCGAGAACCCCATCGTCGCGCATCATGCGCAGCGCCGGCACGGGGTCGGCGATAGCCAGCAGCCGCAGCACTTCCTGAGCGACGCGCTCGGCCGACAAGGTTGGCAGCAGCGGGACCGCGCCGCGGCACGCCGCGCGCGCCGCCTGGTCGCCTACGCCCCGGCCAAAGCGCGCCTCGAAGCGGTAATAGCGCAACACGCGCAGCACGTCCTCGGCGATGCGCCGCACCGGCTCGCCGACAAACCGCACGCGATGCGCCGCGAGATCGGCCAGCCCGCCGACCGGGTCGTGGACGGTGCCGTCCGGATCGAGATAGAGCGCGTTGATCGTGAAATCGCGCCGCGCCGCGTCCTCGCTCCAGTCGGCGCCGAACGCGACGCGAGCGTGCCGTCCGTAGGTCTCGACATCGCGCCGCAGCGTCGTGATTTCGAAATGCCGCGGCGGCAGCCCCCCGTCGGCCAAATCCGGGGGATTGACGACCGCCGTGACGGTGCCGTGCACGATGCCGGTGGGTACCGCCTTGATGCCGGCTTTTTCGAGCGCCGCGATGATTTGCTCGGGCCGCGCCGGTGTCGCGAGGTCGATATCGGCGCTTGGCCGCCCGAGCAGCGCGTCGCGCACGCAACCGCCGACAAAACGCGCCTCGATGCCAGCCGCCCGCAGCGCATCAAGCAGCACACGCGTCGTCGGTTCATCGATCCAGGGCGGCGCGACACGGGTCACACCGGACCCCCGTCCTAGGCTCGTTTAAACAAACTCGCGGACGCGCTCGACATCGTCGAGTTCGCCGTAATGCGAGCCGATCAGGACCTCGTCGAACCCCATATCGACCAGACGACGCATGCGGCGGCGCGCCTCATCGGGCGGGCAGATCAGGTTGAAATGCGCCAACCGCGCCAGCTCCGCCGATTGCGGGCGTTCTTTCAGATCGATCGACACGTTGGCGAGCACCGCGTTGGTGCCGCCGGCCTCGCGGTAGATCTTCATCCCGCCTTCGAGGTCTTCGAGCGTGCTGTAGCGGCCCGACGGGGTCCAGCCCTGCGCCTGGTCGGCGGCGTAGGTGATCCAGCGCGGGCTGCGCCAGGCGCCGATCAGGATCGGCGGGCCGCCCCGGCAGCCGGGCCACATCGACAAGGCGCCGCCATTGACCGGCTCGCCGTTCCACACCTTGCGCATCGTATCGATCGCCTGCCGGAACGCGCGGAACCGGTGATCGTAGTCGTAGCCGAGCAGTTCGAAATCGTCGCGGGTCGAGCCGCTGCCGATGCCGAGACGCAGCCGCCCGCCCGACAGCGCCTGCACCGACTGCACGCGGTGGGCCAGCTCGACCGGGTTGCGCAGCGGCAATTGCAGGACGCTGATGCCGAGTTCGACTCGTTTTGTCACCCCGGACAAAGCCGCGAGCACCGATAGCGGGTCGAGCGTCGCCCGGCCCCGGCCCAGCGAATCGCCGAGCCATATTCCGGGAAACCCGGCGTCCTCGGTGCGCCGCGCCAGATCCCCGATCCGGTCGATCAACCCGCTATCGGGGTCGGCGGCCGGGGTGATCCGCAGCATCGTGCTTACGCGCATTTCCGACCCTCCGAAGCAGTGGTTCGCATTTGCATCGACAGCGTGCGTCCCGTGCGTCCGTCGAAGCCTCGCGGATTTCTCCCTGGATCAGGTCCGGGGCGGGCTCTCGGGCCGGCCAGGGCGGGACCTGGGGACGAGGCAGCTTGCATGGCTGCCCATATGCGAAAGTTCAAGCGGGCGGCACAAGCTTGAAAAAAGCGCGGGCCGAAGCCCGCGCTTTTTCCGTTTTGACGCCGGTTCGACACCGGCGGAGCGCTACTGCGCCGCCATCGCGCCAGGGATAGCGCCAGGGGCGGCCTCGCCGATCACCAGCCCCAGAGGGCTGGCGCCGATATGCACGGTCGAGCCGTCGGGGATGCTGCCTTCGAGGATCTTCTGCGCCAGCGGGTTCTGCAATTCGCGCTGGATCACCCGCTTCAACGGCCTGGCGCCGTAGACCGGGTCGTAGCCCTTGTCCGCGAGCCAGGTTTCGGCCGCCTGGTCGAGGTCGAGTTCGATCTTGCGCTCGGCCAAGAGCCTCTTCAGATGGCGCAGCTGGATTTCGACGATGCCTTTCATGTCGGCGCGCGACAGGCGCCGGAACAGCAGGATTTCGTCGAGCCGGTTCAGGAACTCGGGACGGAACGCGGCGCGCACCGCCTCCATGACCAGGGGCCGGGCCTGCTCGATATCGGCGCCGTCGGGCAGGCTCGCGATCGCGTCGCTGCCGAGGTTCGAGGTCAACACGATCAGCGTGTTGCGGAAATCGACCGTCCTGCCCTGGCCGTCGGTCAGCCGCCCGTCGTCGAGCACCTGCAGCAGCACGTTGAACACGTCGGGGTGGGCCTTCTCGATCTCGTCGAACAGGATCACCTGATACGGCCGCCGCCGCACCGCCTCGGTCAGGGCGCCGCCCTCGTCATAGCCGACATAGCCCGGCGGGGCGCCGATCAGCCGCGCGACCGAGTGCTTCTCCATGTATTCCGACATGTCGATGCGCACCATCGCGCTCTCGTCGTCGAACAGGAATTCGGCTAGCGCTTTGGTCAGCTCGGTCTTGCCGACGCCGGTGGGACCGAGGAACAGAAACGAGCCGATCGGGCGGTTCGGGTCCTGCAGCCCGGCGCGGGCGCGGCGGATCGCGTTCGACACGGCAACCACCGCCTCGTGCTGTCCGATCACGCGGCGGCCGAGGTTCTGCTCCATCTGCAACAGCTTATCGCGCTCGCCTTCGAGCATCTTGTCGACCGGGATGCCGGTCCAGCGCGACACGACGCCGGCAATGTCCTCGGCGGTAACCGCCTCGTTGAGCATGCGCGCCTTTTCGGCGCCCTCGGCCTCGTGGAGCTGCTTTTCGAGCTGCGGAATGACACCGTAGGTCAATTCGCCGGCGCGGCCCCAATCGCCGCGGCGCTGCGCCTGTTCCAGCTCGGCGCGGGCATGGTCAAGTTCTTCCTTGAGCTTCTGCGCGCTCGCCAGCTTCGATTTCTCGGCTTGCCACTCGGCGGTCAGCTCGGCCGAGCGCTGCTCCAGCTCCTCCAGCTCCTTTTCGAGCTTTTTCAGGCGGTCCTGCGACGCCGGGTCGTGCTCCTTCTTCAAGGCTTCGCGCTCGATTTTCAACTGCACGATGCGGCGGTCGAGTTCGTCGATCTCCTCGGGCTTCGAATCGACCTCCATCCTGAGCCGCGAGGCGGCCTCGTCCATCAGGTCGATCGCCTTGTCAGGCAGAAACCGGTCGGTGATGTAGCGGTGCGACAGCGTCGCGGCCGCGACGATCGCGCCGTCGGTGATGCGCACGCCGTGGTGCACCTCGTATTTTTCCTTGATGCCCCTGAGGATCGAGATCGTGTCCTCGACCGACGGCTCGCTGACAAACACCGGCTGAAAGCGTCGCGCCAGCGCCGCGTCCTTTTCGATGTGCTTCCTGTATTCGTCCAAGGTCGTCGCGCCGACGCAGTGCAATTCGCCGCGCGCCAAGGCCGGTTTCAGCATGTTCGAGGCGTCCATCGCGCCCTCGGCCTTGCCGGCCCCGACCAGCGTATGCAGTTCGTCGATAAACACGACGATCTCGCCGGCCGCCGCGGTGATCTCCTGCAATACGGCTTTCAAGCGCTCCTCGAACTCGCCGCGGTATTTCGCGCCGGCCACCATCGCGCCGAGATCGAGCGCCATCAGGCGCTTGTCCTTGAGGCTCTCCGGCACGTCGCCGTTGACGATGCGCAACGCCAGCCCCTCGACGATCGCGGTTTTGCCGACACCGGGTTCGCCGATCAGCACCGGGTTGTTCTTGGTGCGCCGCGACAGCACCTGGATCGTGCGCCGGATTTCCTCGTCGCGGCCGATGACCGGGTCGAGTTTGCCCTCGCGCGCCGCCTCGGTCAGGTCGCGGGCATATTTCTTCAAGGCGTCATAGCCTTCCTCGGCCGAGGCGCTCTCGGCCTTGCGCCCCTTGCGCAACTGCTCGATCGCGGCGTTGAGGCTCTGCGGCGTGACCCCGCCCGCCGCCAGCGCCTTGCCCGACGGCGTGTCCTTCGCCATCGCCAGCGCCAGCAGCAGCCGCTCGACGGTCACATAGCTGTCGCCGGCCTTCTCGGCGATCTTCTCGGCCTGATCGAAAACCCGCGCCAGCTCCGGCGCCATATAAACCTGACCGGCGCCGCTGCCCTCGACCCGCGGCAGCTTGTTGAGTTCGGCCTCGATCTGGGCCAGCACGATCTTCGGATCGCCTCCGGCCGCCTCGATCAGATTGGCGCAGAGACCTTCCTTGTCCTCCAGCAGCACCTTCGCGAGGTGCTCCGGCGTCAGACGCTGATGCCCGCTGCGCAGCGCCAGCGTTTGCGCCGATTGGACAAACCCTTTCGAGCGCTCGGTATATTTTTCCAGATCCATGTAGACCCTCCCGTGAACCGGCCGCGATGTCCCGATAAGGCGACCGCCGCGACCCTTCGTTCTCCGATATGGTGTTGCCGATCCGCCACAGCAAGGCACGGGCGGCGGCCCGCCGTTATTGAGCTAACTCAATGTTCGGCAAGTAGTTTCAGAGCCGATAACGCCCCTCTCCCGCATTGCGGGAGGGGAGGGGCCCGGCGCAACGCACCGGGAGGGTGAGGGTCACACCGCCGCAACACCCTCCCCGCCTTCGGGCTTTGCCCTCAGGCACCCTCTCCCGCATTGCGGGAGAGGGACTTTACGCCCCCTCGCGTCCCGGCAGCTTCACCAGTTCGATGCGGTTCCTGCCGGCGGTCAGCGCGAGGCGGCCGTGTTTCAGCGCCAGCGCGTCATTGCCAAAGACCTCGCGCCGCCAGCCCGACAGCGCCGGGACGGGGGCGTCGTCGTCGGCGGCGATCGCCTCGAGATCGTCGGACGACGCGATCAGCTTCTGCGCCACCTGCGAATCCTCGACGCGCTGCTTCAACAGCACGCGCAGCAATTCGATCAGCGGCCCGATGCCGGGCGGCGGTTCGCCCTTGCCCAGGATGGCGGGCGGCGGGTCCGGGTCCTTCAACCCCGCGGCCACCGCGTCGAGGATGTCCTGGCCGAGCTTGCCCTCGGCGACGCCGCGCGGCAGGCTGCGGGTGCGCGCCAGGTGCTCGATCGTTTTTGGCGCGTGCGCGGCGATCTCCAGCACGGCTTCGTCCTTCATGATCCGGCCGCGCGGCAGATCGCGTTGCTGCGCCGCCGCCTCGCGCCATGCGGCGACCGCCTTCAAGACGCCGAGAAACCGCCGGTCGGCCGGGCCGCGCAGCCGGAAGCGCCGCCATGCCTCCTCGGGGTCGGTGCGGTAGATCGCCGGATCGACCAGATTGTCCATCTCCTCGGCGAACCAGCCGGCGCGGCCGTTTTTGCCGAGGATCCGCTGCAGCCCCTCGTACACCGTGCGCAGGTGGATCACGTCGGCCAGCGCGTAGCTGACCTGCCGCTCGGTCAACGGACGCTGCGCCCAATCGGTAAACCGCGAGGCCTTGTCGAGACCGGCGCCGGCCAGCTTCCGCACCAGCGTCTCGTAGCTGACCGAGTCGCCAAAGCCGCACACCATCGCGGCGATCTGCGTGTCGAACACCGGATGCGGCACCTTGCCGGACAGCTGGTAGAAGATTTCGAGGTCCTGGCGCGCCGCGTGAAACACCTTGAGGATTGCGGGATCGGCCATCAGTTCGAGCAGCGGCGCGAGGTCGAGACCGGGCGCGAGCGTATCGACCGCTATCGATTCCCCGGGCCCCGCCACCTGCACGAGACACAGGATCGGCCAGTAGGTGCGCTCGCGCATGAACTCGGTATCGACCGCGACGAATTCGGCGCCTTTCTGCCTCGCGCAAAACGCGGCGAGCGCCTCGGTATCGGCTATCAGTGTCATTTCCGGCGCTATACACAAAAGTGCCGCATCGAAACAGAGCGTCGGTTTCGATGGCACGGCCTTGAGCGGCGGAGGGCGCGATAAAAACGCCGCATTTGCGCGCGACGCCGTCCGGCGACAGAACCGCCGGTGTTGTCGGCGCCGGCGTCCGCCGTGTTGCCCGGCGGATTGGGGCTTGTGCGTCGCGGTCACGACCCCATTTTAGAAATATTCTAAACTGGAGGGTTGGAGATGGAAGGACGCACCGTCCCCGATGTCGTTTTCAAGACCCGAGTGCGCGACGAGAGCATCCCAGGTCCGAACGCGTACCGCTGGCAGGATGTCGACACCGGCGCGCTGTTCCGGGGCAAGCGGGTCGTCGTGTTTTCGCTGCCCGGCGCGTTTACGCCGACCTGCTCGAACCGGCAGTGCCCGGCCTATGACCTGGTTTACGAGGAATTGCTGGAGCATGGGGTGGACGAGGTGTACTGCGTCAGCGTCAACGACGCGTTCGTAATGCACCAATGGGCGAAAACCCTCGGGATCAAGCACATCAAACTGATCCCCGACGGCAACGGGCACTTCACCCGCCGCATGGGCATGCTGGTCAACAAGGAGCATCTCGGGTTCGGCTACCGCAGCTGGCGGTATTCGATGGTCGTCAATGACGGCGTCGTCGAAAAGTGGTTCGAGGAGCCCGGCATCAACGACAGCGGTGCCGACGACGACCCGTATGGCGAGACCGATCCGGAGCGGGTGCTCGCATATTTGGCCAAGGTCGAGGCGGCCCACCCCCGAAAGCTGCGCCGCGCCTCGTGACCGGGTGCGGCAACAGGCCGCGCCTTGTTAAATCCGGTGCGGCAATCGTGTTTAAGATGAAATGAACCGGGGTGATGTACCGTTCTTCTGAACGAGAGCGCGAACGGGCAATCTCTGGAACCACGGAAGCAAAATGCGGCGGCAACGCCGCAGAGGTGTACGTTTCGATGCGTGACGTAATCGCAGACTGGAAAAGATGGAGCCGCGCCGAGCGCGTGCTCGCGATCCTGGTAATGTTGCTGATGGTCGCGTTGCCGCTCGGATTGGCGCTGGCCGGTACGGGACGCGTTTAACGGCGGCCCGCCGCCGGCTGGCGCCGCCGCGCGGTGGAGGACCGTGGGCGGTCGCTGAATTTCAACAAAGCGAGGCTTGGGGCAGCGTTAAACAATCCCTGCGCGTTCGCCGTTCTTTACTCTCGGCTCATGCGGGCTGCGGGCTACTCCGGAACGGTGCCGCGACAGGCCCAGGCCACGGCGGCAAACGAGCGCGGGCCGTCGGGTCTGCCGGCAAGGTAGGCATGCCGCACGTGGTCCCTTAATGCCGCGCGGGCCGGTTCGGTCAGGCTCGCGAGAAGCTGACCGGGCGGCCCTTCGCCGGTCGTGAACGGCGACCAGTAATCGTCAAACGATGCGAATTCCATACGGATCAGAAGGCTGGTTTG
>JBFXDF010000011.1:0-31212 GCA_050181375.1 Alphaproteobacteria bacterium
CCGCGGTGGTCATGCATTCGACGACCAAATTCATCGGCGGACACGGCACCTCGATCGGCGGGATCGTCGTCGACGGCGGCAATTTCGACTGGGAGAAGCACGCCGACCGCTTTCCGCTCCTGAACCAGCCGGATCCGGCCTATCACGGCGCGGTGTGGACGGAAGCGGTCAAGCCGATGGGGCCGGTCGCCTACATCATCAAGATGCGCGTCACGTTGCTGCGCGACCTCGGCGCCGCGGCCAGCCCGTTCAACTCGTTTCTGCACATCCAGGGGCTGGAGACGCTGGCGCTGCGGATGCGGGCGCATTGCGCCAATGCGGCGGCCGTCGCGAAATTCCTGCAGGGCCACCCGAAAGTCGCCAGGGTCATCTATCCGGGCGTGATGGAGGGCGAACCGCGCCGCCGCGCCGACGCCTATCTGAACGGCGGGTATGGCGGCCTCTTGGGCTTCGAGCTGAAAGGCGGGCTCGACGCCGGCCGCCGCTTCATCGACGCGCTCACAATGTTCTATCACGTCGCCAATATCGGGGACGCGCGCAGCCTCGCGATCCATCCGGCCTCGACGACGCACTCGCAGTTGACCCCGGACGAGCAGTTGCAGACCGGCGTCACCGACGGCTACGTCCGTCTGTCGATCGGCATCGAGCACGCGGACGACATTCTCGCCGATTTGCGGCAGGCGCTGGAGAAGGTGTAAGCGGCGAGGCGACCCCCCGGGCGGGCTCCCGCGGCATTCTGGGCCGGTGTTCGCGTCACGGGAACATTTCAATTTTCGCTGAACTACCGCGAAAAATGTAGCTTTAGGTCTCCTGACGCCTGCGGTAGGCTCCGGGTGCATATCACCCCGAGGCTCCGAGGCCGATGGACCGGGTCGCCACTCTCACCGATCGCCAGGCTCGCGAGATCGAGTACCATCGGCACCACGCCGCCGCCCAGCGAACCGCGGTGGTCGAGCGGCGCCTCTCCCTGGCGATTATCCGGGACGCGGCGCGCCGTCCCTGGAACGCGTACTGGAGCCTCTACGACCGCCTGCGGGCATGGGGCGTCGAGGGCCGGCGCGTGCTCGTCGCGGGCTGCGGCTTCGGCGACGACGCCATCCTGCTGTCCCTGATGGGAGCCGAGGTCTCGGCCAACGACATCTCGCCCGAGAGCGTCGACATTGCGCTCCGCCGCGCGGCACGGCACGGGGCCGCGTTCGACGCGCGGGTCATGCCGATCGAACAGCTGGACTACCCGGACGACCATTTCGACGCGGTCGTCTTCATCGACATCCTGCACCACGTGGACATCCCGGCCGCCATGGCCGAGGTGCGGCGCGTGCTGCGCCCGGGCGCCATGATATTCGGCGACGAGCTGTACACCCATTCATGGCTGCAGGCGGTGCGCGAAAGCCGACCCGTGGTGCGCGTGCTGTACCCGGCGATGCAGCGCTTCATCTACGGCACGGACAAGCCCTACATCACGCCGGATGAGCACAAGATCGACGAGGCCGAGCTTCGGGTCGTGCTGGACCACCTCGCCGCCCCGCGCGTGACCTGGTTCAACGCGGCTGTCGGTCGCGTGGTCCCGGAACGCTGGCAGTGGGCGGCGAGGGGCGATCGCGCCGCAATGCAGGCTGTCGGCAAGAGCGGCCGCTATGTGGCTGGCCGGATTTTGTTCGATGGCGCGCTCCGGAAGTGTACGGCGGCATCGCCGTCCGGCGGGGCGGATCGACCGGCCGATCGGGCGCGTTCGACGGCCGCGCTGGTTTAGGCTCTTCCGGACCGCTCTTGCCGGTTGTCCCGCCATGAACCGCCGTCGATACCGCGCCGCAAAGGCTTCGCGCGGCATAAATCGCTGATGTAAATCCATGGGGAGAGTTTTCGCGCAACCGGTCGCGGCCAATCCGACCGCAACCTCGTGCAGCCGAACGGAGCCGCTCTCGTTTCGCTGGCCGATCGACCTGCGTCTGACAGCGATGAGCCACGGCTGGGCGCAGCTCGCGCCGTGGCACTGGGACCCCGACCGCGGACGCCTTGCCCGCACCGAGCGGATCGATGCGCGAACCGGCACCGTCGCCGTCATGCAGCGCGATCGGCGCAGCCTCGCGGTGGTCTGCGACGGCTTCGCCGAAAGCGACAGGCCCGAGCTGCGCAGGCGGGTCGGGCGCTGGCTCTCGGCGGATTGGGACCCGTCGCCGGCGGTCGCCGCGCTGCGCGACACCGCCCCCGAGGAGGCGGCGCTGATTGCCGCGGGCGGCGGCCGCATCCTGCGCTGCTCGTCGTTCTACGAGGACTTCGTCAAGACCGTGCTGACGATCAACACCAGCTGGTCGGCGACGCTGCGCATGAGCGCGGCGCTGGTCGCCGAGCCGGGCGGCGGCGCCTTTCCCGGCCCCGGCGCGATCCTCGACTACGGCGAGGCGGCGCTGCGCGAGCGCGCCAGGCTCGGGTTCCGCGCCGCGACGGTGATCGCCGCGACGCGCCGCATGCTCGACGACGGCATTTTCGCCGCGGACGGGTGGGCCGACGAGGCGCGGCTCGACCGCGCCTATCTGACGGGGCTGAAGGGCATTGGTCCGTACGCGGCGGCCCATTGCGGGCTGCTGCTGCACGATTTCCGCCATATTCCGGTCGATACGGTCGCGCTCGCCGATCTGCGCGAGCGCTACGGCCAGAGCCCGGACGAGTTCATCGCGGCCCGCGCCGGATGGGGAGAATACCTCGCGCTCGGCTACAAGCTGACGCGGCTGCGCGCCAGGCTGGACCAATCGCATAATCGACCGCCGACCGGCTGACGCCGAATCAGGTGGCCTCGACCGCCGGGTTGGTGCGGGCCAGCTCCAGCATCGCGCGCGCGATCTCGCGTTCGCCCATCACGACCGTATTGGCGCCGTGCTCCAGCAGGTGTTCGACCTCCGCGTCGAAATGCGCCCGCGCCACGATCTCGATCCGCGGGTTGACGGCGCGGGCCTGCTCGACGATTTGCCCGGCCTCGAACGCGTCCGGGATCGCGACGAACAGCAGCTTTGCCTCCGGGAGGTTGGCCGCGCGCAGGACACGGGGATCGGCCGCGTTCCCTTCGATGCGTTCGAACCCGTCCGCCTTGAGCTGCTCGACGGCGTCGTCGGCGGTCTCGATCACCAGAAGCGGCCAGCTGCGCTCGTGCAGCACCGGGCCGATCAGCCGCCCGACCCGACCGTATCCGACGAGGACGACATGCCCCGACAGACGGGTTTGCGGCAGCTCCTCCTCTGCCGTCACGGTGTCCGGCGGGGCGGACGCCGCGGCGCGGCGGCGATGGCGCGCCAGCCACCAGCCCCGCGCGGCAAAGGCAAGCGGATTGAGCAGGATCGAGATTATCGAGGTCGCCAGGATCAGCTGGCGCGCGTGCTCGGTCATGACGCCGAGCCGGATCCCGACATTCGCCAGAATGAACGAGAACTCGCCGATCTGGGCCAAGCCGACCGCGATCAGCAACGCCGCGTCCAGCGCGCCGCCGAGCTTGCGCACCGCGAAAAACGCGACCGCCGGCGTGATCGCCAGCACCAGGATCAGCGCGCCGACGATCGGCAGCGGGTCCTCGAGCACGATCGTCGGGTCGAACAGCATCCCGACCGAGACAAAGAACAGCACCGCGAACGCGTCGCGCAACGGCAGCGACTCCTCGGCCGCCACCTGGCTCAGCGCCGATTCGCTGAGCGTCATCCCGGCGATGAAGGCACCCAGCGCGAACGACACGTCGAACACCTGCGAGGCGACAAAGGCAACCCCGAGCGCCACCGACAGAACCGCCAGCCGGAACAGCTCGCGCGACCCGGTATGCGCGACGTAGTGCAGCAAGAGCGGGATCACCCGCCGTCCGACCACCAGCATGAACGCGATAAACCCGGCGACCTTGGCGACCGTCAGCGCGATGCTTTCCGCCAGCCCCGCGATGTCGAGCCGGCCGACGGTGCCCGCCTCCTCCTGCTGGATGACGGCGGCGACGGCCGGGAGCATGACCAGCACGAGGATCATCAGCAGGTCCTGAACGACCAGCCATCCGACCGTGAGATGACCGCGCTCGGTATCCATCAGCCGCCGCTCCTGAAGCGCGCGGGTCAACACGACGGTGCTGGCGACCGACAGGGCGATGCCGAACACCAGCGCCTTGCCGGCGGGCCAGCCGGTCAGCTGCCCGAGGCCGAACCCGAACAGGCTCGATACGGCGACCTGCAGCAGCGCCCCCGGGATCACGACCGCCCGGATCGAGAGCAGGTCCTTTATCGAGAAATGCAGCCCGACCCCGAACATCAGCAGGATGACGCCGATCTCCGCCAGCTGAAGCGCCAGGTTCTGGTCGGCGACAAACCCCGGCGTGGACGGGCTGACGGCAACGCCGGCGAGCACATACCCGACCAGCGGCGACACCCGCAGCCGGTTGGCGATCGTGCCGAACACAAAGGCGAGACCGATGCCGAGGACGATCGTCGCGATCAGAGGGGGGGCGTGGTGCTCCATGTGTTGGATCGGTTCTCCATCGAAGCCGAGCGGTCCCGCTCGCGAGCGCCGCCGGCGGACGGCGCCCCGAGAGAACAGCACGAACGTGGCCGCGGCGTGGTACACTCGACCGCGAACGAAAGCGCAGGCCTCGACCATAGCGCCGATGAGCACCCCGCCCTTCGCCGAAATTCTCGACGCGGCACGCCTCCGGCACGGCGCCGCCGCGCTCGACCAGCGGCTGCCGCGGCCAGCGGCGCGGGAAGAACTGCGCGCGATCCCGGACGGCCGCTATCTGTCGCAGATGTCGCTGCGCATCTTCCGCGCCGGCCTCAGGCACAGCGTTGTCGACGCAAAGTGGCCGGCTTTCGAGGAGGCGTTCCACGGCTTCGACCCGCGACGCGTGCGCGCGATGCCGGACGAGGAGCTCGATGTGCTGCTCGGCGACAACAGGCTGATCCGGCATGGCGGCAAAATCAGGGCGGTGCGCGACAACGCCGCCGCGCTGCTCGATATTTCGGCCGCCCACGGCAGCTTCGGCGCATGGCTGGCGGACTGGCCCGCTGCCGACATTATCGGGCTGTGGGACGCGCTGGCGAAAGGTTTCAGCCAGATGGGCGGGAACTCCGGCCCGAGGTTTCTGCGGATGGTCGGCAAGGACACGTTCGTTCTGTCAACGTCGGTCTGCGCCGCGCTGAAGCACTGGGGCGCCGCCCCCGCCGCGGCGAAGAACCGGCGGGACCGCGCCGCCGCGCAGGCCTGCTTCAATGACTGGGCCGCCGAGACCGGCCGGCCGCTCTGTCAGATCAGCATGATCCTCGCCTGCTCGGTCGAGGGGTGAGACAAAACTCAGGATCAATCACCGCGCCGGCTGTTAGCGAGTGCGTCGATAGCGCGATCGACACCTTCGCAGGACGGCGTACATGGCCGCATGGCTCCCCGCGACGTGGGCCGCGCAACGCGCGGACCGCCAGGACCCGATCGACCGCCTGATCCGAACCTTGCCGACGCGCGGCTGGCACCTGCGCGCCGACGCGTTGCGGCTGCTGGCCGACATCGTCGCCGAGACGCGGCCCCGGCGGGTTCTGGAACTCGGCTGTGGATCGAGCACGGTTGTGCTGGCGCGGCAATGCGCAGGCGTGGGCGGGGAGGCGCGGGTTGTCTCGGTCGAGGAAAGCCCGCTGTTCGCCGCGCGCACCAGCCGGGTGTTGCGGCGTCACGATCTGCACGATCGCGTGTCGCTGGTCGTATCGCCGGTCGTGCGCACCCGGATCGGCCACTGGAGCGGTTTTTGCTACGAAATTGCCGAGGCCGGCATCGCGTCGGCGATGGCCGGCAGCCGCGCCGAGCTGGTGCTGATCGACGGCCCGATGTCGGCTTGGACAATGCGCGGGGATTGCCGCTACGGGACCCTGCCGCTGATCCGCCGCTGGCTCGCGGATGGCGCGATCGTGCTGGTCGATGACGCCAACCGCCGCCAGGAGCGCGGCATCATCGAGCGGTGGACGGCCGAGCGGCTTTTCCAGCCCGTCCGCTCTTATCCGGTCGGCGACGGTCTCTGCGTCGGGCGGGCGCTGTAGCCAACAACGCCGCCGTGCCCGCCCGCGAGCATTCAGCGCCGGACCGCGACGAGCATGTAGTTGACCGCGAGATCGTCGGTGATGCGCCACTCGGCGCGGCGCCAGTCGTAGCTCACCCCGGCGAGCCGGGTGGTCGCGAGACCGGCGCGGCGCAGCGGCAGGGAAAACTCGGACGGGCGCACGAAGCGGTTCCAGTCATGCGTGCCGGGAGGCAGCCAGCGCAGCATGTATTCGGCGCCGACGATCGCGAGCGCGAACGAGCGAGCGGTCCGGTTGATCGTGGCCCCGACAAGGATGCCGCCGGGCCGGACCAGCCGCGCCAGCGCCGCGAGAAACCGATCCCGGTCGGCGACGTGCTCGACGATTTCGAGCGCCAGCACGGCGTCGAAACGCTCGCCTTCCGTCGCCAGCGTCTCGGCGTCGCCGACCCGGTAGCCGATCGCCAGCCCGCCCGCCGCGGCATGGGTCCGCGCCACCCCGATCGCCTCGGCTTCGGCGTCGATCCCGGTCACCGCGAAGCCGAGCCGGGCCATCGGTTCCGTGATGAGCCCGCCGCCGCAGCCGACATCGGCGAGCCGCAACCCGGCGAACGGCGACAGCGAGCGGGCGTCGCGCCGGAAATGCGCGAGAAATTCGCCGCGGACAAAATCGAGGCGGACCGGGTTTATCCGATGGAGCGCGCGAAAGCTGCCGCGGGGGTCCCACCAGCTCGCCGCGTGGCGGGCAAAGCGATCGATCTCGTCGGGGTCTACGGTGTCGCTGAATTCGCTCATCCCGTCCGGCCTTGCCATGCGGGCTTGCCATGCGCGTTTACCATGCCGGGGCCTTCGATCCGGTAGCGGCGCGCCGCGCAATCGAGTATCCGGGGCGAGTATGCGGAGGCCGCGGCTCGCGGACAACGTGTCCGGGAACGGGTCCCTGCCGGTTCCCGATTGACGGCGGCGGGCCTACGCGGGGTCCGAAGTCGGCGCTGGACGAGGAAAGATGGCGCGAATCGTACAGAAATTTGGCGGAACATCGGTCGCCGACATCGACCGCATCAGGAACGCCGCCGGCCGGGTCAAGCGCGAGGTCGACGCCGGCAATCAGGTCGCGGTCGTCGTCTCGGCGATGGCCGGCGCGACCAACCGGCTTGTCGAGTGGACGCGGCAGGTAAGTCCGCTGCACGACGCGCGCGAATACGACGTCATCGTCGCCTCCGGCGAGCAGGTCACGTCGGGGCTGATGGCGCTGTCATTGCAGGCGCTCGGCGTCAACGCCCGATCCTGGCTCGGCTGGCAGCTGCCGATCGGCACCGACGGCGTGCACGGCAAGGCGCGCATCGAATCGGTCGACACCGCCGCGATCGAACGCGGCTTCGCGGAGGGCCAGGTCGCGGTCGTCGCCGGCTTCCAGGGGCTGGGGCCGCGCGGCCGCGTCACGACGTTGGGGCGCGGCGGCTCCGATACGTCGGCGGTGGCGCTCGCGGCGGCGCTGAAGGCCGAGCGCTGCGATATCTTTACCGATGTGGACGGCGTTTATACGACCGATCCGCGGATCGTTGAAAAGGCGCGCAAGCTGTTTAGAATCACCTACGAGGAGATGCTCGAGATGGCGTCGCAGGGCGCGAGGGTCCTGCAGACGCGCTCGGTCGAGATGGCGATGAACCATCGCGTCCGCCTCCAGGTCTTGTCGAGCTTTGCCGACATCCCCGGCACGCTCGTCGTCGATGAGGACGAAATCGTGGAACAGCAGGTCGTCAGCGGCATTGCCTACAGCCGGGACGAGGCAAAGATCACGGTGCAGCAGGTTGACGACCGCCCCGGCGTCGCGGCGGCGCTGTTCGGGCCGCTCGCCGACAGCGCGATCAATGTCGATATGATCGTGCAGAACGCCTCGGACGGCGGCAAGGCCGACCTGACCTTCACGATCGCGCGCAGCGATCTCGACCGCGCCGTCGCGGTGTTGGAAACCCGCCGCGACGCGATCGGTTTCGGCGCGCTCAAGCCGGATTCGAACGTCGTCAAGATATCGGTGATCGGCGTCGGCATGCGCAGCCACGCCGGCGTTGCCCAGATCATGTTTCAGACGCTGGCCGAGCGCGGCATCAACATCCAGGTCATCTCGACCTCCGAAATCAAGGTCAGCGTGCTGATCGCCGCCGAATACACCGAGCTGGCGCTGCGCGCGCTGCACACGGCGTACGGGCTCGACGCCCCCGGATGACCGAGACAGAGATAGCCGCGCCGTCCGCCCGCACCGTAACCGAGGCGGCTCCTCCGCCGCCGCCCGGCGCACCGGGATCGTACGATGCCGCGTCCGCCGAACTCGACATGCTGTGGGCGCGCGGCCGCGCGTTTCTCGGCACCGAACTGGCGATCATGGGCGGCGCGATGACCTGGGTATCGGAGCGCAATCTGGTCGCCGCGATCTCCAACGCCGGCGGGTTTGGGGTCATCGCGTCGGGATCGATGTCTCCCGGGCTGCTCGACGCCGAGATCGCCGCCACCGCGTCGCTCACCGGGCAGCCGTTCGGCGTCAATTTGATCACGATGCACCCGCAGCTCGACGCGTTGATCGACGTGTGCCTCGCCCGCCGCGTCGGACACGTCGTGCTCGCCGGCGGCATCCCCGCCACGGCCGCGATCCAGCGCCTGAAGAGCGGCGGCGCCCGCGTCATCTGTTTTGCGCCGGCTTACGTTATCGCCCGCAAGCTCGTGCGAGCCGGCGCCGAGGCGATCGTCATCGAGGGCAGCGAGGCGGGCGGCCATATCGGACCGGTCTCGACCGCGGTGTTGGCACAGGAAGTGCTTCCCCATCTGACCGAGGTGCCGGTGTTTGTCGCCGGCGGGATCGGGCGCGGCGAGGCGATGCTGTCTTATCTGGAAATGGGCGCCGCCGGGGTGCAGCTCGGCACCAGGTTTGTCTGCGCCCATGAATCGATCGCCCACCCGCGTTTCAAGCGCGCCTTCATCCGGGCGACGGCGCGCGACGCCATGCCGTCGGCCCAGCTCGATGCGCGCTTCCCGGTCATCCCGGTACGCGCGCTGGCGAACGCGGCGACCGAGCGCTTCCGCGAGACGCAGCGCCGGGTGATCGACCGGTTCAACCAGGGCGAGCTGTCGCAAAAGGAAGCGCAGCTCGAAATCGAGCATTTCTGGGCCGGAGCGCTGCGCCGCGCGGTGATCGACGGCGACGTCGAGGGCGGCTCGCTGATGGCCGGCCAGAGCGTCGGGATGGTGTCGCGCGAGCAGAGCACGGCCGAGATCCTCACAGAGCTGGTCGAGCAGGCCCTCACCGTCATCGCCGCGCGTCAGGCGCGCCGGGCCGGCCGGGCGCGACCGGCCGCACGGGAGCCGGCCGGGGTGGTTTCGCGATGAGCGACATCATCGAGCGCCGCGCCGGGACCGCGGGAAGCGGCGCTGCTTCCGCGTCGCACGCGCCGTCCGAGCCGGTCTCGACGACCCGCCGGCTGCTGCGCCGCCTGCGCGGCATCATGGCGGGGTCGAGCACCGCGCAGGAGCGGTTGGACCAGATCGTGCGCGTCGTCGCGGCCGAGATGGCGGCTGAAGTCTGCTCGGCCTACGTGATGCGGGCCGGCGAGGTGCTCGAACTGTTCGCGACCGAGGGGCTGCGCCCCGAGGCGGTGCATCGCACCCGTCTCAGGGTCGGCGAGGGTCTCGTCGGACTGATCGCCGCCGGCGCCCGCCCGCTGGCGCTGGCCGATGCGCAGACCCACCCGGATTTCGCCTACCGCCCGGAAACCGGGGAGGAAATCTATCACTCGCTGATGGGCGTGCCGGTGCTGCGCGGCGAGCGCGTGCTCGGGGTCATGGTCGTGCAGAACCGGACGCGGCGGCAGTACTCCGAGGACGATGTCGAAAGCCTGCAGACGATCGCGATGATCGTCGCCGAGCTGATCGCCAGCGGCGAGCTGGTCAACCCGCACGAAATGGCCGAGAGCCGCGGCGGCGCCGCGCTGCCGATGCGGCTCGGCGGGCTGCGTCTCAACCCCGGTCTGGCGGTCGCCCCGGCGCTGCTGCACGAGCCGAATATCGTGATCCGCCACATCGTGGCCGAGGATGCCGAGGCCGAGGAGCGGCGGCTGCGCGACGCCGTCGCGGCGATGCAGCAGGGGATCGACCGGCTGGTCGATGCGACGGACGGGCTCGGACCCGGCGAGCATCGCGAAATCATCGAAACCTACCGCATGTTCGCCGCCGACCGCGGCTGGCTCGCGCGCATCGTCGAGGCGGTGCGCAGCGGCCTGACCGCCGAGGCCGCGGTGCAGAAGGTGCGCGACGAGACGCGCGGCCGGCTGATGCAGGTTGCCGACCCGTATCTGCGGGAGCGGCTCTACGATCTCGAGGACCTCGCCAACCGGCTGCAACAATACCTGGTCGGACCGCCCGGCGCCGCCGGCGAGGGCGCCCCCGGTGAGGGTATCCCTGGGGAGGGTCCGGCCGAGTTCATCCTGGTGGCCGAGGCGATGGGGCCGGCCGAGCTGCTGGACTATTCGCATCGCCGCATCAGGGGGCTCGTGCTCGAGGAAGGCTCGCCGACGATGCATGTCGCGATTGTCGCGCGGGCGCTCGACATCCCGGTTGTCGGCCGGGTCGCCGGCGCGACCCGGGTCATCGAGCAGGGCGACAGCGTCGTCGTCGACGGCGACAACGGCAGCGTCCTGATCCGCCCGCGCGCCGACATCCGGCAATCGGTAGAGGCCGCGGTCGCGGCGGGCACGCGGCGGCGCGCCTATTACGAGACCCTGCGCGACCTGCCGGCGGTGACGCGCGACGGGGTCGAGATCGCGCTGTTGTTGAATGCCGGACTGCTGCTCGACATGGCGCAGCTCGACGCGACCGGTGCCGCCGGGGTCGGTCTGTTCCGCACCGAAATTCAGCTTCTCGCGCGCAACACCTTTCCGAACGGCGCGGAGCAGACGAATTTTTATCGCCGCGCCTACGAACAGGCCGGCGAGCGGCCGATCGTGTTCCGCACGCTCGATATCGGCGGCGACAAGGTGCTGCCTTATCTTCCGAAAACCGCCGAGGACAACCCGGCGATGGGCTGGCGCGCGATCCGCGTCGGTCTCGACCGGCCGGCGATGCTGCGCCGCCAGCTGCGCGCCTTGCTGCGCGCCGCCGCCGGTCGCGATCTGTGCGTCAAGTTCCCGATGATCAGCGAGGTCGCCGAATTCGACGCGGCGAAGACCCTGCTCGACAAGGAGCGCGCGCGGCTGGCGGAAGAGGGCGGCGACGGTCCGCGCTCGATCAGCGTCGGCGTCATGCTGGAGGTGCCGGCGCTGCTGTGGCAGCTTCCGTCCCTGCTGCACCGCGTCGACTTCCTGTCGGTCGGCACCAACGATCTGGCGCAGTTCATTTTCGCTTGTGACCGCGGCAACCCGCTTCTCGCCGAGCGCTACGACCTCTTATCGTCGCCGATGCTGGCTCTGCTGCGTCATTTGGTCCGGGAGTGCGGCGCCGCCGGCAGGCCGCTCAGCATCTGCGGCGAGATGGCGGGCAATCCGATCGACGCGATGGTGCTGATCGCTCTCGGGTTTCGCAGCCTGTCGATGGCGCCGACCGCGATCGGGCCGGTCAAGACGATGATCCGCAGCCTCGACGCGGGCGCGGTGGCGCGATATCTCGACGAGATCGCCGACCGGCCCGACCACTCGTTGCGTCGCTGGTTCGAAGCCTACGCCCGCGACCGCGCCGTCGCGTTGTGATCGACTGGCCGCCCGGCGACGCAAAATTAGCGACGCAAAATTCGCGACGCAAAATTCGCCACATTGCGGGAGTGTCGAATACTCATCCGTGGGGTCGGAGCGGGGGCGAAGCGCGCGTTTGCTGTTCTTCTGCTGCAAAATCCACCCCCGGCGCCGCGAAACCGGCGCCGCGCCAGGATTTCTGACGCGGGTTTGCTGCTGATTTCCTGCAGAAACAGCAAATCGGGGCCGGAACAGGGAAAATCCGGCCGGCCGCGCTGCGGAATTCACGCCAAAGCAGCGCCCAGGATCGCACCGGTTGGACGCGCGGCGTGCTTTCTTATAAAACCGCGGGAGGACCGCCGGACGAGGGAGTACGCGTGAGCCTGTTTCAGCGGATAACGATGCCGTTCGGGGAACCCGAGGAGGACGAATCCGATCGCTCGGCAATGCGCAACGAAGCCGGCGAGCGGTTGCGCGAACGCCGGCAGCAGCTCGGTCTCGACCTCGAGTCGGTCGCCGAGGCGTTGTGCATAAAGCCGGTCTATCTTGCCGCGATCGAGCAGGGCCGCACCGACGAGCTCCCCGGGACGACTTACGCGATCGGCTTCATCCGGGCCTACGCAACCTATCTCGGTCTGGACGGCGAGCGCGTCCTTGACAGCTATCGCGAGGAAACCGCGGACGCCCAGGCGCGTCCGGATTTGACCCTACCGGTCCCGCTCGACGAGCGCGGCGTTCCCGGCGGCCGGGTGCTGCTGGCCGGCCTCGTCCTGGCGCTGTTGGGATATGGCGCCTGGTACTATGTCAGTACCGGCGAGCGCGAGCGTCCGGAGCGTGTCGCCGAGGTGCCGGCCGAGCTGCAGAAACTGACCGCGCAGCCGCCGCCGGCACAAGCCCTTGCCGGGCCGGCTGGGGCACCCGCCACCGGTACCGCCGCGAACCGCCCCGCCTCCTCCGCCGTGCCTCCGGCGGCGCAACCCGCGAACGCCGCGCGGGGGGAAGCGGCAGCCTCGCAATTCAGTTCAGGCCTCTTGACCTCGCCGCAACCGGCCGGATCGGCGGCTGCGCCGGACAGCCCGCAATCGCCCCCGGCGCCGCCCGGCGGCGCGGCACCCGCCGGCGCCGCCGGCCCCGCCGCTCCTGGATCGGGCGGCGCGGCCGAGAGCGCTGCCGCCGGTCGACCCGAGCCCCGCGCGAGCGCGGCGGCGGCTCCCTCCGGCAGCATCGACATCCGGGCGCTGGCCGATTCATGGGTGCAGATCCGCGACGCCGATCAGGGAGTTGTCTTCGCGCGCGTGCTGAAAACCGGCGAGACCTATCGGGTGCCGCGGTCCGGGCTGATCCTGCGCACCGGCAACGCCGGCGCGCTGCAAGTGTTGGTGGATGGAAAGCCGGCTCCCGCGCTCGGCGCCCTCGGCACGCTGCGCCGCAACGTGACGCTCGAACCGGATGCGCTGCGCGCCGGGACCGCGGTGCGCGGCTAGAACGCGCCGCCGCCCGGCCGGCTGCCGCGGTTGTGTCTTTTACCCGTCACCGGCGCGTTCTATATCGAAGCAGCAGCAATCGGCGAGGTTGACATGAGCGTGCGGCCCTATCGCGACATCCAGCGCCGCGCCTGCCGCAAAATCCATGTCGGCAAGGTGCCGGTCGGCGGCGACGCGCCGATCACCGTGCAGTCGATGACCAACACGGTGACCAGCGACGTCAAGGCCACGGTCGAACAGATCCAGGCCCTGGAACGGGCCGGGGCCGACATCGTGCGCGTGTCCTGCCCGGACCAGGAATCGGCGCTGGCGCTGAAGCGCATCGTGCCGCAGGTCGGCGTTCCGATCGTCGCCGACATCCATTTCCACTATCGCCGGGCGATCGAGGCGGCCGAAAGCGGCGCCGCCTGCCTGCGCATCAATCCCGGCAATATCGGCTCGGCCGAGCGGGTGCGCGAGGTCATCAAGGCCGCAAAGGACCACGGCTGCTCGATGCGCATCGGTGTCAACGCCGGCTCGCTCGAACGCGACCTCCTCGAAAAATACGGCGAGCCGTGCCCGGAGGCGATGGTCGAGAGCGCGCTCGACCACGCCAGAATCCTCGAAGACAACGACTTCTTCGAATTCAAGATCTCGTGCAAGGCGTCCGACGTGTTTCTCGCGGTCGCCGCCTATCAGGGTCTCGCCGAGGCCTGCGACTACCCCTTGCATCTCGGCATCACCGAGGCCGGCGCGCTGCGCATGGGCACGGTCAAGTCGTCGATCGGTTTGGGAATGCTGCTGTGGGCCGGGATCGGCGACACGATCCGCGTGTCGCTGTCGGCCGACCCGGTCGAGGAGGTCAAGGTCGGCTACGACATCCTGAAATCACTGGGGCTGCGCCGCCGCGGGGTTACGGTGATCTCGTGTCCGTCCTGCGCGCGCCAGCAATTCCCTGTCATCAAGACCGTCGAGGTGCTCGAGGAGCGCCTCGCGCATATCACGACCCCGATGACGCTGTCGGTGATCGGCTGCGTTGTGAACGGACCCGGCGAGGCGCGGGAGACCGATATCGGCTTCACCGGCGGCGGCAACAACACGCACCAGGTCTATGTCAGCGGGATTGCCGACCATCGGCTGAAAGACGCCGATATTGTCGATCACCTGGTCGCGCTCGTCGAAGAGAAGGCCGCGGCGATCGAGGCGGCAAAGCGGGACGCGCCCGAGGCGGCCGAGCCGGCGAACTAGGCGTCTCGCCGGACGCTTCCCCGCCAGGAGCGGCGATCCAGGCGAGCCCTTCTTCCGCTTCCTCTTTTGTAAAGACGCGCACCTCGCCGGCGATCAGGAAGCGCAGCGCATTGAGGAGCCACGGTATCCACGCGGCATCGCTGACAATCGCGATCCGCTCCAGTTGCGATGCGTCAATATCCAGTGGATCCCAGCCCGCGCCGGGATAGCGCGACCCGATCTCGTAATAGAGCCGCACCTTGTCGTGGCGCCGCGCCGACAGGTCCATCGCCGGCTGGAGGATGTCCTCGCATTCCTCGCGCGTCACTCGCCCGCGCGCCACGATACCCACGACGTTGCCGGGAAGGTGATCAATCAATTCGATCATCGCCCTGTCCGATCCGTTCTTAATTGGACGCCCGCCGGTTGAACCGACGGGCGGATGCATCTCGGCCGTGCTCAGAACCGCAAGCGGAAGCGACTGGTGATCACGTGCTCGTTGCCCATCGAGCCGCTCAAGACCTTGCGCTGCCCATAGTTGTACTCGAGACCGAAATCGGTAAACGCGACCGGCTGCCAGATCACATTGGCCTTGGCCATCAGCAGGCGTTCGTTGAGCGCGCAGCCGCCGCTGGCGGTCAGGCGCGACGCGGCCGGGCACACGACGCCGTTCAGTCCGTTGATATCGAGCCGCCAGATGCCGACGCCGACATTCGAGCGGATCGTGTCGGTCCATTGATGCCGATAGGCGATGTTGCCGGAAAACCCGCTCGTCGGCTTGATCAGCACGGAATTGCTCGCCAGGGTGTTGCCGGTCAGATTGCTGACGAGGGCCAGCGTGCTGCCGCTGCCGGCATAAAGATAGCGCCCCATTGCCTGACCGCCGACGATGTTCCAGGTGAAGAAATCCTTGTCCCAGCCAAACCAGCGCGGCTTCACGTCGCCGCTGAAGGAACCGCCGCCGCCCATATAGGTCCGGTCGACGCCCGGGCTTATCGGGGCGCCGAACGGCGTGCTGACGACCAGCGCCGGGCGTAAGACGGCGCCGAAGTCGATGTGACCCCAGGGCTGCGGAATGTACCAGGCCGCCACCAGATCGGGTGAGCCGGGCTTCAGCGGATTGGCGGGTGTGCCGAGCGGGGCGAAGACCCCGGTCGCCGGCGCCAGCGTTACGGCGCTGGTCGGGTCTTGCGCGAATATGCCGGAGGTGCTGGCGCCCGGCGCCCACAAGCTGACTTCGGGCGATTCCGCCGATACCGACAATGCACCCAGCAGGCCCCAGCCGCCGAGCGGCTGCGTCCAGCGGATCTGCGGGACGCGCGACGGGCCGCCGCCGCCGATCAGACCGCCGAACTCCAGGCTCTCCATGCCGGCGTCGGAGTCGTTGAAGTTAGAGTTGGCCTGGCCGAACAGCAGCGGTCCGAGGGTACCGTATGCGTAGCGCAGACGCGGCTGCAGGTTGTTGGAGGTGGATAGAGGGTCGTTACTGTCGGCGGTGTTGCCGGCGAAGTCGAACTCGATAAAGCTGCGCGCCTCGCCCCAGGCGGTCGGCGTGCGGGTCTCGACGCTGAGTTTCGACTGCTGCGGCGACATGACAAAGACATTGTCGCTGCGCTCGCGGGCAATCCACCCGGACGAACCGACCGTAAGACCGGTCAGCGGGATCGTGTTCAGCTGGCCGGTGGTGCCGGCGTTGGTGGTCGACGACTGGGCGTTCGGGTTGCCGCCGGTGATCCAGAAGTTTGTTACCAGGCGGATTTCGCCGCCGACCCGGATCGAGGTATCGGTGCCGGGGATCAGAAACGAGCGCGGGAAGCTGCCGCCGGTCATCTGCACGCCCACCGGTCCGCCGGTGCTTGGAACAAGATAGGCGCCCGCGCCCGGGCTCTTCTGGGCGAGCTGGTCGATGCGCTGCTGCAGAAGCTCCTGGTTGGTCCTTAGGTCCGCCGCTTCTTCGGCTTGGGCTCGTGCTGCACCAAGCGCGAGCGGCAGCGTCAACGCGGCGGTCACTGCCGCGGCGATTTTGGCGCCTTGCCGTTTTCTCATGTCTCTCCCCCCGTTAGACGCTTGCCGGGCTCGACGGCAGCGTCGAAGTTGCGCGATCCAACCCCGCCGGTTGGGTTCGGGAGGAAACTTCTTCGGCTTTCACGCGAAGGTCGTTGCGTTATTGGATTCATCTATCTGAATAAGAAATACGAAACCTGAAAGTAAACCGCTGTTCTGAAACACAGATCGGAAATTGTTTTTGCCGGGCGTCAGGGTGCGCCGGGCGCGCCCGTGTGCATATCGGCCGCCGTGTTGCAGATCGGTCACAAGGATGTCGCGCTGGACCGCGCCCGACCGACCGGGATGGCCGCAATCCCAGTCAAACCAGCGGATTCCCCGCGACAACGGACGCCGGCTGTGGGACCGATTTACTGACCTCGAACGCGCGAGGGACTGCAATCATATAAATGAATTAAAAAAGCTAAGCCTAGGGTGAGCCGCTCTACCTAAAGGATAACCGGAACGTCGTGTCGTTAGCTGCTAGCGTCGGCTCGTGGCGATAAACTGCAAGACAAGCGCCGCGCGGCATCTTGATTGCAACGAACCGGCATCGCGAAACGATGCCGAAAGAAAGAGTGGGATGGGGCTTCGATGACGGTCGAAATCGGGCGGCCCGGTTCGTTTATCAACCGAAGGTTTTGCGGCGCGCTATCGCCCCTTGTCGAGCAGCTCATCGAGCTGCTCGACCTGAAGGCGGCGGCCCGGGCCATTGCCACAGGGCGCGAGATCGTCAGCGAAGGGCGGCCGTGTCCGGCGATCTATTTGGTCGCCGAGGGTGTCGCGATCCGCTACCGGATTCTGCGGGACGGACAGCGTCAGATCGTGAGTGTGCTGTTGCCGGGCGATTTCGCCGGGATCACCAGCTGCCGCTTTGACAGCGCCCTGTTTTCGATAAGGACCCTGTCGCCGTCCGTCGTTTACCCGATCCCGCTGACGCGGCTCGCCGCCCTGGCCGACAGCCGGCCGCAGCTGGCGGCCCAGTTGTTCTGGTCGTTTGCAAACGACTCGGCTCTGGTCGCGGAACATCTGATCGCGGTCGGCCGGCGCACCGCGCTCGAGCGGCTGGCGCATTTCCTGCTCGAACTGCTGACCCGCCTCAGGCGGCTCGGCCTGGCCGCGGACGGGACGTTCCGCCTCCCGTTGACCCAGGAGATTATGGGCGACGCGCTCGGCCTCAGCATTCCTTATGTGAACCGCGTGCTGCGTCAGCTGCAGGACGCGGGCCTGATCCTGGTCAAAAATCAGCGGTTCGAGATCAGAAACCTCGAGGAACTCGCGGCTCTCGCGGATTTCAGACATGACTATCTGCAGCCGCGGCCCATGCCGGAACCGGTCGCCACGGCGCATTGATCCGATACGCGCCGAAGGATCGGGCGCGGCCACGGCAGCGTTAAGAAGAAGAGTATCGCTCGGGTACGAGAGGAATAACTGCCGACGTCAGATTGACCTATGCGGCCGAAGCATGAACAGAAGCTCGCCTATATCGCGATTTGAGACTGGACCCTTCCAGCTCATATCGAACAGATGCGGATCCGTATCATGGCGAGTTCTGTGCAGCCTGGTCTCCTGGTCCTCGTGGAGACATCCCTGATAGCCGGTTTCCGCTGATATTGTTAACAAGATGGCGGGCGAAAGCTTTACAGCGGAAGGCGTCCATTCATTTTTCGATGGAGTCAGGGGACGCGCCATCGATGCGCTCGGCGGTCCGGCGCGCTTCCAGGTCATCCTGGTCATGGCCGCCGTGCTCGGTCTCGATTCGGCCGACAAGGGCACGGTCTCGGCCGTATCCGATCAGCTGAAGCAGGCTTTCGGCATCGGCAATATCGAGATCGGCCTGCTTCTCGCGGTGGTCTCTTTTGTCGGCGCGATAGCGACCCTGCCGATGGGCGTGCTGGCCGACCGGGTGCGGCGGCGAGTCGTTCTGATGGTTACGGTCGCGACCTGGGCGGCCGCGATGATCGCCTGCGGCATCGCGACCTCGTACTGGTTTCTCCTTCTCTGCCGGCTGGCGCTCGGGGCGGTGACCGCGGCAGCCTGGCCGTGCATCGCGTCGATGACAGGCGATTTTTTTCCGGCCCGCGAACGCCCGTCGATCTTCGGGCTGATCCTGTCGGGCGAGCTGATCGGCGCCGGGGTCGGGTTTGTCATCGCCGGCGAGGTCTCGACGCTGCTCGGCTGGCGCTGGGCATTCCATGCGATGGCGCTGCCGAGCCTTGTTCTCGTCTGGGTGATCTGGCGCTATCTGCCGGAACCCGATCGCGGCACCCAGCACTGGCTGGAAATCGGCGAGCAGGATCCGGAAGCCGCCTCCGGTCCAGGCCGCGGCACCGCGCCGAAAGTCGAAGGCAATAGCGGCGCTGATGAGCTGACCGCGGTAGAGGAGAAAGCGCTCACAGCGCGCTACTTGCCGCGGCCGGAAATGATTCTGCGCGAGGATCCGACGCGCTGGGGATTATGGCGGACGCTGAGCTACCTGCTGCGCGTCCCCAGCTACCGGCTGCTGATCGTCGCGTCGATGCTGGCTTATTTCTTCTTCTCCGGCATGCGCGGCTTCGCGATGATCTATTTCACCGAGCATTTCGGATTGTCGCGCTGGCTCGTTATATTCCTCGTCATTGTCGTCGGCGCCGGCGCGATGGTCGGGCTGATCGTCGGCGGCCGCCTGTCCGAGCGGCTTCTCGACCGCGGCCGGCTCGATTCCCGCATTGCCGTGCCGGCGATCGCCCTGTTCCTGTCGATACCGCTGCTCGCGCTCGGCATCTGGACGACCAATGTCTGGATCGGCCTGGCGGCGCTGACCGTCGGGGCGGGGTCGCTGGCCGCGGCGCTCGCGCCGATCGACGCGGCCCGTCTCGATATCGTCCATCCCCGGATGTGGGGGCGCGGCGAAGCCGGCCGCATGACGATCCGCTCGGTTTTTGAAGGCGCCGCCCCGCTGCTGTTCGGCGCGGTGTCGCGCTGGCTTGGCGGCGGCGATGCCGGGCTGATGTGGACCTTTCTGATCATGCTGATCCCCACCGCGAGCGCCGGATTTTTCGTGCTGCCGGCGCGCCGCTCCTATCCGCGCGACGTGGCCACCGCCGCGGCGTCGGTGCAGGCAATGGCGAACAAGGAACAGCGCGCCGACGACCCATGTCGCTGAACCGTGGCGACCGGAATGTCGGGAGCAATCGCGGCGCTGCCGACCGCGACCCGGTTCACCGCGTCCGCCTCGCACCCGGCGAGCGCCACCACGGGCACGGCGATGACCGCGCAAAGACAGAAGCACTCCAGCCAGCGCATCCGGTCATGCCCCCTGTTTCTGATAGCATTGCGGGCGTGGCGCCGGTCGCCGCAGGAGCGGCAGCGCCAGCAGCGAGGCCGCGAACAAGACGCCGAGGAGCATCCACGCCTCGTCGAACGACAGCGTGTAAGCCGCCCGTTCGACAAGGCGGGCCGCCATCTCCCTGGTGTCGTTGTCGATCGGAGCGAGCATTCGCGCCCGCAAAACCTCCACCGGCAAGCCCAGCAGCGGCCCGACGGTCGCATCTCCGGCCAGGAGACGCCCGGCCAAGCAGCCTGCGTGGACCGGGACGCGCCACGCGATGACCGTATCGATTGCCGCGATACCGATCGCGCCGCCGAGATTGCGCATCAGATTGAACAGCGCGCTGGCGTCGGTCAGGTCGTCCCCTTGTCGGCCGTCGAGCGCGATCCGGGTGGTCGGCAAGAGGCACAGCATCACGCCGCCGCCCCGCAGCAGCTGCGGCACAATGAGACCATAGAAATCGGTGTCGACCGTTGCGCCGGCGTTCGCGAACAAGCCGGCGGCGAACAGGCCGTAACCGAGCGGGACGAGCAGAAGCGGGTTGAGCCGCTTTTCGGCGACGGCGGCGACCGGCGCGACAGCGAGCTGGGCCGCGCCGCCGACGATCATGATCTCTCCGATCTCGATGGGCGTATGCTGCCGCACGATCCCGAGGAACAACGGCAGCAGATAGACCGAGCCGTACAGCCCGGCTCCGAACACAAAGCTGTAAAAGCAGGCGATCGCGAACGAGGGCCGGGAGAAATGCCGCAGATCGATGATCGGCTCGCGCGCCGTCAGACATCGCCAGCCCGCGGCCGTTCCGCCGATCGCGACAATCCCGAACAGCAGCACGACCAACGGGTCGCTCCAGCCGCGGCCCGGACCCTCCTTCAGCCCGGTTTGCAGCGCGGCGAGACAGGCTGCCAGCACCACCACCCCGAGATAATCGAGCCGGCGCCACAACGCCCAGAGCGGCCGCCCGACGCGGATCAGAGCGCCGACCGTCGCAGCCGCCGCCATGCCTGGGCCGACATTGACAAAGAACAGCCAGTGCCACGTAAGATTTTCGGTGATGAAACCGCCGACCGCCGGACCGAGCGTTGGAGCGAGCACGGCGAACACGCCGGCGACCGTGGTGGCGGCGACGCGCGTCCGCTCCGGAAACAGCACGAATACCGACGTAAAGACGGCCGGGATCAGCATCCCGCCGAAAAACCCCTGCACCGCCCGGAACGCGATCAGCACGGCAAATCCGCCGCTGAGCCCGCAGCCGATACTGCCCGCGACAAAGCCGGTCATCGCCGCAACAAACAGGCCGCCAATCGAGAGCAGCCGGGTCAGGCGGCTGGTCAGCGGGATCGCGACAATTTCGGCGATCAGGTAGGCGGTCTGTATCCAGCTCAGCCGGTCGAGCGGAATCGCCAGCGCGGTCTGGATATCGGTCAGGGAGCTGGCGACAATCTGAATATCGAGAATGGCCATGAACATGCCGGCGCACATCGCCGTGAAGCCGATCCACGGCGCGGCCGGCACGCCTGGCTCTTCGCCTACGGACACGGCCATGTCAGCGCCTTCAAGATCTGCGTCCGTCATCGGCCAGGGCGAGCCTCGCGCCATGTGACGTGCGGCTGACACAGCGCCGCGGTCTCGATCGGAATGCGGCGGGCAAGCAGGACCGCGTTAAGCAGCGAGAAGATCGCCGCGATCGGCGCCGCGCCGAACGCCAGCGGCAAGACCGCAATTTCGCCGGCGACGACGAGGTAATTCGGGTGCCTGCACCAGCGGTAAGGCCCGCTCGTCACCGGGTCGGAATACGGCGGCACGATGATGCGGGTCGTCCAGCGTCGGCCGAGCGTCGCGATCACCCATATCCGGCCGAGCTGCAGCAGCGCGAAGATTCCGATCAGCGGCCAAAACGGAGCCGTTTCGGCGGGGATCAGGCACGCCATCGCGGCAAGCCAAGCGCCGTGCAGCGCAACGAAAAGCGGGTAGGCTGCGGCGTCGATCTCGACCGCGCCGGCCTTGCGCAATCGTCTTGTGTTGCCGGCGGCCAGCACCAGCTCCGCGCCGCGCTGGACGGCGACGAACAGCAGGATTGCTTGCAGGATGCTCACGGCTCGCGGCTCAGCAGGACGAACCCGGCGCTGAAGCCGGGGCCGAGTGCGGTCAGCAGAGCGCGGCGCCAGCCGCTCTTACCCAGCCGCTCGCGCGCCAGGACGCGTTCGAGCACGAACAGCACGCTCGCCGCCGACATGTTTCCGAAATCCCGCAGTACGCCCCGCTCCTCCGCGAGCGTCCCCGGCGCGAGAGCAAAGGCGGCCTCGCACGCCGCGAGGACCTTGGGGCCGCCCGGATGGCAGACAAAGCGGTCGATATCGGACAGCGCCAGCTCGTGTTCTTTCAGGAAATCACGGACGGCGGCGCCGAGTTCGAGCGCAACGAGCCGGGGTATGTCACGCGAAAAGATCGCCTTCAGCCCGTCGCCGGCGACCTCCCACCCCATGATGTCGAGGCTGTCGCGCCAGGTATGCTCGCCTGTCGCGGCAATCGCCGGACCCGGCGCGCCGCAGCGCAGCACAGCGGCGGCCGCCCCGTCGCCAAACAGCGCGCTCGCGACGATATTGCTCTTGGAACCGTCGTGCGGGCGGAACGACAGGGTGCACAGCTCGACGACGAGGAACAGCACCGCTTTATTCGGCATCGCCGCCGCCAGTGTCGCCGCGCGCGCCAGTCCCAGCGCCCCGCCGGCGCAGCCCAATCCGAAAATCGGCAGCCGCTGAACCGTGCGCGGCAGGCCCATCCGCTCGATCAGCAGCGCGTCGAGGCTCGGCGTCGCGATGCCGGTCGTCGATACCACGACAACCGCGCCGATTTCGTCGATCCGGGTATTACCGGCGTCGAGCGCCGCGCCGGCCGCGCGTTCGAGCAGCTCGACCGATGCGGTCAGATAAAGTCGATTGCGTTCCGGCCAGTCATGCGGCTGTTTAAACCACTCGATCGGCGCCGGCGAATAACGGTGCCGGATGCCGCTATTGACGAATACCGAAGCAACTTGTTTGAACTCGCCGCCAAACAACGTTTCGGCAAAACAACAAGCCGTTTCCTGGTTCAGCCGAAAGCGCGGAACCGCCGTCGCCAAACCGGCCAAATTCGCATGCATGATTTTATCCCGGCTGTTTCAATGCAGAGCCGTTCAACGGTGTTGAAATTAGATTGCCGAGGACCCGCCCTCAAATGAATTGCGGTTTATTTTCTAACGCGAATGTCACTTTCTATTGGCGCCGGATCGATGTATCTCGACGTCATGCGCCTTGGCTCCGTTGTTTATGTAAGCGGCGGAGGACGAGAAGGCGGGAAGTACGCGGCATGCGGACCCGATGACAGCAACGGCACGGCGAATCCTGGTGATCGAGGACGATCCCGAAACGGCACGGCAGATCGCCGATTGCCTGATCAGCGGCGGCTATCTCGTGGATCTCGCCGCCGACGGCGAGGAAGGGTTGCGGCTCGGCCGGACGCGCGCGCATGTGGTGATGACGCTGGACCGCATGCTGCCGCGCATCGACGGCCTGGACGTGCTTCGCCGTTTGCGCGAGGAGGGTGTCATTGCCCCGGCGCTGATCTTGAGCGCCCTCGGCGAGGTGGACGACCGGGTGCGCGGACTGCGCGCCGGCGGCGACGATTATCTCGTCAAACCGTTTGCGTTTTCGGAAATGCTGGCGCGGGTCGACGCCCTCACCCGCCGCAGCGCCGTTTTTATCCAGGATACCGTTCTGCGGGTCGGCGACCTTGAACTGGACCTGTTGACGCGCGGTGTTCGCCGGGCCGGGCGGGACATCGACCTGCTGCCGCGCGAGTTCCGGCTGCTGGAATATCTGATGCGCAATGTCGGACAGGTGGTTTCACGCGGCATGCTGCTGCAGCACGTCTGGGACCTGCATTTCGACCCGATGACCAATGTCATCGACGTTTATGTCGGGCGATTGCGGCGCAAAATCGACAGCGCCGGGTCCTATCCGCTCATCCATACGGTGCGCGGCGTCGGGTTCTGCCTCCGTGCTCCTGGGTAAGACCCTCCGGTCGTCGACCCTTCGACTGGCATTCATTTATATCGCGGTTTGCGGCGCCGCGATCCTCGGGCTGTTCGGCTTTGTCTACTGGGCGACGCTGTCCTACGTCGAGGCGCGGCAGGCGAACGACATCGCGCGAGAGCGGGACCTGCTCGCGTCCGGTTTCGCGCGCGGCGGGCGCGCCGGGCTCGTCGAAGCGATCGACCGGCGGTTGTCGGGACGGAAGTTCGACGGGTGGGTTTATCTGCTGGCCGACGCATCGTTGACGCCGGTTGCCGGGAATTTGTCGCGCTGGCCCGCGCAGCTGTCCGACGATCCGGGCGGCGCGGTCTTTGCGCCGCCGGAATATCCGGGAGAGACAGTCCGCGCCGAATTCAAGGATTTGCCGGACGGTTCGCGCCTGCTGGTCGGTCAGATCGACGACCGGACCGGTTTTGTCCGCGCGGTCGGCAGTGGTCTCGCTATCGCCGTCGCGATGATCCTGGTCCTGGCAACCGCCGCGGGCATTTCCACATCGCGCCGGTCGGTGACGCGCATCGAGGCGATCAATGCGATCAGCCGCGAGATCATGGCGACCGGACCCGGCCGGCGCGTGCCGCGGCGCGGTACCGGCGACGAATGGGACGAGCTTGCCGACAATTTGAACGCGATGCTCGACCGTATCGAGGAGTTGATCGAAACAAACCGGCAGGTTTCGAACAATATCGCCCACGATTTGCGGACGCCGCTGACGCGGCTGCGCGGGCGGCTCGAGAGCGCCTGGCGGCAGCCCTTCGATGCCGCGCTCTACAAATCGGTTCTCGGAGAAACGATTGCCGAACTCGACGGGGTGCTGCGCATTTTCTCGTCGCTGCTGCGCATCTCGCAGATCGAGGCGCACCGGCGCAGAGCCGGGTTTCGCGAGATCGATCTCAGCGCGCTGGCGCGAGAAGTCGTCGAACTGTTCGAGCCGGTAGCCGAGGAAAAAGGTGTCTCGATAGCGCTGCGCGACCCGGGTCCGGTAACAATTGGCGGCGACCGCGATCTCCTGTTCGATGCCGTATCCAACCTGATCGACAACGCCCTCGAACACGGAAACGGCGATGTGTCGGTTGCGGTTGGAGAAACAGACAGCGCGATCGCGATCTCGGTCGCCGACCGCGGACCGGGCATTCCCGCCGACGAACGGGAAAACGTCCTGCGGCGCTTCTACCGGCTCGAGCGCAGCCGGCACAGCACCGGCAGCGGCCTCGGCCTGAGCCTGGTCGCCGCCGTCGCCCAACTGCACGGCGCCTCGATCCAAATGACGGACAACGCACCCGGCCTCAAGGTCGAGCTTCGATTTCCCCTATCTGAGGGTTCGGCGCGTTAGCCAAGAGTCATCGGCAATCTGGCCGAAATCGCCTGTTGCAAAACCGCCTCATAATAGCTGACGATAGCAGCCACTCAGTAGTGTAGGTCGTATTAAATATAGGGAGCGCAGCGCTGGCTTACAAAGAGCAGCGCGGCGGTAACGACATGCCGACGACAGAACGTTCGATCAATGATGCGATCGCGCTTGTGCTGCGCGAGCGCCGTCGTCTTTGGGCGGCCCCGCAAACGGTGCGCAGCGAGAACACGCGTATTTTTCGCGACGCTAGCCTGCAACCAGACATTTTAATCACCGAGCCAGGAACGACCCCGGTTGTCGTTGAGACAGAGGTTCTTCCGGCCGCAACAGTCGAAGCGGATGCTCGCTCGCGATTGGGACAAGCGTTGCGCGACACGGGACGCCAGGTTTACTCGTCGGTCGCAGTGCGCCTTCCGCCAGGGCTGCGTGAACACGAGGGCGCAGCGTTGACCGAAGCCCTCCGTGATGGCGCCACAAAGCTCGAATTCGCCTGCTTCACGGGACGGTCCGCAGAGGAAGCCATCCGATGGCCGAAAGCCGGATGGATATCCGGCTCAATGGCTGATCTCTGCCTTGTGTGCCAGTCGATGACGATCCCACCGCCTATCGTGAACGAGGCGTCTAATCGGCTGGTATTGGGAGTCAGCGACGCGGCTGGCATTCTCAGCGAGCTAGCGTCGGAATATCGCGGTGCGCTCGACGGGATAGCCGCATTGCTGCATCAGGAAGAACGTATGCAGACGCGGCGCATGGCTATGACGATCGTGGCGAACGCGCTTGTTTTCCACGCTAGCCTCGTGGGGCATGGCGGCCCGCTTGCTCATATCAGATCGGTCCACCGAATCCGCGCGGCCGAGGGGCGTCTATCACGCAACGCTGTTCTTGCCGAATGGCAGAAAATCCTCGCAATCAACTATTGGCCAATCTTTGATATTGCTCGGCAGATCGTTGAGCTGCTGCCAGCACCGGCGGTTGTCGAGATATTGGATCGATTAGCGAAAACCGCTGACGCCGTGCTCGAAAGTGGTCTAACCCATTCTCATGACCTCGTCGGCGCCATCTTCCAAACTCTTATCGCTGATCGTAGATTTTTAGCGGCGTTCTACACGAGACCAGCTTCGGCTGCTTTGTTGGCCGAACTCGCGATTGCACCTGACGCCACGCCACGAGGAGAGGATTGGGGCGATCCCGCAAATCTGAAACGGCTTCGGGTGGCGGATTTTGCATGCGGCACTGGGACGCTTCTTTCAACCGTTTACCAATTTCTGCGGCAGCATCACGAATTGCACGGCGGCGATGAACAAGCCTTGCATCCCGTGATGATGTCGGACGTCCTGACTGGCTGTGACATCATGCCGGCAGGCACGCATATCACGGCATCTATGTTGTCGGGTGCCCATCCGGCCGTCCAGTATCCCGCAAGTTCGATCATGACCATGCCGTTCGGCACATTAGGCGGCCGCGCGCTATCCCTTGGTTCTCTTGATTTGCTGCAGCGGGAGGGAGTTTTCCCCGTATTCGCCACTTCCGCAACATTAGTCGAGGGAGGGGGCCAACGCGAAGCGGAGGCGTGGCATCGGATTCCCGACGGAACATACGACGTCGTGGTTATGAATCCTCCCTTTGTCAGGGCGACAAACCACGAAGGCGACCGCGAGAATGTACCGAACCCGATGTTCGCCGCGTTTTACACGACACCGCAGCAGCAGCGGCAAATGGCTCAGCGGCTGGCGAGAGTCGCGCACGGCACCGCATATCACGGCAATGCAGGCGAGGCGAGTGCGTTTCTGGCGCTGGCTCATCGCAAGATTCGTTCAGAGGGCACCCTAGCGCTAGTTATGCCCCTCAGCCTTCAGTTTGGGGCAAGCTGGGAAGAATCACGCAAGTTGTTGCGGCGGCATTACGAAAATTTATGCGTTGTCAGCATCGCCGCTGCGCGAGACAACGAACTGTCGTTTTCGGCCGATACCGATATGGCCGAGTGCCTTATTTCGGGAAAACGGAGTCGCGACGGCAGCCAGCGGGGCACGTTCGTGATCCTGAACTCGAAGCCATCCGTCCCTTTGGAAGGCGCCACTATTGGCCGACTTGTTCGCGAACGAAGAGCGACAGCCCGGCGCCTCGAAGATGGGCCAGTCGGTGGCACACCAATCCGCGTGGGCGATGATACTATCGGCACGATGCTGGACGCGCCGCTACCAGTCGATGGGCCATGGCCTCTTTGCCGCGTCGCTGACGTATCTGTCGCTCAGGCCGCATATCAACTCGCGGAGCGGGGTCAATTTTGGCTAGCCGGGGAAGCGACCCCCATTCCGTCGCATGTGTGTCGTCTGGGCGAACTTGCCCATTTCGGACCAGTAGATCGAGACATCGATGGAATTGAAGGACGCGGGAAGATTATTCGCGGCCCATTCGACATTATCGACCTGAACCCACAGCAGGAGCCAACATATCCGGTCCTTTGGAGCCATCGAGCGGATGCGGAGCGGTCGCTGGTGGTGCCTGCCGATAGCCAAGCACAGATACGAAAGGGAAGGAACGCCAAGGAAGAGGCGGATATACGAGAACGTGCCGAGCGCATTTGGAACACAGCGGGTAGATGCCATTTCAATCGGGATTTTCGGTTCAACTCGCAATCGACTGCCGCGGTTCTTACTGAACGGCCGGCCATCGGCGGACGAGCGTGGCCGAGCGTTAATTTTCGCAACCCGCGACATGAACCGGCGTTTGTTTTATGGGCCAACTCGACGTTTGGGCTCTTGGTCCATTGGTGGCGCGCAAGCAAGCAGCAGAGTGGGCGAGGCAGCATCACGCTAACGCGGCTGCCCGACCTGCCCACGTTTGACTTTCGCATTCTCTCCGAGGAGGCGCTTGACGAAGCTGCTCGCCGTTTCGACGAGCTAAAGACTTTACACCTTTCGCCGTTCGATCGGATCGACATCGACGGCCAACGGCACGAACTTGATGCCGCGCTTGGCTCGATCTTTGGCGTGCCTGATCATTTGCTGGTATCAGACGGTCCTCTCGATCTTTTGCGACGGAAACTAGCGCGCGAACCGTCTATCACCGGTGGCCGAGAACATGCATCAGAGGCGCGCTGATCTATGGTTCGGCTGGATCATGGACGCGACTCAATCGACCATCAGCAATCGGCGAAAGGTCGGCAACGCAGCAAATAGCGGCCGATGAGGTCAAACGACGTGAACGCGGATCGGAGCGGATCGGCGGTAAAAACGACACAATTGCATGCGATGATCGCGTCGGTGCCGATGCGGCGGTTCCGGCGCGGGGATCGTGCTGCCGCTGTTGTTTAGCTGCAAAATCCCGGAGGGTTGGCACGTCGGGCGGTGCGTTTGTGGCGGAGAACCTGGGCTTTTCAAAGCCCGGTTCAACCAGTGCGTGGGTCGTTCGCTGCTGATTTGCTGCAGATGCAGCAAATCGCCAAACCATCGGTTGATGCAGGGGGCGCAAGGGCGGAGCGGCCCCGCCGTTCTGTTTCGACGAGGTGCCGTGATGCTCTGATCTGCCGCACAGGTCACGAAGAACGCGAAGGAAAAATTCCATCGCGACCGTCGCGGTAACTTTGCGTCCTTCGCGGTGAAAACCGTGTTCAGTTCATGCCGTAGAACGAGAGCGCGCCGCCCGCCAGGACGCCATGCCGGGCTTCTGGAGACAGCGGGCCGAGCCGCTCCTTCAGCATCTGCGGCGCGCCGGGGAAGAACCCGTCCTGATGCGGGTAATCGGTTGCCCACATGATCTTGTTGGGGCCGATATAGTCGGCCAGCACCGCGACGCTGTTCTCGACCGGCTCGAACGAGATCCAGCAATTGCGCTTGAACAACTCGCTCGGCCGCATCGACGGGGCCGTCTCGTTGAACCCCTGGTCGTCGAAATGCCGGTCCATCCGGTCGAGCCACGGCGCGATCCAGCCGCCGCCCGATTCGAGGAAGCCGACCCGCAGCCGCTTGTGGCGATCGACGACGCCGCCCCAGATCACCGCCATCGCCACCAGCATCATCTCCATCGTATGCGAGATCATGTGGCGCGCGGCGCGGTCGCTCTCGAACCGATCGACGCCGACCGTCGGCATCGCGTTTGTCGAACCCTCGTGAAAGCCGACCGAAAAGTCGAGTTCCTCGGCCATCGTCCAGAACGGCTCGTAGATCGGGTCGTTGATCATCTTTTTGCCGTGATACGGGTTCGGCCGCAGGAACCCGCCGCGCATCCCGAGCTGCTGGCGCGCGAAGCGCATCTCCTCGATCGCCAGGTCGACCGACTGCATCGGCAGCATCGCGACCCCGAACAGGCGGTCCGGATAGGGGCTGCAATAATCGGCGAGCCACCGGTTGTAGGCGCGGCACATCGCGCCCGCGAGACCGGGATCCTCGACGGCCCCGGCGAACAGGCCGAGGCTCGGATAGAGAAAGGCCGCGTCGATGCCGTCCGCGTCCATGTCAATGATGCGTGCGTGCGGATCGAACCCGCCCTTTTTCCCCTCGGCGTATTTGAGGGTATCGGGAATGACGGCGCCCTGGCGCACCCCGACGGCGCCAAGGCTGCCGATCCCGCGCGGATTGCCCAGCAGCTTGCCCTCGACGCTGAGCCGCTCCTTGCCGTTGTCGTCGATCACAAAGCGCGGCCTGCGCTCGCGGTATTCGGGATCGATGTAGCGGTCCCACAGGTCGAGCGGTTCGAGGATATGGCCGTCTGCATCGACCACGTTGTACGCGCGGGTCATGGGGGTACCCTCCAACGGTAACCGGATCCGCGGCATCCTACCGCAGCGGGGCAAACGGCGCGAGCCTGAACGTCATTCACGATATGGAACGCAGCCATGCCCAACACCTGCGGTCGGACTGCGATCGATACGATCGAGAGCATGCGAAATTACATACGAGGCGTGAGAGCGTTGCGACTTTTGCCGTTTCTTCGGCGGATCGGGTTGCGCCGACCGCCGCAACATGACGAAACGGCTCGCGACGGAAATGATCCCGCGCACGCAGCGTCCCGTGCCGCCGCCAATCCGGGCGCCGATGAACACATTTCCCGGGGCGACCGGCTGCGCGACAGCCGGCGATATGAGGAAGCGGCGGAGGCGTACGGCGAGGCGGTCGAACTTCTGCCGCAACGCACCGACCTGCGCGTCCAGCAGGGCAACATGCTGAAGGATGCCGGGCGGCTGAGCGAGGCGGAAACCATCTACCGAACGGCTCTGGCGAGTGCCGCGGGGAACGCCGAGATCCACCTTCAGCTGGGTCATGTCTTCAAGCTGCAGGGACGCCGTGAGGCGGCGCTCGCCGCCTATCGTCGCGCTGCCGATCTGGATCCCTCGCTGGAGGCTGCCCGTCTTGAATTGTTCATGGCCGGGTGCCCGCGGGGCCAGCTGCAGACTTTTTCGGATCGGATCGCGCGCGGCGGGGTCGAGGCGCTGCTGGCTGTCGGCAACGAGTTGATAAGGTTGCGGGAAGCGGTCGACCGCATCGCCGCGATCCTGCCCGACTTGTCCGGTCTGGCCGCGTTCCCGATCGCCGCGTACGATACGTTCCGCGCCATCCACGATATTCCGCCGCCGCCAAAGCCGGTCAGCGACGTCAGGTTTGGCGTGGTGCTGTCGGCGATCGGGGCGCCTCTCGCGACGCTTTATGACCAGCTCGCCGCGCTTGACGCGCAGACCTATCGCAACTGGCAGGCCGTCGTGGTCGGCACCGACGCGGCGCAGCGCCGGGCGGTCGAGCGCGCCGCGGCTGCCGATCCGCGGGTCCACTGGCGCGAGGCTCGCGACGACGATACAGCCGCCGGCGCCGAGCACCGCGCCGCCGTCGAACTCGCGGTCGATTGGCTGGTTCTGCCGGCGGCGGGCGCTCGGCTGCATCGGCATGCGCTGGGCGGGTACGCTGCCGCGATCGGCGTCGGCGCCGCGGCGGCTTTTGTCAGCGACGAGGAGCAGGCGGCGACTGGCGCGGATGGCGGCCCCGCGCGGCTCGTCCCGCAATTGCGGCCGGTGGGCGATTACGA
>JBFXDF010000012.1:0-31054 GCA_050181375.1 Alphaproteobacteria bacterium
GCTTTTAGCCGACAAAAAACCTCGGCGCTTTCGGCGCTGCCGGGATGACCGCGACCGACGATCCCGCGCTCGCCGCCGCGCTGCGCGAAATCCGCGAATACGGCTGGCGCGACCGCTATATCAGCGCGCGGATCGGGAACACCACACGGCTGGACCCGATCCAGGCCGCGATCCTCGGCGCCAAGCTGCCGTATCTCGACAGCGACAACACCCGCCGCCGGGCGATCGCCGCGCGGTACGACGAAGGGCTTGCCGGGCTGCCGCTCGACCTGCCGCCGCGCCGGCCGGAGTGCCGGCATGTGTTTCACCAATACGTGATCCGTAGCCGCGATACCGCCCCGGGCGATACCGGGCGCGACCGGCTGCGCGAGTATCTCAACCGGGCGCGCATCGGCACCGGCATCCATTATCCGGCCCCGGTGCACCGGCAGCCGGCCTATCGGGACAGGCTCGCGGAGTACCCGGCCGGTCTTCCCGAGACGAGCCGCGCCGCGGGGCGCATTTTGAGCCTGCCGATGTACCCGCAGCTTGCCGCCGAATCGGTCGAGCGGATCATCGGGGAAATCCGCCGCTACTTCGCCTGAGGATATCAGCGCGGGCGGCGGCGGCGGATCAGCGCGACCCTGATACCGAGCGCGACGGCCAGCCCCAACAGCAGCCCGCCGATCAGCCACATCGGAGAAATCAGCTCGCGCTGCTGACCGGGACTGCCGACCCGGATCGTCACGCGGGCGATCTCGGCGCCGGCGCGCGCTTCGGCTTGCCAGAACCCGTCCGCGTCGGCCGGAAACTCGAATTTCCCGTTTCTGTCGGTGCGGCCGGTCAGCACCGGGCTGTTCGGTTTTCCCGGCGCGAAGACGCGCACCTCGGCGTTGCCAAGCGGCTTCCCGTCGGCGGTCGCGAACTCGACCGACACCTGGTGCCGGGCGAACAGCTCGAGCGCGGCGGCCGGACCCGGCGCCAGCGCGAACAGCAGAAGCGCGGCGAGTACCAACCGGTGCTGTGTCTGACATACCGCGTGGCGGCGCCCCCTCCCTAACCTTCCCCCGCTGGCGGGGGAGGGGAGGGTGGGGGTACCGGCCAGAGACTTGGGCCGTTGGATTAAGCGGACAAGAGCAGCGAGAAACGCTTGGCGGCGGCGCGGCGACCGGACACTCTCTCGCTTCATCGATTTCTCGGGCGGGGGCGGCATCGCGATGAAGATAACGGTTTTTGGCGCCGGCGCGGTCGGCGGGCATGTCGCGGCCCGGCTCGGGGCGGGCGCTGCGGCCGCCGGCATCGAGGTCGCGGCGGTCGGGCGCGGCAAGCAGCTCGACGCGATCCGGCGGCGCGGCGTGACGCTGTGGATCGGCGACGAGCGCTACGACGCGCGCCTCCGCGCGACCGACCGGCCGGAGGAACTCGGGGTGCAGGATGTCGTCTTTGTCGCGCTGAAATCCTCGACCCTGCCGCACGCCGCCCCCGCCATCGCGAAGCTGCTCGGCCCGGCGACCGGTGTCGTCTTCGCGATGAACGGCATCCCCTGGTGGTATCTTTATCATTGCCCCGAGAACGGCCTGCCGCGACCCGATCTGTCGCGGCTCGATCCCGGCGGCGTGCTGGCGCAAACCATCGGCCTCGAACGGGTGATCGGCTGCATGGTCGCGTCGGCCAACGCGGTGGTCGAGCCGGGGGTCATCCGCAATTCGGGGGGCACCCGCAACCGGTTCACCCTGGGCGAGCCGGACGGCAGCGAGTCGCGGCGTATCGGGGCGATCTCGGAAGCATTCGAGCGCGCCGGTCTCAGCGCCCCGGTCAGCACCGCGATCCGCAACGAAATCTGGGAAAAGCTGCTGCGCAATCTCAGCACCAGCCCGATCTGCGCGATGACCGGCGAGCCGATCAGCGCGATTTCACAGCACCCCGAACTGTTCGAACTGTGCAAGGCGCTGATGGCGGAGGGCTACGCGACGGCCCGCGCGCACGGGATCGATCCCGGCATCACCGTCGAGACCGCCTATCCCACGGCGCCGACGATGCCGCACAAATCCTCGATGCTGCAGGATTTCGAAGCCAATCGCCCGCCGGAGATCGACGGCATTCTCACATCGGTGCAGGAATTCGCCCGCGTCGCCGGCGTGCCGACGCCGCATGTCGACGCGATCACCGCGCTCGTCATCGAAAAGGGCCGCCGGATGGGTCTGTATCCGGCGTCTACTTTTTAGTCGCGGCGAGTTTCTGGTCGAAGCAATAGTCATCTTCCAACCCGCAGACGCGCACCGCGGGGTATCTGAAAATTTTCTATAATGGGATTCATACGAATTTGAGCGAGGCGTAATCCCCACGCGATTGGGATGCGAATCCAAATCTGCTTATGCTTCGATCTTTGGAAAGAAATTCTGTATTTTTGGCGTTTCTTATATTATTGCACTCTGAGAATTCTTGGACGTGTTTTCGGCGATTTCTACCAATTCCATGGGAGTGCCTTCTTTGGATCTTGTATAATCTTCCTTGCGTCGCCACCGATCCCTAAACTATTCAAAGCATCGTCGCGAGCCTTTGGGATAGCCGCATTGGGTCCGCCTAACGGGCGGCCGTCCCGTATTTCTCGCGCTGTTCGCCCAACCCAGCCATCCCGTCCCAGCAAGTCATTGTTTGGTCCTGGACCCTCGGTTATATCCTTGAACGCATTCGAGACGGCTTTCGTGAGGATGTTGTTCCTCCCGAAGCAGCCGCTTCCTCCTATGCCATCATTGAAACACTTTTCAAGCTCATTTATTGTCAGTTGCCCGCCAACGCATGCCGCAAACGCGTAAGGCTGCCCGCCAGTGCTAATTGCGCATGATGCAAATACCTGTTGTTCGGATGTCAGATTATTTCCGGCTGCGCACACGCCAATTTGCGCGTAATTGCCTCGATTGTTAAGGACGCAGCCAGTTATCCGTCGTTGTTCAGGCGTTAGCATGTCGCCTGCTATACACATACCCGCAGCGGTATAGTTATTACGATTGTTAGTGACACATTGATAAAGCCGGCGTTGCTCTGGGGTAAGATAACTTGTTGCCGCGCACGTTAGTGTAGCTGAATAATTCTGACCGTGGTCGATGGCACAGTTAATGAGGCGCTGATTTTCTTCACTAAACTCACCCTGTGAAATGCATTTTGCAAAATTAGATGTAATTCTGTCTCGATGAAAGGTTTCGGCGCAGTTGGCTATTCGATATTCTCGATCTCCCATATTGTCTTTATTCGCACAGATCGCAAAGCTAGAATATGTATCCGTCTTATCCCAGCAATCAAGGATCTCTTTCTGTTTCGTTGTAGCGATTTGTCGCGTCCAACATTTTGCAAATGCCTCCTTCCCATTCTGTATTTCCGACTGGCAATTCAGCGCCGCTCGTGTTGGATCACCACGCTCTGTTATGTTAAACCAATATTGGTCCGCACCATCCAAATCGATCCGTCTGAAATATTTTCCATCGCAAGTACGCCCCTCTTCATTCACGAAATAGAAGCGGTCATACGATAGGCAGAAAAACCCTCTATCAGAATGATTATTGCCGTTCCACTCGCTTTTCCGTCCCTCCGTATTTGCAAAATAGTAGAAGTTTCTATTCTGCGGAATGCCAAGAATAAGGCTGTCACATTGTCGTGGGGCAAATGTAAACCAGCCTCGCGAAATCCACTGCCCATTTTCTTTGTAACCTATAGCTACATACACCTTTTGACTGGTCTGATTACACATAAAAACGCCAGCAGTTGCCGGAAAACATAATAGAGAGCTAATTAAGTACAGACAAATCCGCACGATCGTGCTTTTCATAACGTGCACTCCCCTGACGACAGCCATTTGTTTGGGATATTCGCCAGCTGCCGGTTGTGTTGCGGTCAGTATGACGCTTATCAGCGGTTTCGGCAATCCATATCGAAGGACCGCAGTTTATCTGGGAGCTGCCGCGCTCTGAAATTAAACAGACCATGTGAAAACGCGACCTGAGTCGATTACGGCGTTGCAAAAGATATTCGTATCAAACTTAGGGCGTTGAAAAGATTGCGATTTTTTATGCAAAATCCCGATGCAGAATCCAGGCGTGAAAGCTCATGAAACTCCTTGCTCTCGGCGATGTTGTCATCACCACCGCCGTGAACGGCTTCTCGCGCGACACATCACGCGCTTACAGTGGCCAAGTCCGCTCACAACTCGCCCCTGGCTAATGCGTCGCGCAGCACCTTTTCGACGCGGGCGTTGTAGCCCTTGCCGGTCGCCCTTATGCCCGCGACGACATCGGCGGCGAGGCGGAACCCGATATGGATTTTTGGCGCCGCGACCGGCGGGCGGCCCATCCGCTTCCACGCCTTGAACTGCTCGGGAAAGACCTCCTTGAACGGTCTCGCCCGCGCGAAATCCTCCTCGGTCCATTCCGGGATGTCAGCCTCGTCCCACTCCTGTTGCGAGATATGCGGCGGCTTTTCAGGGCTTTTGCTCATAGCGCCTTCGTTCCGACTTCGGTCCGGTTCAGCACAAAGCGGCGTGTTCGTGCGGTCTCCTAATCGCCCCCTCGGCCGGGCTTGACCCGGCCGTCCACGTTTTTCCTGCGACGAAAATCGCGTTGAAAAGACGTGGATGGCCGGATCGAGTCCGGCCACGGGGTACTTCCGATCGCACCGGAACGCCAGACACAATCGAATTTGCTGAACCTGAAAGTCGTACTCTGGCTCCCGGCATTGCCTTTCCGCTGCGGGAATGACCGCCAGGACTGCCACAGAACATTATTGTCGGTTCCCGATCGCGACGGTCCGTTGGGCGGGTTTCCTTACGCCCCCCGAGCCTTTGTATAGGGCCAGATCAGGTCGCCGGTTTTGTATTGCGGCGGCGACAGGATCGCGACGGTCTTCGGTTCGCGGAACTGTTCGAGGTCGCTGCCCTTGACGTCGTGATACTGCACCCAGATCGGGCGCGCCTCGGTCCACTCGCCGTCCGCGCCGAACGCGATGTCGCCGACGATCGTGTTGAACGTGGTCTTGTGCATGTAGTCGGCGAGTTTGTCGTCGTTGAGGGTTTTGGTGGCCTCGACCGCCTGCCCCAGTATCTGCAATTCGGCGTAGGCAAACGGCGGCAGGAAATAGCCAAGCGGATCGACCCCCTCGGCCGGCGCCCGCTCCTGGTATTTCCGGATGAAATCCATGACACCGGGGAACTGCATCGTCTTGACCGGCTCCCACAGCTCGATATTGACGACGCCGTTGGCCGCCGCGCCGAGCTGCTGCTTGACCGCCGCCGCCGCCAAACCCGCCAGACCGCCGCCGAGCATCTTGGTGTCGAGACCCAGCTCCTGCACGGCGCGCAGAAACCCGACCGTGTCGGACGGATAGGAGGCGACATAGACGAGATCGGGCCGCGCCGCCCCCACCGAGCGGACGATCGGCGAGAAATCGACCGTGTTCGGCGGGTAGGCGCGGTCGTAGATGATATCGAGGCCGTCGGCCTTGCCGCGATTGCGCGCGCTGTCGGTCGCCTTGCGCTGAAACTCGGCGTCGGCGCCGACGATCGCCAGCCGCTTCGGTTTCGGGTCCTGCGCCATCGCCAGCTGGAAATAGCCCTCGGAGAACGTCTTCACCGGTTCGGGTCCGAAGGTCAGCATCGAGAAGTATTTCGGGTAATGAAACTGATCGTTGGCGGCGAGCGCGAACAGACCGAAGAACAGCCGGTTGTGCTGGATCGCCACCGGCATCGCCGGCACGACGAGATTGGTGCCGTAGCTCGACACCAGCAGATCGACCTTGTCGATCTCGATCAGCTTTGTGTAGATGCCCGGCACCAGCGCCGGATTGCTCTGGTCGTCGTAATAGACGAGCTTGACCGGCCGGCCGAGGAGGCCGCCCTTGGCGTTGGTCTCCTCCTCCCAGATCTTGAAGGCGAGCAGCCCGGTCTTGCCGACCACCGCGAACGGTCCCGTTAATTCCATGCTGAAGCCGATCGTGATCGGCTCCGCGGCGCGCGCCGGGACGATATGTCCGAGAAACGGCAGAGCGGCGGCGGTGGCGGCGAAGCTGCGCCGTGTCATGCCGGTGTGGTGCGTCATTACCGCAGCTCCCTTTACCTTTTGGCGGCGACAGGCTTGGACCACCTTGCCCGCCCGCGCGCGAGGTCTTGCGTTGACCGTTTGCTGGGGAAAGAGTAGCGGTCCGCCCGGCCGCCGCCAATCCCGGCGCACGGAGGTCCCCGCCGATGCCCAAATTCGCCGCCAATCTCAGCATGATGTTTCAGGAAATCGGGTTTCTCGACCGGTTCGACGCGGCCGCCCGCGCCGGCTTCACGGGGGTCGAGTTCCTGTTTCCGTACGATCACCCGCCGGAGGCGATCGCCGGGCGGCTCCAACGCAACCGGCTGAGCCTCGCGCTGTTCAATACGGTCCCCGGCGACTGGAACGGCGGCGAGCGCGGTCTCGCGGCGCTGCCGGGGCGCGAGGCCGAGTTCCGCGACGGGGTCGACAAGGCGATCGTCTATGCAAGCGCGACCGGGTGCCCGTTGCTGCACGCGATGGCGGGACTGTGGCCGGAAGGGCGCGACAGGGCGGAGGGGGAGCGTATCTATATCGAGAATCTGCGCTGGGCCGCCGACCGGGCCGCCGCCGCCGGGCTCGTCTGCGTTATCGAGCCGATCAACACGCGCGACATTCCCGGCTATTTCCTCAACTACACGGGCCAGGCGATGCGCGTCATCGAGGCCGTCGGCCGGCCGAACCTTCGCTTGCAGCTCGACCTCTATCACGTGCAGATCATGGAGGGCGATCTCGCGACCCGGACGCGGGCGCTCGCCGGCCATTACCCGCACGTGCAGATCGCCGGCAATCCCGGACGCCACGAGCCGGATGTCGGCGAGATCAACTATCCCTACCTGTTCGATTTGCTCGACGAACTCGGTTACGCCGAGTGGATCGGCTGCGAGTACCGCCCGCAGGGCGATACGGTCGCGGGGCTGGGCTGGGCGAGGAAATACGGCATCGGCTGAGGAACTTTGGGCTGCTTCCGCCTCGGCCGCGTAAATGCGGGCGGGACCCCGCGGTCCGATGGAGGCGATATGCGCATCGTGATTACCGGCGGGTGCGGGTTTCTCGGGCGGCGGGTCGCGATGCGGCTGCTCGATCGGGGAACCGCGCGCGGGCCGGTCGATGAGCTGGTGCTGTTCGACAACGCGCTGCCGGCCCTGCCTTTGCCGGAAGACAGGCGGCTGCGGGTCGTTACCGGCGACATCGCCGACCGCGCGGTGGTGGCGAAGCTGATCGCGCCCGGCGCCGATGCGGTGTTCCACCTCGCCGCGGTCGTCAGTGGCCAGGCCGAAGCCGATACCGATCTCGGCTACCGGGTCAATCTCGACGGCACCCGTGCCGTGCTCGACGCCTGCCGCGCGCTTGGGACCGCCCCGAGAGTGATCTTCGCCAGTTCGCTGGCGGTCTATGGCGGCGCGCTGCCGGCGGAGGTCGGCGAGGCGACCGCGCTGACGCCGCAAAGCTCCTACGGCGCGCAGAAGGCGATCGGCGAGTTGCTGGTCAACGACTACAGCCGCAAGGGGTTTATCGACGGGATGGCGCTGCGCCTGCCGACCGTCGTGGTGCGGCCCGGTCTGCCGAACCGCGCCGCCTCGACCTTTGCCTCGTCGATGATCCGCGAGCCGCTGACCGGGCGCGACGCGGTGTGCCCGGTATCGCCCGACACTGTGATGGCGCTGGCCTCGCCGCGCCGCATCGTCGCCGGCCTCGCGCATGCCCTCGACCTGCCTTCGGATGCGCTCGGCGCGAACCGCTCGTTGCAGCTGCCGGGGTTCTCGGTGTCGGTCGGCGGGATGTCCGAGGCGCTGCGGCGCGCCGGCGGCGAGGACGCTTATCGGCGCATCCGATGGGAGCAAGACCCGCTGATCCAGGCGATCATTTCGAGCTGGCCGCGGACGCTGGCGGCGCCGCGCGCCGAGGCGCTCGGCTTCGGGCGCGACAGCGGCATCGACGAGGTCGTCCAGGCCTTTATCGAGGACGACCTGGCGTTGCAGCGGCAGCTGGCGGGGTGAACTTCGTTATGCCGTTCGTGGCCGGGCTTGGTCCGTGGGCCTTCAGCCCACGGACTTTGATCCGTGGGCATCCACGAGAAGCCACCGACGCTTTGGGTTGCTCGTGGATGCCCGGCCCAAGAGCCTGTCGTCGGGCCGCGCGAAGCGCGGACCCGGGGGCCGGGCACGAACGGCCAGGATCAACGCTGGCCGGTTCTGACCCGCGACGCGGCGCTTGCGACGGCCTTGAGCGAGGCGGTGACGATGTCGCTGTCCATCCCGACGCCGTGCAGCGCCCGTTCGCCGCCGTCGCTCCCGCTGCTGCCGATCTGGACATAGGCGGCGGCCTGCGCGTCGGCGCCGGCGCCGACCGCGTTTTCGTGATAATCGAGCACGGTCACCGCGATGCCGCAATCGCCGCGCAGCGCGTCGACAAACGCGGCGATCGGCCCGTTGCCGGTGCCCTCGATGCGCCGCTCGGCCCCGTCAACCGCGACCGTCGCGACAATCCGCCGCTCGCCGGCGCGCGGCTCCGGGAACAGGCTGTAATCGACCAGCCGCACGCCGCCCCGCTCCGGAGCATGCTCGGCCGCTAGATAGGTGTCCTCGAACAGGGACCAGATATCGCGGCTGCTCAGCTCCTTGCCGGTGCGGTCGGCGACTTCCTGGACGATGCGGCTGAACTCGATCTGCAGGCCGCGCGGCAGGTCGAGACCGTGATCGGCTTTCAGAACATAGGCGACGCCGCCTTTCCCGGACTGGCTGTTGACCCGGATCACCGCCTCGTAGGTGCGCCCGAGATCCTTCGGGTCGACCGGCAGGTAGGGCACCTCCCACAACTCGTCGTTGCGTTTGGCGAGCGCGTCGAAGCCCTTCTTGATCGCGTCCTGGTGCGACCCGGAAAACGCCGTGTAGACCAGCTCGCCGGCATAGGGATGACGCGGGTGCACCGGCAGTTGCGTGCAGTATTCGGCGGTGCGCACGACATCGTCGATATCGCTGACGACGAGACCGGGGTCGATCCCCTGGCTGAACAGGTTCAGCGCCAGCGTGACGACATCGACGTTGCCGGTGCGCTCGCCGTTGCCGAACAGCGTGCCCTCGACCCGGTCGGCCCCGGCCATCACGCCGAACTCGGTGGCCGCCACCGCGGTGCCGCGGTCGTTGTGCGGATGCAGGCTGAGGATCAGGCTGTCGCGGTCGCGCACATTGCGCGCGAACCACTCGATCTGGTCGGCGTAAATATTCGCGCTCGCCATTTCGACCGTGCCCGGCAGGTTGACGATCATTTTTTTGTCCGGGGTCGGCCGCCAGACATCCATCACCGCCTCGCAGATCTCGACCGCGAAGTCGAGTTCGGTGCCGCTGAAGCTCTCGGGTGAGTACTGATAGATTATTTCCGTTTCCGGCATTGCCGCGGCAAGCTCGCGTATCTGGCGCGCGCCGGTCACGGCGATGTCGATAATGCCGGCGCGGTCGAGACCGAACACGACGCGACGCTGCAATTCCGATGTCGAGTTGTAGAGATGCACGATCGCCCGCCTGGCGCCGCCGATCGCCTCGAAGGTCTTCTCGATCAGCTCGGCGCGCGACTGGGTCAGCACCTGGATCGTCACATCGTCCGGGATCAAATCCTGCTCGATGATCTCGCGGACAAAGGCGAGATCGGTCTCGGAAGCAGCCGGAAAGCCGACCTCGATCTCCTTGAAGCCGAGCCGCAGCAGCAGATCGAACATGCGCCGCTTTTTCTCGGGTCCCATCGGTTCGATCAGCGCCTGATTGCCGTCGCGCAAATCGACCGAGCACCAGATCGGCGCCTTGTCGATGACACGCGACGGCCATTGGCGGTCGGGCAGGTTAACAGGCGGAAACGGGCGGTATTTGTGGATCGGCATTACGGTCATCGAGGACTCCTGGTTTCGGACCGCCGCGCGCTGTGCTGCGCGCATTTGCTCTGACGGTCCGTCTCTAAAGCCCGGTTTTCGCGACTGTCGACCGGGCGTGTACGCGGCGTCTGTGCGTCCGGGCCGGAGGACTCAATCGCTCCGGCCGGTGCTAAGTCGGTGCGGACCGGCCGGCAATGCCATGCAGCGATAGGGGAGGGCCGTCGAAACCATGATGCCGTAACCTGGCGTAGTCGGAATTCCCGGCGAGGCCGGGCGAGCGCGGTCGGCGTCGGTCAGGACGCCGAGATGGTAAGTCGCAGCTCGTTACGCGCATTGGTCATGGCACGCCGCATATATCGGCGGCGCGCGGCGAAGTCAAGCCGAAGCGATTGCTCGGCAGCGACCCGGTCCGACATCGTCCCCATGCGGCGATCGATGCGCCGACCTCCGCCGCATCGCACCACCGACGCAAAATTCGCCACAATCCGGCGGTATAAATAACGGGTGCATGGATCGGAGCGATGGCGGAACGGAGCGTTACCGTTCCTTGCTGCAGATTTTGCTGCTCGCCGCTGCCAAATGCGCGGTAAATCAATGGGTTGCGTGCGCGTTTGCTGCAGATTTCCTGCAGATGCAGCAAACCGCCCGCGAAAACAGGGAAAAAGAGCGCGGCTCGCCGAGCAATCGAGGCCCGATGCGGCGGCCGATGGCGCAATCCGCGCCGCGTTCGTATCCCATACCCCGCTGCTTGCAGACCACCCGCCGAGGAAAAACCGATGATCACGCTCTACGACCGGATGTCTCGCGGGCATACCCGGACGGGGTGGCTCGACAGCCGGCATACGTTCTCGTTCGGGCACTACTTCGATCCGGCGCGGACAGGCTTCGGCAGCTTGCGCGTGATCAACGAGGATCGCGTGATTCCGGGCGCGGGATTCCCGACCCACAGCCACAATGACATGGAGATCCTCACCTATGTCCTTGCCGGTGCGCTCCAGCACAAGGACAGCCTCGGCAACGGTTCGGTGATCCGCCCCGGCGACGTGCAGCGGATGAGTGCCGGAACCGGGATTTCGCACAGCGAGTTCAACCCGTCGCGGCAGGATCCGGTTCACTTTCTGCAAATCTGGCTCTTCCCCGCCCGGAACGGCCTCGAACCGAGTTATGAGCAGCGGCATTTCCCGCAAGCGGAAAAGGGCAATCGTTTTCGCTTGATCATCGATCCTGATGGCGATGACGGCGCCATCACGATCCATCAGGATGCACGAGTCTACGCCTGCTGCCTGAACGAGGGTCATACCGTCGAGAATGTAATCGCACCCGGCCGCAGCGCTTGGTTGCAGCTCGCCCGCGGTTCCGCGACGCTCAACGGGAACCCGATGAAAGAGAGCGACGGGGCAGCGCTGACCGACGAAGCCATGGTCCGCGTCGCGGCTGAAGCGGACAGCGAAATGCTGCTGTTCGACTTGGGATAAGTTACATCCGCAGGCCCGGCGGTTGGGTTTGGCCGCTTCCCGTTCGCGTCGCTCACCACGCACCGGGCGGTTGTTGACCCGATCGCATGGCGCGGTTTAATGCGGTGCCGGCGCCGTTACGATGCCGGGCCAACAGCACGGGGGAGGAAATCGATGGGGTGGATCGGGACCGTGCTCGCCGTCTGCGGGATCGCCGCCGCTTCCGTTGCGCTCCATCCCGCGGCCGCGGCCAATGTCAAGATAACGCCGCTCGGGAGTTTCGACGGCGAGTTCTGCCCGATGGATCGGGCGATGGTGTTCGAGGACCCGGACGGCACGCGCATCCTTTACGACGCCGGGCGCACCGTCGCCGGGCCGGACGACCCTCGGCTCGGCAAGATCGACGCGGTGCTGCTGAGCCATGTCCACGGCGACCACCTCGGCGATCGCCGCATTCCGCAGCCCAATGCCGGCACCTGCGACAAGCCCGATGTGTCGGTCGAGACCGTGCCCAATTCGAACATGGTCGATATCGTCCTCGCGAAGCAGGCGAAACTGCTGCTCGGCGGCGAGATGCCGGCGTTTTTCGCGAACAAGATAAAAATGCTTGGCGGCGATCCGCGGCTGGTCGAGACGCTGCGGTTCGGTGCGTCGAAAAAGATCGGCGGCGTCAGTGTCGCGAGCGTTCCGGCGGTTCACGCAAACGGGCTGTCCGGCGCGTTTGTCGGCGGCGATGTCGGCGAGCACCTCAAGGCGGCCGGGCTGACCGCCTTTGTCGGACCGCCGAACGGATACGTGCTGACATTTTCGAACGGGTTGGCGGTTTACCTGTCGGGCGATACCGGGATCACGGCCGACCAGGACACGGTGGTTCGTCAGTACTACAAGCCGAAGCTCGCGGTCATCAATATCGGCGACACGTTCACGACCGGGCCGACCGAGGCCGCCTATGTGATCAACGAACTCGTCAAACCGGCCGCCGCCATTCCGTCGCACGCGAACGAGGTCGCGACAAAGGACGGCAAGGTGCTGCCGAATACCCGGACCGATATCTTCGCGAAGGCGGCCAAGGTTCCGGTTCACCTGCCGCTGAGCGGCCGGACAATGGAGTTCGACGAAAACGGCAAGTGCGCGGCGGGTTGCTAGGATCGGCCGCTCACTGGACGCCGGCGAGGCGGCCTGGGCATATCGCACGACTGATCCGCGGACAGGAGGGCTAAGTGGAAAAACGCAGGTTCGGCAGGACCGGTCTCGACGTGTCGCTGCTCGGTTTCGGCTGCGGCGCGGTCGGCGGGCTGATGGTCAAGGGCGAGCCGGCCGACCAGGAACGCGCCGTCGCGCGGGCGCTCGAACTCGGCATCAACTACTTCGACACGGCGCAGATGTACGGGAACGGCGAGAGCGAGCGCAATCTCGGCCGTGTGTTGAAGGCGCTGAAGCCCGATATTTACGTCGGTACGAAAGTGCGCCTGCCGCCGACCGAGCCCGGCCGCATCGGCGAGGCGATCGCCGCCTCGCTCGAGGCGAGCCTGCAGCGATTGCAGCTCGACCGGGTCGATCTGTTCCAGTTTCACAACGCGATCGTCGCGGCGACAGAGGGCGCGAATTACAGCGCCGAGGCGGTGCTCGACCAGGTCGTGCCGGCCTTCGAGCGGCTCCGCCAGCAGGGCAAATGCCGTTTTATCGGCATCACGGCCAATGGCGAAACCGACGCGCTGCACCGCGTCGTCAACGCCTGTGCATTCGATACCGGCCAGGTCAGCTTCAACCTGCTGAACCCGAGCCCGGCTGGTTCGGTGCCGCCGGGCTACCCGGCGCAGGATTACCGCAACCTGCTCGGCCATCTGGAAGCCGCCGATATGGGCGTCATCGTGATCCGGGTGCTCGCCGCCGGCGCGCTGAGCGGCACCGAGGAGCGCCACCCGCTCGGCTCGCCGCCGCCGGCGCCGATCGGCTCGGGCCGCGACTACCGCGCCGATGTCGAGCGCGCCCGGCGATTCGAACCGCTGGTGCATGACGGTTATGCCGACAGCCTGATCGAAGCCTCGATCCGCTATGCGATCGCGCAGCAGGCGGTATCGACGGTGCTGGTCGGGTATTCGACGATGGAGCATCTCGAATACGCCGCGCGCGCTGTCGAAAAGGGTGCGCTGTCGCAAGCCGCGCTCGACCGCATCGTCGAAATCCAGCGCGGGTTCGCCGGCGAAACGCGGTGAGGCGAGCCCACCCTTTCGCGAGACAACGTCAGATCGCATATTATGCGGGCTTCTTCCGGCTCCGGACGGACATGACATGACGAGACGATCGCCTGTTACGGCCGTGGCGGCGCGCCTGCTCGATTGGCGGGTGCTGCTGTCGGTGTTTTGTTGCTTGACGCTGGCGCTCGCGCCGAGCCTTGCCGAAGCGCGGGCGGGCGGCGGCAAGTCGTCATTCGGCAGCCGCGGCGCGCGCACTTTCGAGAACAATAGCGCCGCGCCGATCACGCGCAGCGCGAACCCGGCCTATAGCGCCGGACCGCAGGCGACGCGTCCGCTCGCCGGAGGAATGTCCGCCGCGGCGCCGGCCGGCGGCAGCTTCTTTCAGCGCCACCCGTTCCTGACCGGGTTGACCGGCGGTCTGCTCGGGGCGGCGCTGTTCAGCCATCTCGGCGGGATGGGCCATTTCCTCGGCGGCATTCTGCAATTCCTGATCATCGGGCTCTTGATCTTTCTCGCGATCCGGCTGGCGAGCGGCTTTTTCGGCGCGCGCCGAGCGGTGGTGACGCCGGGCGGTTTCGGGGGGCGGCCAAACCCCGAGCCGATGCCGCGCGCGGTCGGCGCCGCGGACGCTCCGGCGCCGCGGTTTCGCGGCGTCGACACGACCGTGAACGACAGCGACCTGCAAGCCTTTCAGGAACTGCACGCGGCGGTTCAGGAGGCGTGGTCGAACGGCGATCTCGCCCGCATGCGCCAGCTGATGACGCCGGAAATGGTCGGGTATTTCTCGGAAGAGCTGACAAAGAACAGCAGCCGCGGCGTGCGCAATGTCGTTGCGGATGTGCGGCTGCTGGCCGGCGACATCACCGAGAGCTGGGATGAAGGCGATCTGCAATACGCGACCGCCTATATGAAATGGAGCGCGACCGACTATCTCGCGCGGCTGGATCGCTCGCCGGGCTCTCCCGACTATGTGGCCGGCGGCGATCCCGGTCGGCCGGTCGAATCAGAGGAAACCTGGACCTTTGCGCGGCGGCGCGGCGGCAAATGGCTGCTCTCCGCCATTCAGCAGGTGTGAGGCACCGGGGGGTTGACTGACCCTCCGCTGCTGGCGGGGAAGGGTGTCCGAAGCCTTGTCTACTGCCGCAATCCGTGCAGGCGCGGGTCGCCCGGCCCGGGTGACTCGTCGGCGCGGTACCCGTGCCGAGAGGCCACGTCGATAATTTCGTCGATAAACGCGTTGTAGCCGTGGAGCGGGTCCGGGTCGATCGGTGCGTCCTCCTTGGCGGTGCGGCGGTGAAACGGCGCGAGAAATAGCGCGGCCGGCGCCTCGCCGGCATGATGCGACGCCGGCTCCAGCGCGAAGTTGCCGTCGCCGTCCGGGGCCGAGGCGACGCGCACGCCCCTCAGGATTTCGATCCGGGCACGGTCGTTCCCGGCGGCGTCGCGCGCGAAGGCGTCCGGCGGATAGACCCGCTCGATCGAGCGGCGGTCGTTTATGTTGGCCTGGGGGATGTTGGCCTGCGGGATATTGGCCTGGGGGATGTTGGCCTGGGAGCTTTTTGGGTCGGGCATGCCGGGGAAACGTGCCGCCGGCAAACCGCGTTCCCCGCTCAGGGCCACGCCGCCTCGGGCGGCAGCGACATCAGGATGGCCTCGACATTGCCGCCGGTTTTCAGGCCAAAGCGGGTGCCGCGGTCGTAAAGCAGGTTGAACTCGACATAGCGCCCGCGCCGGACCAGCTGATGGCGGCGCTGCTCGGCGGTCCAGGGATTGTTCATCCGGGCGCGGACGATGACCGGGTACACCGCCAGAAACGCCTCGCCGACCGCGCGCACGAAGGCGAAATCTCGTTCCCAGTCGCCGCTGTCGAGATAATCGAAAAAGATGCCGCCGGCGCCGCGCGGCTCGCCGCGATGCGGCAGATAGAAATATTCGTCGCACCACGCCTTGAAGCGTTCGTGGCATTCCGGGTCATAGGCGTCGCAGGCGGCCTTGAGCGCGGCGTGAAACCCGGCCGCCGCGTCCCCGTCGGGATAGATCGGGGTCAGGTCGGCGCCGCCGCCGAACCAGGATTTGCGCGTCGCGATGTGGCGCGTGTTCATGTGCACCGCCGGCACCAGCGGCGAGCGCATATGCGCGACAAGCGATACTCCGCTCGCCCAGAAGCGCGGGTCCTCGGCGGCGCCGGGGATCTCGTTGCGGAATTCGGCCGAGAATTCGCCCGATACGGTCGAGACGTTGACGCCGACTTTCTCGAACACGCGCCCGCGCATCACCGCCATCGTGCCGCCGCCGCCACCCGGGCGCTCCCACGGTGTGCGCGTAAACCGGCCGGCCGGCAGCGTATCGGCATCGGGCCCGGCGTAATCGTCCTCGATTGCCTCGAAGGCGGCGCAGATGCGGTCGCGCAACGCCTCGAACCAGGACGCCGCGCGCTGCTGGCGCTCGGATGGAATCGGTGGTTCGGCGGTATTCTCCGTCATCGGACTGGGTGTCCCTCCGCGCTGCCCAGGCTGGTAGGAGAGCGAGCCGCGGCGCGGCTGCCAGCACTACCGCCAGCACTACCGATAGCAGGTGGGGGTCCGTTCGTTGTTGCCGAAGGCCGATGCGTCTGATAATGCGCCGATGGCGCTTCCTGGAGCGGATATGAGGCAGAACCGCGTCGCGATCCTCGGCGGGGCCGGGTTCATCGGGCGATACATTGTGAAACGGCTGGCCGAGCGCGGCGATGTCGTGGCGGTCGGCGGACGCAATGCCACCGAGGCGAAGTTCCTGAAACTGAAGGGCGATGTCGGCCAGGTCGGGCTGATCAACGTCTCGATCGGGGACGAGCGGCTGTTGCGGGCGTTCGTCGCGAACAACGACGCGGTCGTCAATCTTGTCGGCATCCTCGCCGAAGGCGGCGCGCAGCGTTTCGAGGCGATACACCATGTCGGGCCGGCGCGGCTGGCGCGCATCGCGCGCGAGGCCGGGGTCGAGCGGTTTATCCAGATGTCGGCGATCGGCGCCGATCCGCGCTCGACATCCGCCTATGCGCGTACAAAGGGGGCCGGCGAGGCGGCGGCGCGCGACGCGTTTCCGACCGCGACGATCCTGCGCCCCTCGGTCGTGTTCGGCCCGGAGGACCAGTTCTTCAACCGTCTGGCCGCGATGGCGACGATCTCGCCGGTCCTGCCGCTGATCGGCGGCGGGGAGACGCTGTTTCAGCCGGTTTATGTCGGCGACGTGGCGGAGGCGGTGGTGCGCTGCATCGACGATTCGGCGACCGCCGGCCGGACCTACGAACTGGGCGGTCCGAAGGTCTATTCGATGCGCGCGCTTGTCGAATTGCTGCTCGAGGAAATTCATCGCAAGCGGCTATTGGTCAATCTCCCGTTCGGGATCGCCGCGATCCAGGCGCGGCTGTTGTCGCTGCTGCCCGGCGCGCCGCTGACCCCGGACCAGGTCGAGATGCTGAAATACGACAATATCGTCTCGCCGAACGCGCTTGGGTTCGAGGCGCTCGACATCACCCCGACCGCCGTCGAGGCAATCCTGCCGACCTATCTCGACCGTTTCCGCCGCGGCGGATGGTATACCCGCGAACCCGCCGCGTGACGGGCGCATTTTACCGGGATAATCACGGCGTTTCGGGAGTTAGCGAGAGATGGTTTCGTTGTTGCGCTGGCTATGGCTCGCGCTGGTTATTTCCGCACTGGGAGGCACAACGATGGCGGCTGATCTGGAAAACACGCTGTATCTCGACGTCCCGGACGGCCGTGTCGTCATCGCGATGCGCCCCGATCTCGCGCCGGGTCACGTCGCGCAGATCAAGGCGCTGGCGCGGCGCGGTTTTTACGACGGGGTGCCGTTCCACCGCGTGATCGACGGGTTCATGGCGCAGACCGGCGACCCGACCGGCACCGGCACCGGCGGCTCGGGCAACAAGCTGAAGGCCGAGTTCTCAAACCAGAAGCACGAGCGCGGCACCGTGTCGATGGCGCGGGCGCAGGACCCAAACAGCGCCGACAGCCAGTTCTTTATCTGCTTTGCGCCGGCCCCGTTCCTCGACGGTCAATACACGGTCTGGGGCGAGGTCACCTCGGGCATGGAGCATATCGACGCGGTCAAGAAAGGCGACCAGGCGCGCAACGGCACGGTCAGCAACCCGGACAAGATCATCAGGATGCAGGTCGCGGCGGATGCCGAGAAGGGAAAATAAACGCGGTCTCGGACGCCGGCCGGAGGGGCCGTCCGGGTTTTGAGGTCGGAGCGGCAGCGGCAAGCGTAGGGTGGGTTGAGCAGAGCGAAGCCCATGTTGTCCGCCGTTTGCCTTCGGCGATAACTGCGCCGCCGATGGCGCGAAGGATGGGCTTCGCGTTCCCTCAGCCATCCTGCAAAGGCTGGCAACGGGCGGTCCGCCGACAGAAATTGCTACGCCGCGACCTTTTCCAGCCGGTGGATGACGCGGCGCTTGGCCGGCACCGGGCCGCTGGCAAAACGTTCCCAGGAGCGGCCGGAGAGTTCGCCGACATAGATGTTGCCGCGTTGGTCGACCGCGATGCCGTGCGGCGAGGTGAACTGGCCCGGCGCGATGCCGGCATGCGGCTTGCCGAGGCGGGCCAGGAGCTCGTGGTTCCTGGTCGTGTGGACGCTGACCCGAGCGCCGATATTCGGCCAGTCGCGGTTGATCGCCCCGGCCGGCCCGCCTTCGCCGATATAGCAGAGCGGGTTCGGCCCGTGCCCGAGGCACATCCCGTTGGGACGGTGCAGGTAATTCCACTGCGTCTCCCAGCGCCCGTTGCCGTCGAAGATCTGCACCCGGTGGTTCTCGCGGTCGGCGACATAGACCCAGCCGTCCGGGTCGCAGCAGATGTTGTGCGCGATATTGAACTGGCCAGGATCGGTGCCGGATTCGCCCCAGGAATGCAGCAATTTGCCGTCCGGGGTGAATTTGTGCACGCGGGCGTTGCCGTACCCGTCCGAGATGTACAGATGAGCGCCATCCGGAGACAGCGCCGTATGCGTGCAGCGATGGAACGGCTCGCCGCTCATGTAAGGCGACGGTTTGCCGGGGATGCCGATCGTCAGCAGCACCTTGCCGTCCAAGGTGCAGTGCCGCACGGTGTGGTCGCCATCGTCGGTCAGCCAGATCGTGTCGTCGGGCGCGACATGGACGCCGTGCGGCCGCGTGAACAGCCCCTCGCCCCAGGTGCGCAACAAGTTGCCGTCATTGTCGAACACGGCGACCGGGTGCTCGCCGCGGTTGAAAGCGTAGACGTTGCCCCGGCTGTCCACCCCGACCGCGGCGCAGTCGCCGAGCACGATTTCGTCCGGGATTTTTGCCCAGTCCACGTTGACCTCGTAGGTCCACTCGCCAGACCCGAGCCGCTCCGCCATCGCTCCCTCCCGCATCACGGGTTGCATTCGGAGACCATGATAGGCCGGCTGGTAGGCGGTTGGAACCGCGGCATCGAGCACCCGTTGGCGCGGCATCGGAGCGTCGGAGTCAGATCGACCGAGTGGCCCGAGCGGGCTGGCCCGAGCGGCTGCCGGCGCACCGGAAAAATCAGCGACCAATCAACGGAGATTTGTTGCGATGGCCGATACGACCAGGACTGACAGCAATATCGATGTAAAGCGCGATCAGCACGCTCCGACTCACGCCGGCCAGCATGCCGCTCCGGCGCATTCCCCGGCGCATCGCGGTGAGACGCGCCCGGCGCCGCTCGATCCGTTCCAGGCGATGCGGCGCGAGATGGATCGGATGTTCGATCGGTTTTTCGGCCGCGGTTTTGGCCTGCCCTCAGCCCGGCGGATGTTCGAAATGGAGCCGGTCGGGCGCGGTGGGGACGAGGGCTTCGGCTTCAGCGCGCCGGCGATCGACTTTGCCGAGGACGAGAACGCATATCACCTGACGGCCGAGCTTCCGGGTTTGTCCGAGAAGGACATCAATCTGTCCCTGTCGGACGACATGCTGACGATCAGCGGCGAGAAGCGCGAGGAAAGACAGGAACAGGAGAAGGACAAGAATTACCACTACTCCGAGCGGCGGTTCGGCTCGTTCCGCCGCATGATCCAACTGCCGCAGCATATCGACCGCGACAAGATCGAGGCGAATTTCAAGAACGGCGTGCTGACCGTTGCCTTGCCGAAATCGCAGGACGCGCGGCAGCGGCAGAAGAAGATCGAGATCAAGGCGCAGTAGCCGATATTCTCCGGATCGCGGGCGGCCCCCCGGCTTGACCGACTTCTGTCCGGTTTAAGTTTCAGAGACCGTGTTTCAGGCCTGCAAAGGGCTTTCTCGGCTGCCGCTATGCAGGGTCCCCGCGCAGGCGGGGATCCGTTTTTGCGCTGCCGGCGCGGCGGGACCATGGGTCCCTGCCTTCAGGGGCCCCAAGAAGTGCGGAAACGTGTCCGCAGCGTGGTCTCCGCGGGGTGGCGCTACGCCGCCTTTGCTGCCGCTGCCTCGCGCCGCACCAGCACGACCTTGTCGACCGAGCGGCCGAAGAAGTGATAGCCCGAGCCGCCCTCGGCGAGCAGGTCGAGAAACGCGTCCGGCTGCGGGATGCGGACCGAGCCGAGAATGTCGGCGCCGCGGCGCAGAAAGGCATCCGGGAACAACCCGACCGTCGGACCGACGATGGTAATGCGCGCGTCGGGCGGCGCCCATCCCAGCAGGTCCTCGAGCGTGTCGTTGATCAGCGTCGTGCCGGTGATGAGCAGCACATCGGCCTGCGGCACGATATCGCGCGCCGTCTCGGCCGGGCGGAAAAACGGCATCTCGTCGGGTTTGAGCGTCGCCGGGTCCTTTTCGAGCACAAGATAGGGCAGGCCGCGCCGTTTCAGCTCCTTCAGAAACGGTACAAAGGCCCCGACCACGACGGTGCGGTCGCCGGGACGGAAATCGTTGGCGTCGAACGCATCGACCCCGGCGTGCAACTCGACGAGCGGGTGCGGGCGGGTGTCCCAGCACCGGTCGGCCAGCGCGTTCAGCGTCGCGATCCCAACCGCGCGGCGGATGCCGTGGTCGGAGAACGCCTCGGGCAAGAGGTCGCGCGCCGGGCGGCCGCGGAGTTTGCCTGGAAACGGCATCGCCATCGCCGAGGACGGGCAGCAGACCGCCTCCGGGATCGTCTTGATCGGGGTCGCGCAGGCGCCGGTATTGCCGGTGCTGAGCTTGACGCCGGTGAAAAACAGCCCGATCACGGCCCGCTCGACGGTAATGCGGTCGAGTTCGGCGCCGAGAAAATCCGTGACGCCGGCGATCGTCTCGTTCAGGATGGCGCTGCTCACGACTGACCCCTTCGCGTTTCCGGCAATCCAATCAGCATATAAGCGTTCCGATGAGAGTGATCCATGTCGGCGTCGCCGCGGCGGCGCTCGCGTTCGTTTCGTTGACCGGGCCGCACCCGGCGACGGCGCAGCAACCAGCCGCACAACAAGGAGGATCGGGGAAAATGACCGAACTGCCGAGCGGCCTCAAATATACCGACGAGAAAGCCGGTACCGGCGCCGAAGCAAAGCGCGGCGACAAGGTCACCGTCCATTATACCGGCTGGCTCTACAACAACGGCCAGAAGGGCAAGAAATTCGACAGCTCGGTCGATCGCGGCGAGCCGTTCACGTTCAACCTCGGCGCGGGCCAGGTGATCCCAGGCTGGGACCAGGGCGTCGCCGGGATGAAGGTCGGCGGCAAGCGGACGCTGATCATCCCGGCCAATCTGGCGTATGGCGCGCGCGGCGCCGGTGGCGTGATCCCGCCGAACGCGACGCTGATGTTCGATGTCGAATTGCTGAAGGTGGGGTGACCGCCCGCGCCCGCGCCGGCATCCTAGACAGCCCCGCCGAGCGCCCGATAGCGCAGCAGGTGGTCGGCCAGCACTGACGCCATCATCGCCTCGCCGACCGGCACCGCGCGGATGCCGACGCACGGGTCGTGCCGGCCATGCGTTTCGATCTCGACCTCGTTCCCGTCGGCGTCGACGGTGCGCATCGGCTTCAGGATCGAACTGGTCGGCTTGACGGCGAAGCGCGCGACAATGTCCTGCCCGGTCGAGATGCCGCCCAGGATGCCGCCGGCATGGTTCGACAGGAACGCGACCTCGCCGCCGCGCATGCGCATTTCGTCGCCGTTTTCCTCGCCGGACAGCGCGACGGAAGCGAACCCGGCGCCGATCTCGACCCCCTTGACGGCGTTGATCGTCATCAGCGCGCGGGCGAGGTCGCCGTCGAGCTTGTCGTAGACCGGCTCGCCGAGCCCGGGCGGGACGCCCGACGCGACGATCTCGATGACCGCGCCGGCCGATGACCCGGCCTTGCGCACGCCGTCGAGATAATCGGCCCAGCGCGATGCCGCCGCACGGTCCGGGCACCAGAACGGGTTGTCCTCGACCGCGTTCCAGTCCCATGCGGCGCGGTCGATCTTGTGCGGTCCGATCTGCACCAGCGCGCCGCGCAGCGCGATCCCCGGCCTCAGGGACTCAGACAGAACCTTGCGCGCCACCGCGCCGGCCGCGACGCGCGACGCGGTTTCGCGGGCCGAGGCGCGCCCGCCGCCGCGGTAATCGCGGATGCCGTATTTCTTCCAGTAGGTGTAGTCGGCGTGGCCGGGCCGGAAGCGGTCGGCGATGTTGCGGTAATCCCTGGAGCGCTGATCGACATTCTCGATCAAGAGCTGGATCGGGGTGCCGGTCGTCTGCCCCTCGAACACGCCGGACAGGATTTTTACCTGATCCGGCTCGCGCCGCTGCGTCGTGAAGCGCGACTGGCCGGGCCGCCGCTTGTCGAGCCAGTGCTGGATATCGGCCTCGGCGAGTGGAATTTTCGGCGGCGCGCCATCGACGACGACGCCGATCGCCGGCCCGTGGCTCTCGCCCCAGGTCGTGAAACGGAACAGCGTGCCGAAGGTGTTACCGGCCATGACTTATGAATACCCGAAGAACCTCCCCCTTGCGCGGGCTTGACCCGCGCACCCACGTCTTTCTCGGCGACCGATTTGATCCAGCGAGACGTGGATGGCCGGGTCAAGCCCGGCCAAGGGGCATTCGGCGATACCAAAGCGCTGGAGGGTGCTCGGCATTCACACCACCGCGATGTCCGGGGCGTCCACCGCTTTCATCCCGACGACGTGGTAGCCGCTGTCGACGTGGTGCACCTCGCCGGTGACCCCGGCCGACAGATCGCTCAAGAGATAAACGCCGGCGCCGCCGACATCCTCGATCGTCGTGTTGCGCTTCAAGGGCGAATTGAGCTGGTTCCATTTCAGGATATAGCGGAAATCGCCGATCCCGGAGGCCGCCAATGTCTTGATCGGGCCGGCCGAGATCGCGTTGACCCGGATATTGCCGCCGCCGAGATCGACCGCGAGGTATTTGACGCTGGCTTCGAGGGCCGCCTTCGCCACGCCCATCACATTGTAATGCGGCATGACCCGCTCGGCGCCGGCATAGGTCAGGGTCAACAGGCTGCCGCCCGAAACCATCAGCGGCGCCGCCCGCCGGCACAGATCGGTAAACGAAAAGCACGAGATATCGAGCGTGCGCAGGAAATTCGCCCGGGTCGTGTCGAGATACTTGCCGGTCAGCTCGTTCTTGTCGGAGAACGCGATCGCGTGGACGAGGAAGTCGAGCCGGCCCCAGCGGTCGGCGATGCCGGCGAACAGCGCGTCGAGGCTGGGATCCGAGGTCACGTCGGCCTCGGCGACAAAATCGCTGTCGAGACTGTCGGCGAGCGGCCGCACGCGGCGTCCGAGCGCCTCGCCCTGATAGGTGAAGGCGAGCCGCGCGCCGTGAGTGTGCAGCGCCTTGGCGATGCCCCAGGCGAGCGAGCGGTCGTTGGCGACCCCCATGATGAGGCCCTGCTTTCCGGCCATCAGGCCCATGCGCTCGTCTCCTCTGCGGCGGCCCGGCATCGTACACGAAGCAAATGCAGCGGGCGAGGCGAGCCGGATGGCGCTCGTGACTCAGTTTGAAATCAGACTCTACTTGTCATTCCGGGACGGCCCGAAGGGCCGGACCCGGAATCCATGAACACCTGCTTTCCTAAGGCGTTCGGGGCCTGTGTTCCTGGATTCCGGGCTCCGTCCTGCGGGCGGCCCCGGAATGACGAGTCAGACTGAGTAACGAGCCGGCCGTCGCTCAGCGCGCGCCGGGATAGACATGGCTGCCGTAGATCCGTCTTATGTCGTCGAGCAGCGTCCCGCTCGGCGGCGCGTAGTTCATGCGTTTGCTGGTGAAATGCCCGGTCAATGCCCTTAGGCTTGCGGCCAGCTCGCCGATCTTGACCAGCGCATTGAGGCCGTTGACGACCGGCGCGCCGTCAATCTCGTGCACTCCGGCTTCGGCGAGCAACGTCATCACGATGCCGCCCGCCGGGATGATTGTCTCGGCCCCTTTCTCCAAGCCGCGGCGCGCGGCGGCGCGGAACTGCTCGATGACGTCGTCCCGCACGGTCCGGTCCGCGAAGGCGCGGTCGAACACCGCCGGCCGCTCGACCTGCATCCGGTCGATCGACACGAGCCGGGCCGAGAGACCGTAGGAGGAAATATTTTCGGTGACGCGCCGCTCGAATTTCGGGTTGACGTTGACGATCGAAAAGCTCGTCCCCATCAGGCACGCGACGAATACCGACGACTCGCACAGACCGAGAACCGGGAGGTTCAGCACCTCGCGCAATGCGTGCAAACCCGGCTCGAAGATGTTGCCGATCAGGAACGCGTCATAGCCGTCACGCTCGGCGGCGAGGCCGTTGTCGAGGATTTCGGCGGTATCGAGATATTCGAGATAGCGGTACTGGTCGGCGATTGCGCGGCCTTCGCTGAGGCCCCGCAGTTCGACCGTGGTGCCGGGCGAGGCGGCGCGCTTCAGGATCGCCGAGAGGCGCCGCGCGTAATCGCCTGATGTCGAGCGGCGGGTCACACCGAGGCTCTGATAGAACAGCCGCACGACTTACACCCCGAACGTGAAGCGGCTGCCGGTGCTCGACAGCACGGTCTGTCCGGGCATCTGCCGCAGCGCGGCTTCGATAAAGGGGCGGCCGGTGCAGTGCATCGGCACCACCACATCCGGGTTGAGCGCCTTCAGCTCCGCGACCGTGTGCTCGATGTAGTCGTTGGGCGCCGCGCCGAGGTGGAAGCCGCCGATCACGGCGTGCAGCTTTTCGACGCCGGAAACCGCCTGCGCCGTCTTGACCGTGTTGACGATGCCGCAATGCCCGCAGGACGAGATCACGACAAGGCCGCGGCCCTGCACAACGTAGCACGTCGCGTGTTCGTCCGGGTGCTTGTCGAGGACGAGCCGGCCGCGCCGTTCTTCGTCGGTGTAATGGTCGAGCGGCGTCGGTTCGACAAGCGTGGTCGGCGTCACCTTTTCGAACGATTGCCAAGCGATCGGTCCACTGGTGAACGCGCCGGCGAGGGCGTGCGCGTGTTCGCAGGACACGGTCTCGACATGCGCGGCGGCGAGGGCGGCGCGGTCGGGCGCTCCCATTGACGCCGGCTCCTCGCCAGCGGGCGCGCGGTTCCATTTTTCGCGGAAGGTCAGGTTGCCGGCGCCGGTATACAGCTTTAACGCCTCGCGCAGTTGCGGCTGGTAGCGGCCGACAAAGCCGGCCAGCCCGCCGTAATGGTCGCGATGCGAATGGCTGAGGATCAGCCCATCGAGCTGTTCGGGGGCGATGCCGAGCAGGTCGAAATTGCGGTTCAGCACCTCGGGCGTGAACCCGAAATCGAGCAGATATTGATGGCGCCGTCCCGCCGTTTCGGATTCGAGATGCAGCGACAGGCCCCATTCGCAGGCGAAGGTCTCGGTCGGGCGGCCCGGCATGCGCGCGACGTGCTCGACCTTGACGTGCGGGTGCTCGGTCTTCGGCATAAAGATGTCGTGATACGAATCGACCACCAGGCGGACCGACAGCCGGTCAACGGTGGGCGCAGCGAACGGGACGGCGGCTTCGGATGCCATCGGAACCTCCTGCTTTGGCGCCGCGAGAATCGGAGTTGCATCGGCGCTCGGGGTCCTTCGAGACGCGCCCCGCGGGCACTCCTCAGGATGACGATAAGCCTGTGATGGCATCAAGAAAGAACGTCATCCTGAGGAGCCCGCGAAGCGGGCGTCTCGAAGGACGCACGGCGCTCCTGCGCGAGATTGCGTCGCGCGCGGCGCGATGACAATACTGCGCCGGATACCGCCTTTTCCGGGAGGTGCGCATGGGCCTCGGCATCACCCCCATTCATCCGCATATCGGCGCGGAGATTGCCGGCCTTGACGCCGGCCGGCCGCTCGGCGACGAGACGCTGGCCGCGATGTGGCGGGCGATCGACGAGCATGCCGTGCTGGTCCTGCACGATCAGGACCTCAGCGACCGGCAGCTGCACGATTTCGCTGTGCGGTTCGGGGAATTGGAGATCGGCCGTTCGGCCTTGCGGCCCGGTCGGCGGCGGCTCGCGATCCCGCAGATCGGCGATATCTCGAACCTCGACGAGGACAACCGGCTGCGCGCCCGCGACGACAGAAAGCGGCTCGACAGTCTCGGCAACCGTCTGTGGCACACCGATGCGTCATACATGCCGGTGCCGGTCGTGCTGGGCATGCTGTTCGCGGTCGCGGTGCCGCCGGCCTCGCCGTGGGGCGGCGGCGAGACCGAGTTCGCCGACATGCGCGCCGCCTACGACGCGCTGAGCGGGTCGCAGAAGGCGGCGATCGACGATCTGATCGTCGAGCACGACGTGTTCTGGTCGCGCGGCCAGATTGGCTTTACCGAGTTCCCGCAAGGCGAGCGCGAGCAGTTCCCGCCGTCGCGCCAGCGCCTGGTGCGCCGCCATCCGGGGTCGGGCCGCAAGACGCTGTACCTGTCGGCGCATGCGTCGCACATCGTCGGCTGGCCGGTGCCCGAGGGCAGGTTGCTGCTCGCCGATTTGACCGAGCACGCGACGCAACGGCAGTTCGTCTACAGCCACAAATGGCGCAAGGGCGACCTCGTGATCTGGGACAACCGCGACACGATGCATCGCGGCCGTCCGCATGACGAATCGCAGCCGCGCGACCTGCGCCGCGCGACGACGCTCGATGTCGGCTCGACGCTCGACGAGGCGGCCTGAGCGGCGCGGCTAGCGGCACCCGAGGCTGCGCCCGGCGATCCGGCAGCGCGCCAGCACCGTGTCGTCGGGCGCATAGAGAACGCCGTCCCAGCCGCCCGCCGGGTTGCGGTCGAGCACCATGTAGCCGAACCGCTCGATGGCAATACCGTCGCGCACCGTGATGCCGTCGAGTTCGGCACCGGCGATCTCGGTCTGCACCCGGTTTTCGAGCCTGTCGCCGCCGGTGCCGACGATCAGCTGCGCCGGCCGCTCCGGCCCGAAATCATAGGCGATGAAATCGTGGACGTGGCCGGACAGCACGACGTCGAGGGATGGCGGGATGAGGCCGCGTATCGCCGCCTGCATCGTCTGGTTGGTCGAGAATCCGCCCAATATCCCCGGCGGCGCCAAGGCCCAGACCGGGTGGTGCAGCAGCAGCCACGAACCGGCCGGCGCCTGCGCCAAGAGCGGCGCGAGCTGACCGGCATAGAGCGCGACCGTGGCCGGCGGGGCCAGAAGATCGTTGGCGTCGGAACTGTCGAACACGAGCAGGTTGAGGCCGCCGACCGAGAGCCGGTAGGGCGGCGTGCTGTCGACGCAGTCGGCTCGCCCCGGATAGGGGTCGAGCAGCCGGAACCAGCCCTGGCCGCCGCGGTCGCACAATTCGTGGTTGCCGCGCACCATCACCCATGGCGCGACGGCCAGCAACGGCGCGGCCGGATCGAGGAAATCGGCGCGCCAGGCCGGCCAGTTGTCGCCAAACGGACTGCCGGCGCAACCGGGGCGGTCGGTCGGGCAGGCGGTCTCGCGGTAGTAATAGTCGCCGACATGGATCACCAGGTCGGGGCGCTTGGCGGCGGCCGCCCTGGCGATCGCCGCGAACGGCCAGGCCCGCGGATCGTCGCAATCCTGCACCGCGTAGCGCGCCAGCCGACAGCCGGTGTCGCCGATCACCACGATGCGGTTTACGGTGGCCGGCAGCGCCGGGAGCGGGACATCGCCGATGCTCAGCCGAGCCACGCTTTCCGGCACCCGCGCCTCGCAGACCCGCACCGGGAACGCGGCATCGGGCAGCGCGCGCGGCAGCATCGCGTAGGCCCCGCCATCCGCCGACACGGTGGGGCAGTCGGTGGTCGGAGGGACGACGACCCGCACCGACAGCGCCTCGCTCGGTGCAACCTCGACCCACGGCGGTGTCGATTGCGCTGCGGCGGGTCCGGCCGCGGTGGCGAGCAGGAGGAGGAAAGCGAGTGCCTTGAACAGCGCGAAAATCGCAGCGTTTACTGACCTCATTACGAGAAAGTTACGCCGATACGAAGGCACTTCGCAACGTCAGAGCGGCGGAGCATGCATTCCGCCCCGCCACTCGATACCGGCTATTGCGGGTAGACGATCGTGCGCAGCATGATTCTGCGCTCACCCGGGTGATAGTCGCCGGCGCCGCGGTGCATCGTCGCGCGTTCGTCCCAGATCAAGAGATCGCCGACCTGCCAGGAATGGTAATAGGTGAACCGCTCCTGGGTGGCGTGCGCCGCCAGCTCCTCGATCAGCTCCCAGGCGGCGTCGCGCTCCATACCGGCAAACCCGTGCGTGTGCATCGGGTTGACGAACAGGATCGGGCGCCCGGTAACCGGGTGGGCGATGACGGCCGGCCGCGGCAGCTCGGTGTATTCCTTTTCGGTCTTTCCCTTGTCGTCGCCATAGAGGCGCTCGCCAGCCGGGCCGGAGCTGCGCCCGTGCAGTCCGGTGAGGCCGGCCAGCCGCTCCTTTTTCGCTTCCGGCAGTGCCTCGTAGGCGGCCTGCATGTTGGCGAACATCGTGCCGCCCTTGCGCGACGGCACTTCGAGCGCGTGCAGCATCGCCAAGAGCGGCAGTTCCGGCTCATAGGTCGAATCGGTATGCCAGTCAGTGGCGCGCTTGACCCCGTACCAGTCGATTTCGCCGTTTTCCTCGACATTGGTCAGCCACGACACTTCCGGGTAGTCGGCGTGGCGGTATTTGACCAGGGCATGCTTGCGCGGCACCCCGAAGCGGCGGCCGAACGAGGCGATGTCGCCCGCGTTAAGCTTCTGGTCGCGGAATACCAGCACCGGATGCTCGGCGAAGGCCTTCGCGATCCAGTCGAACGTGTCGTCGTCGAGACGGGACAGATCGACCCCGAGCGCCTCGGTTCCGAGCGCCTCTCCGAGCGGGCGCAGTTCCAATGTCGCAACCGCCATGACAAACCCTCCCATCGATCAGGCGCCCGCCGGACCGGCGATGCGCGTTCACCCGATTTTGGCCCCTAAGGCATTATCGCTTCAAGTTGAACCGTCGCCCCCGCGAAAGCGGGAACCAGGCTACCAGCGTGCCGCTGGCTCTGGGGCCCCGCTTCCACGGGGGCGACGGGAATGTTTCTGCTTATCAGATGCGACGAGCCTCTTATTTCGCGGCCTCGGCCCGCGCGGTGGCGGCGCCGCGGAAATGCGGCATGACTTCGTCGGCGACGATCTGGAACTGTTCGAGCATCAAATCCTTTGGCGTCGTCAACGGCGACGAGAAGTTGATGTGCTCCATGCCGGCATATTTTTCCTCGATGCCCTTCAGAAACGCGACGAGGTCGTCCGGCGTGCCGGCGAACCACGAGCCGAGCTTGATGAAATGCGAGACATCAGGGACGCCGGCATCGGCCCAGCCGCCGCGCTTTGCGACCGCCGCGACCTGCTCTGGGGTCAGACCCGGCACAAAGCCGAGCGGCGCGAACATCTTGGCGTGCTCCTCGTAGAGCGGCGTCAGGCGGCGCAGCGCCTCCTCGCGGGTCCGCGCCACGATGCCGTGAATGCCGAGCATCAGGTTTTCGCCGAGTTTCAGGTGCTTGCCGGCGCGCTCGGCGGCCTGCTGATAGCCCTGGATCGGGCCGGCCTGCATCGTCGCGGCGCCGCCGCCGACCGCGCCCTTGATGTCGTGCCGCACCATGAAATCGAGGCCGCGCGGGTTGGCGCTGACGATCGGCTGCCAGCATTCGACCGGCATGTTGACCGGGCGCGGCACCAGTGTCAGGTCCTTCAACTGATAGCCGCGATACGGCACCTCCGGCGGCAGCGTGTAGTGCTTTCCCTGGTGCGAAAAGCTTTCGTTGTTGAACGCCTTGAAGATGATCTCGACCTGCTCCTCGAACAACTCGCGGTTGGCGTCCTGGTCGAGCATCGGCGCGCCGAAGGTCTCGACCTCGCGCGTGTGATAGCCGCGCCCGACGCCGAACACGGTGCGCCCCTTGGTGAGAATATCGGCGGTCGCGAAATCCTCGGCGAGGCGCAGCGGGTGCCACATCGGCGCGATGTTGAAGCCACAGCCGGTCTTCAGGTTCTTTGTGACATGCGCGATGTGCACCGCGCACATCAGGATGTTCGGCAGGACCTCGTAGCCCTCGTGTTGGAAATGGTGCTCGGCGAGCCACAGCGTGTCGTAGCCGCAGCGGTCCATCTGCTTCGCGATCGCCTCGAGCTTGTCGTAGACGCCGGCGAGGGCGGCGTTGTCGAAGCGCCGCTCATTGGCCGGCGTCGCGTTCTGGCCGTGATCCGGGAAATCGATGTGACCGGCATAGACCGTGACGAATTTGTTGATCATCGGAACTCCTCTCTCTGTCGGCGTGCCGGGCGCCTGTTTCGCGAGGCGCCGCACCAGCGTGGCAATCCTGATGGAATGTTCCCGGACCTCAGGGACTGTCGTCAAATTGCGTTTTGATCACCATCCCGGCGTAGGCCGGGACCCACTGGGCAGTCGCACCGTAGGCCGACATATGGGTCCCGGCCTGCGCCGGGAACCCGATGGGAGGTAAAATCAGCCGATTGTTCATTGACGAACGGGTCCTAATCGAATGTTAGCACGGTGCGCGCGACCTCGCCGGCTTTCATTGCGCGGAAGGCTTCGTTGATATCGCCGAGACGGCCGGTTTTGGTGACCATGCCGTCGAGGTCGAGCCGGCCCTGCTTGTAGAATTCGAGATAGTTCGGGATGTCGTAGCGGAAGCGGTTCGACCCCATGCGCGAGGTCTGCACCTTGCACTCGGGACGGATCGCCATCCACGGGAACGAGATTTCGGCGTCGGGCGGCAGCACGCCGACAATCGTCGCGGTGCCGCGGATCGCGAGGCTCTCGATCGCCTGCCGGCACAGCGTCGCGTTGCCGACCGCCTCGAAGGCGTGATCGACCCCGAGACCGCCGGTCAAGGCGCGCACCGCCTTGACCGGGTCCGCCTCGCGCGAATTGACGAAGTCGGTCGCGCCGGCGCGCTTCGCCATCTCCTCCTTTGGGAACATATCGACCGCGATGATCCGGCGCGCGCCGCTGATCCGCGCGCCCTGGACGATCGACAGCCCGACGCCGCCAGCGCCGAATACCGCGACGGGCTGGCCCGGTGCGAGCCCGGCGCTGCGCATCGCGGCGCCGATCCCCGTCAA
>JBFXDF010000013.1:0-30527 GCA_050181375.1 Alphaproteobacteria bacterium
GCGACTGGTGCTCTTGCGTGGAAGGAGCGAGCCAGATCGAAATCTACAGTCCCCCCGCGTCGTACTTGACCCGCAGCACGACGAACCAGCGGTGATTGGGATCGACAAGCTGGCCGTCCGGTCCGACCAGCCGCCCGTCCGGCGCGACCGGGATGTGCCGCATCGCCACCGTGTTCTCGACATTGCCGCCGATGACGTCGAGCATGCCGGGGCGCGTCGCGACCACGATGTCGCAATGGCTGGCGAACTTGCCGGCGGGCAGTTCGTCGAAACGCATGCGGCGGCCGCGCGACAGGCAGATCAGGTCGCCGCGCTGCGGCGCATAGGCTTCAGGCGGTTCGGCGACGATGACGAGATCGGCGGGGTTGAGCCGCGCGGCGTTGATGTACTCGGCATGGGTGCCGGCGTACGGAAAGCGGTGACCGGCCCCTGCCATCCGCATGACATAGGACACGAATGCCGCCGACCACGCATATGTGCCGTCCTGCTCCGGCGGAAACACCAGGCCGTTCTGGTTGTGCTTGCCGGTCAGGCCCTGTTCGAGCGACGCCATTGGCAACCCGAGCCACCAATATTCGCCGACGCGCTGCCACAGCCCCTCGAGCCGCTCGTGATCGACATCCAGCTCGGTATCGGGATAGACGACCTGCTGCCCGAATGCGCGCCATTCGCGCAGCGCGATCTGCACCGCCGCCTCCCGCGAGAACGGCTGATACGGCCAGCGCGCGAAAGGCGGGATGTGGATGTCGCTTGGCGTCGCGGCCGGCCCCGATCCGACCGGCCCGGACGGCGGCACGCCCGCGCACGCCGCGAGCTCCAGCCCGAGCAGCAGGACCCAAAGCGCAGCCAGTCGCCTCGGCAATGCTTCCTCCGCTTCGCCGTCCGGCGCTCGGCGGCTCGCCGACGCTCAGAAATCGTAGAGACGCGACGGATTGTCGACCAGGATCTTACGACGGATCGCGGCGTCGGGCGCCCAGTCCACGAGCTGGTTCAGAGCCAGCCCGTCATCGATGTCGTAAAACGGGGCGACCGCGTCGCGTTCGCCACCGGGCGCGGCGGCGTGCGGATGCGGCCAATCGGTGCCCCAGACGATGCGATCCGGGTTCGCGTCGATCAGCGCTCGCGCCAGCGGCGCCATGTCGGCATAGGCTGGCGCCTGGTTCGAGCTGCGATACGCGGCCGACACCTTGACATAAGCATGGCCGGCCCGGACCAGGTCGAGCAGCGCCGAAAACCCCGGCTGCCCGATGCCGCCGGCAGCCTGCGCGCCGCCGAAGTGATCGAACACGATCGGCGCCGTCGAGCGCGCAATTTCCTCACGCAACGCCGCGATCACCGCGAGCCTTGTGTAGACCTGAACGTGCCAGCCCCGTCCCGCGACGCGCGCCACCGCGGCCGCAAAGAGACGCCGCGCCGCATCGGGGTCGCTCTCGCCGGCGGTTTCGAGGTTGACCCTGATGCCGCGGATGCCGTCGCGGTGCATCGCGTCGAGTTCGCCGTCCGATGCCGCCTCGCCGATCACCGCGACGCCGCGCGCGCGGGCCGCGCCGAGACGGCGAATGCCGTCGAGCGTGCAGGAATTGTCAGTGCCGTAGACGCTCGGCTGCACGATCACGACGCGCGACAGGCGCAACGCCCGCAGCAGCGCCTCAAGCTCGTCGGCGCTCGCCGGCGGCGGCGTGTAGCCGCGCCGGTCGTCGAACGGAAACTGCGCCACAGCGCCAAAGACATGGACATGGCAATCGCAGGCGCCTTCGGGCATTTCGAACGCGACCGGCGTGCGCGGCTGCGAGGCGATCGCGGTGCGGCCGTGACCGGGCAGCCGCGCGTCCTGCGCCAGCCGCGCCGCGTCGACCTCGTGCCACAGCGCGAACCCGCCGATCAGCCCGAAATCGTTCGATACAATCGAGATGTCGTCCGGCAGGTCGAGCTTGACATGCTTCGCGTTGCCGCCGCCGAGGTACAGATGGTCGAACGCGACGACGGTCCGCAGCACGTCGATGACCCGCGCGACGCGCCGGTTCCACTTTTTCTTGCCGAGCTCGTCGAGCGCGTCGCGGCCGACATAGTCGTCATAGGTCCGCTTGCCGCGAATGGGATGATGCGACAATTCGAGATGCGGAATGATTTTGCCGTCGCTGAAGATCGCGGTGCCGCACCCGGTCCCGAGCGTCACGACCATCTCGACCCCGGCACCCCTGATGGCCCCGAACCCCTGCACGTCGGCGTCGTTCATCACGCGCACCGGCTTGCCCCAGCGGCTGCTCAGCGCGGTTTGCAGATCGTACCCGGTCCATAATTCGGTTCCGAGATGCGGCGCCGTCAGCACCCGTCCGTGCCGCACCATTCCGGGAAAACCGACCGAAGCCCGATCGAAACGGCCGAGCGGGGCGGCCGCCTGGTCGATCATGTCGGCGACGATTTCCGGCGCGACCGGCGACGGCGGGGTCGGCACGCGCACCCGCTTGCCGAGCATCTTGCCGCCGCCGTCGAGCAGGGCGAGCTTGATCCCGGTGCCGCCGACATCGATCGCAAGCGTGCGGAGTTCTCCCGCTCTCTCCATGGCGCGCATCTCCGGGCCGGTGCAGAATGGGTGACGATACCCCACCCGTCAGGCGTGGGCCATTATGTCGGCAACTGCTGCGTTAGCGTTGATTGCGTGGTCGCGGCATAGCTGACCCTCTCGGAGCCGGCCGAGCCGGCCGGCGATTAAAGCCGACGACCGGTCGCTTTTATGTCTCCCGCCGGTCGGCATTGCGCCGCGCGCGGTTTCGCGCCGGCGCGCGAGCGGCTAGCATTGCCGCGACACTTTGCGGGAGCCGGCGATGAGCGAGATCAATCTGCGGCACGGCATTTTTCTGCCGCCGTTTCACCCGAACGAGGAAAACCCGACCGCCTGTCTCGAGCGCGACCTCGACCTGATTGTGCACCTCGACAAGCTCGGGTTTCACGAGGCGTGGATCGGCGAACATCACTCGGCCGGGTACGAGATCATCTCCTCGCCCGAAATCTTTATTGCGTTCGCGGCCGAGCGCACGCGGCACATCCGCCTCGGCACCGGCGTCATTTCGCTGCCCTATCATCACCCGATGATGGTGGCGGACCGCATCGTGCAGCTCGACCATATGACTCGCGGCCGGGTCATGTTCGGCGCCGGTCCCGGTCTCCTGGCCTCGGACGCGATCATGATGGGCATCGACCCGATGACGCAGCGCGACCGCATGGCCGAGTCCCTGGATGCGATCCTGCGCCTGTTCAAGGGCGAGATCGTCACCGAGAAGACCGAGTGGTACACGATGGAGGGCACGCGGCTGCACCTGCTGCCGTACACAAAGCCGCATCCCGAGGTCGCGGTAGTCAGCGCCGTGACCCCCTCGGGCGGAAGGCTGGCCGGCAGATACGATCTCAGCATGATCTGCGTCGCTGCGACCAACCCGTTCGGCTATGACGCGCTGGCTTCGAACTGGCAGATCGCCTGCGATGTCGCCGCCGAGCAGGGGCGCACGATGGATCCGAACCGGCTGCGCCTTGTCGGCCCGATGCACCTTGCCGAGACCCGCCAGAAGGCGTTCGAGAACGCGCGCTGGGGGTTCGAGCGGTATCTCGGCTATCTGAACAACAACCAGCCGCGCTTTATCGTGCCGAAGGGCGAGGACCCGCTCGAATGGTTTGTCGAGAACCGCTACGGGGTGTGCGGCACCCCGGACGACGCGATCGCGCTCATCGAGCGGTTGCAGGACAAGCAGGGCGAGTTCGGCGTGTTTCTGCAGCAGGCGCACAACTGGGCCGATTTCGACGCGACAAAGCGCTCCTACGAACTGTACGCCCGCTATGTGATGCCGCATTTCAGCAGCGCGAACCGGCCGCGCGCCGCCTCCTATCAATGGTGCGGCGACAACCGCGCCGAGTTCAGCGCCAAGCGCCAAGCCGCCGCCAAGGCGATGTTCGACAAGCACGAGGCCGAGCAGCGGGCGGTACGCGACGGCACGATCGCGGCCCGGCCGGCGCGAGGCCGCGAGGCGTGGTAATCGGCGAAGGGGTCGGACTGTTTGTGCGCGCGGCTTTGCCGAGCCGCACCCCCGCCTGCCTCGCGGCAGCGCCCCGCCGCCGATCAGGCCGCCTGCCGCAATAAACTGCGCAGCACGTATTGCAGGATGCCGCCGTGGCGGAAGTACTCGACCTCGTCGAGCGTATCGATGCGGCAGATGACCGGTTCCTCGCGCATCGTGCCGTCCGGGTCATGGATGCGCATCGTCAGCTCCATGCGCGGCCTGATCCCGGCGGCGGCGCCGATGATGTCGATCGTCTCCTCGCCGGTCAGCTTCAAGGTCTGGCGGCTAACCCCGTCGCGGAATTGCAGCGGCAGCACCCCCATGCCGACCAGGTTGGAGCGGTGGATACGCTCGAAGCTCTCGACGACAACCGCCTTGACCCCGAGCAAGAGCGTGCCCTTGGCGGCCCAGTCGCGCGACGACCCCGTGCCGTATTCCTTGCCGCCAAAGATCACCAGCGGCACGCCGCGCTTTTTGTACTCCATCGCCGCGTCGTAGATCGGCATCACCGTGCCGTCGGGCTGCAGCTTGGTCATGCCGCCCTCGATGCCGGGCACCATCTCGTTGCGTATCCGGATATTGGCGAAGGTGCCGCGCATCATCACGTGATGCGTGCCGCGCCGGGAGCCGTAGGTGTTGAAATCGACAGGGCGCACCTGATAGCTGATCAGGTATTCCCCGGCCGGGCTTTCGCGGCGGATGCTGCCCGCGGGCGAGATGTGGTCGGTGGTGATGCTGTCGCCGAAGATCGCCAGCTCGCGGGCGCCGAAGACGTCCTGGATCGAGGCCGGTTCCCTCGGCATGTTCTCGAAATAGGGCGGCAGCGCGAGATAGGTCGAGCTGTCCTCGAACTGGTACGTCATCCCGCCGGTGCTTGGCACGGCGCGCCATTCCGGCGGCCCCTCGAACACGTTGCCGTAGCGCCGCGCGAAGGCCTCGCGCTTGACCGAGCGCGCCACCGTGTCGTTGACCTCCTGGTTCGACGGCCAGATGTCGCGCAGATAGACCGGCTGGCCGTCATTGCCCTCGCCGAGCGGCTCGGTCGTCAGATTGTGCCGCACCGAGCCGGCCAGCGCGTAGGCCACGACGAGTGGCGGCGAGGCCAGATAATTCGCCTTGACCTGGGCGTGGATGCGGCCCTCGAAATTGCGGTTGCCTGACAGCACCGCGGCGACCGCGAGGTCGCCTTCGTCGATCGCCTCGGAGACCGGGTCGGGCAACGGCCCCGAATTCCCTATACAAGTCGTGCAGCCGTAGCCGACCAGGTTGAACCCGACTTGGTCGAGATAGGTCTGCAACCCGGCCGTCTCGTAATAGTCGCTGACCACCTGGCTGCCCGGCGCGAGGCTGGTCTTGACCCACGGCTTGACCTTGAGGCCCTTCTCCACCGCCTTCTTCGCCAGCAGCCCGGCGCCGAGCATGACGCTCGGGTTCGAGGTGTTGGTACAGCTCGTGATCGCGGCGATCACGACGTCGCCGTCGTGCAGTTCGTAGTTCGTGCCCTCGACCTTGGTCGCGCGCGGCTTGTCGACGCCGGAGAGCCGCGGCAGCTCGCTGTCGAACGAGGCTGCAACCCCGGACAGCGCGACCCGGTCCTGCGGCCGGCGCGGCCCGGCGAGCGACGGCTCGACATCGCCGAGATCGAGTTCGAGCGTGTCGGTAAAGGCCGGGTCGGGGGTATTCGCGTCGCGCCATAACCCCTGCGCCCTGGCGTAGGCTTCGACCAGCTTTACCCGCGCCGGATCGCGCGCGGTTATGGTCAGGTAGCGGATCGTCTCGGCGTCGATCGGGAAAAAGCCGCAGGTCGCGCCGTATTCCGGGGCCATGTTGCCGAGCGTGGCGCGGTCGGCCAGCGCCAATTCGGCGACGCCGGGGCCGCAATACTCGACAAACCGGCCGACGACGCCGCGCCGCCGCAGCATCTGAGTCACGGTCAGCACGAGGTCGGTGGCGGTCGCCCCCTCGCGCAGTTTGCCGACAAGGCGGAAGCCGACGACTTCCGGGAGCAGCATCGAGATCGGCTGCCCCAGCATCGCCGCCTCGGCCTCGATGCCGCCGACCCCCCAGCCGAGCACCGCCAGCCCATTCACCATCGTCGTGTGGCTGTCGGTGCCGACCAGGGTGTCGGGATAGGCGATCGTGCGGCCACCCTCATCGGTGGTCCAGACGACCTGCGACAAATATTCGAGATTGACCTGATGGCAGATGCCGGTGCCCGGCGGGACAAGCCGGAAATTCTCGAACGCGTCCTGGCCCCAGCGCAGAAAGCGGTAGCGCTCGCCGTTGCGCTCGAACTCCTTTTTGACGTTGGCGGTAAAAGCCTGCGGGTTGGCGAACTGGTCGATCTGCACCGAATGGTCGATGACCAGATCGACCGGCGACAGCGGGTTGATCTTGTTCGGATCGCCGCCGAGATCGACCATCGCCTGCCGCATCGCCGCGAGATCGACCACCGCCGGCACGCCGGTCAGGTCCTGCATCAGGACGCGCGCCGGGCGGAACGCAATCTCGCGATCCGAGGTCTGGTCTTTGAGCCAGGCGCCGACCGCCTTGATGTCGTCCACCGTGATGGTGCGGCCGTTTTCGAGGCGCACCAGGTTTTCCAAGAGCACCTTCAGCGAGAACGGCAGGCGCGAGATGTCGCCCATTCCGGCCGCCTGCGCCGCCGCGTCGAGGCTGAAATAATCGTAGCGCTTGCCGTCGACATCGAGAGTGCGGCGGGTCTTCAGGGTGTCATTACCGGTGACGCTCACGGATCATCTCCTGTCGCAGGCATGGCTGTCGGGTGGCGGCTACGATAGCGCCGCGTACCGCGCGATCAAGAAATCCCGCTGCGCTGCCTTTCTCAGGGACGGCGCGCGGCCAGGATCGCAACCGGGGAGGCGTAGTAGATCGCCTCGCCCTCGATGCGCACCCGCACCCCCATCCGGTCCTCGATCGCGGACGCCTTGAACATGTCTATGATTTCCGCCTCGTCGCCGGGGTTCGGAAAGGAGCGCGCCAGCAGGTTGCGCAATTCGTCCGACAATTCGTAGCGGGTCACCTGCGGCTCTCCAAGGCCGGCCGCGACAAACAAGCCGGTCAGCTCGCTCAGCGTTAGCGACCGCACATGCGAGGGATCGCGAAGCTTGTGGTAGCGGTTGAAGCCCGCCGCTTTCACCGGGTCCTCGGAGGCAACCCCATCGACCACGACGATGCGCCCTCCCGGCGCGCAGACCCGCACCATTTCCCGCAGCACGGCGGCCGGGTCGAGGAGATGGTGAAACGAGTAGCGGGTGACGACGATCGTAAAGCTCCCGTCGCGATAGGGCAGCATCGCCACGTCGTGCTGCTCCCAGGCGGTGTTGACGAGACCGGCTTGCGCCGCCGCCCGGCGCGCCACGTCGAGCATGGCCGGCGTGACGTCGACCCCGGTCACTTCGCACACATGCGGGGCAAAGGCGCGCGCGACCAGCCCGCCGCCGCAGGCGATGTCGAGAACCCGGTCATCGGGTCCCGCCTGCGCCGCGGCGACGATCATGCCCAGCGTCTCCGCGTTGGTCATCGTGCCGGCGGTATTGAACACCGTGGCCTGCCGGGTGAACTGATCGCGGATCAGCCCGGCATGGCTTGCCTCGCTCATGGAAGAGCCTCCGATATCGCTGGTCATGGGCTGGATACCACGATTCGGCCCGGCTTTGCGGTTAGCGCTGCAATGATAATGGATTGCGGTAGTCGGTGAGGCGCCGCGGAGTGCACTTGAACAGCACGTAATACGTTTTCCGGGGCGGGTTCGAGCGGTCCATTGTCCACAGGCCGGTATGAACGATTTGCGGGAATGGCTTCCGATACTTCAATAGGATCGAGAGGTGAAGAAAGGGGTCCCGGCTTGCACCGGGATGACGTTCCTGTTTGTCGGTATGACGAAGGAGGCGGAGATGGATCTGGCGGGCAGAGTGGCGCTGGTTACCGGCGCGCAGCAGGGGATCGGGGCGGCGATCGCGCGCGAATTTGCACGGGCGGGCGCCGATGTCGCGATCAACTGGCTCGATGACGAGGGAGCCGCGCGGCAGGTCGCGGACGCGGTGCGGGCGGCCGGCCGGCGCGCGCTGCTGCACCGGGCGGATGTCGCGCGGATCGGGGCGACGCTGGAGATGGTCGCCGCCGTCGAGCGCGGCCTCGGGCCGATCGACGTGCTGGTCAATAATGCCGGCGTTTTTCCCCGCGTCGCGTTTCTCGATTTGCGGGAGAGCGATTGGGACTACGTCTTCGATGTCAACTTGAAGGGCGCGGCCTTCTGCGCCCAGGCGGCGGCGCGGGCGATGGTCGCGTCCGGCCGCCGGGGCGCGATCATCAACCTGACCTCCGGCGCCGCCTATCGCGGCTCGCCGCGCGGCGTGCATTACTGCGCGAGCAAGGGCGGCGTCCTGTCGATGACAAGGCAGATGGCGCTGGAACTGGCGCCGCACCGGATCAGGGTCAACGCGATCGCGCCCGGTCTGACCGACACCGCCCAGCCCCGCTATGGCATGAGCGACGAGGAGCTGATGGCGATGGGAAGCGCGCTGCCGCTCGGACGTCTGGCAACGCCGGAGGACATCGCCGCCGCCGCGGTGTTTCTGGCATCGGACGCGGCCGGGTTCGTTACCGGGCATTGCCTGCACGTCAACGGCGGCGGCTATCTCGCCTGAGCCGCCGAGGAGCGGGGTAAACGCTACGTGCGAGTTGAGGTTCCGTTACCGTCGGAATCGGCGGCTTGGCCGCGTTCGATTCGTTCTGATAAGGTGCGCGGACGCGGGCTTATGCGGGGACTTATGGAAGAGGCACTTTTGCGGGCAGTAGAGAATACGATCCGGTTTCTGCATCTGGCCGCGATCGAACTGCGCCGCCTCGCCGAGCGCGCCCCGGATATTTCCGCGGAACTTCATCATGTCGCCGATCAACTCGAGGCCGATGCCGCCGACCTCGAGCGCGCTTCGGCGAATCCCGACAACAGGCGCCAGGCTCAGCCTTTTTGAGGGCAAGCCCCTTCCATCGATTGCGCCATGCGCTCGAACCGGGCGGCAAGGTCGAGCAAACCGTCGCGCGCATCAATCGACCGTGTCCGGCCCGCCAGTCCTTTCAGTTTCTCGGCGGTGTCCCGCAACTCCATGGCACTGCGGCGTACCTCGCCATCGACCATTAGCTTCTCCGATTTACAGGAGGACGATTGGCAAAGCAGGCGGGCGGAAACCTCAAAACACCTCTGGCGCCCGGAAATACTCGTGACTTCGCCAGCGGTTAAGCTGGACATTTATCCTGGATTTATCAATACCCGCGACGCGATCGGACGACGCTGCCGGTCTAGCGGCGGGAGCCAGCGTCCTGCAACTCGCCGGCCGCACTGCGCGCCCGCGCCGCCGCGTCGCGCGCCATCATCGCGCACAGCCCGGTATAGGCGGTCGGGTCGAGCAGCCGGTCGATTGCCGCGGCGTCGAGATGCGCCGTGACGCGCCGGTCGCCGGCGAGCAGCGCGGCAAACGGCTTGCTCTCGACAAAGGCGGCCTGCGCCGCGTCATAGACGACATCGTGGGCGTGCTGGCGCCCGATCGTTTTGCCGAGTTCGAGCATCACCGCTTCGGCCATGATCAGCCCGCCGCCGAGATCGAGATTGGTACGCATCCGGTTGGGATCGAGCCGCAGCCCGCGCAGCACCTCGACCAGCCGCGCCAGCATGTCGCCGGTGGCGACCGAAGCGCGCGCGTCGGCCGAATCGAACATCAGGCTCGTTGTGCGGTCGGCCTCGTGTTCGGTGTACATCGCCTCCAGGGCCAACGGCACGGTGCTGCGGACCTCGGCCGCGGCGGCGATGATGTCCTGGCACAGTTTCGGGTTGCGCTTTTGCGGCATTGTCGAGCTGCCGACCGTGCCGGGCGGCACCGGCTCTTCGACCTCGCCGAACTCGGTCTTCATCAGCGTGTAAATCTCGCGGCCGATCTTGCCGCAGGTCGCGGCCAAGAGGCCCAATAGGCAGATGTTTTCGGCCAGATGATCGCCGATCGTGCGCGCCGGCACCATCATCGGCTGCATGTCGAGATGGCGGGCGATGCCGGCCTGCACCGCCGGCCCCTGGTCGCCGAGCGACGCGAACGTGCCGGCCGCGCCGCCCAGCATCGCGACAAAGATGCGCGGCGCCGCCTGGCGCAGCCGCTCGGTGTGGCGGATCAGCTCGTCGATCCACACCGCGACCTTGAAGCCGAATGTCGCCGGCACCGCGTGCTGGCCGTGCGTGCGGCCGGCGATCGGCATGTCGGCGCCGGTTACGGCCAGCTCGGCGGCGGCCGTCAGCGCGTCGCCGATCAGCCGCAGGAAAACCTGATGCGTCTGGCGCAGCACCAGCAGATCGCCGGTCTGCGTGATGTTCTGCGTCGTCGCGCCCCAATGCACCCAGCCGCCATGCGGCTCGCCGACGATGCGCGACAATTCCCAGACGAGCGGCACGATCGTGTGGCCGGTGCGCGCAAACCCTTCGTCGATGCGCTTGCGGTCGAGCAGGTCGAGTCGCGCCGCCGCTGCAATCGCCTCAGCGGCCTGTTGTGGAATGATACCCAGCTCGGCCTGTGCCTTGGCCAGCGCCACCTCGACATCGAGCCAGGCCTGCCAGCGGTTCTCGATACGGTAGAAGGCGCGGATACCGGGATCGGACACGCGCGCTGCGGTCGGCAGTTCATCGTTCATCGGGAAATCTCTAGGTTTCGGGACGCGAGGACCTCGCGGATGTCGGGCAGGTGTTCGCTGCCCCAGAACAATTCGCCGTCGATGACAAAGGTAGGGACGCCGAACACGCCTTTCTCCTCGGCCTGCCGCGAGATCAGGGCGACCTCACGCTTGCCGTCGCCGGCGAGCCAGAGGGAGGCGTCTCGCGTGTCAGCTCCCGATTCAGCGAGCACCGAGATGATGACCGCGGGATTTTCGATGTCCAGTTCCCGTTTCCAGAACCGCTCGAAGGCGATGTCGATATAGCGGCGCAGCGCGCCGGCATCCCGGCGCTTGGCGTACAGCATGCCGGCGGCGGCCAGCGTCGAGTCCCAGATTTTTTGCGTGCCGCGGATCACGAGACCGCGTTTCCGCGCCTGCCGCCGGCAATCCATGTAGGAATAGCGGACCCGCCGCCATTGATGCGCGTTGCGGTTTTCCTCGACGACCCGACCCTCTTCGTCCAGCCGCGCCGAGCCGAGATAGCTCGGGATGTCGAGAATGTAGGGCAGCCAGTCGAGGCTTATGTCGAACCGGGTTTCGAGATCGCGAGCCGGGTCCTTCGCGAGGTAGGCGTAGGGGCTTTTGAAATCGATATAGACCGTGACGACCGGCTTTTCGGGCATTCCAGACTTCCCGGAGCGGTCATTGCGAGGAAGAACGCGCCGAAGCAATCTCGGGCATTGGAGCATAGTCGGCGCGGGATTGCTTCGCTACGCTCGCAATGACGCCAGTCAAGATTCCAGTCAATGCCTCCAGGCGGGAGCACGTGGCCGATGATCGACCGGAACGATCCCGACGCCGCTGCGCGCGAGGCGCTGCGGCTTATCGGCCCCGACCCGCAAGACTGGGTCCCGCAGCGCGCCGGTCGCGACGGACGGCCGATCGACCACAACGTCGTGGTGGTCGGCGGCGGGCAGTCAGGCTGCGCCTTCGCGTGGGCGCTGCGCCGCGCCGGGATCGGCCGGGTTTCGGTCATCGACATGGCGGAGGACGAAAGCCGGGCCGGGGTGTGGCGCAACGCGGCGCGGATGACCGTGCTGCGCACGCCGAAAACGCTGCCCGGCCCGGAACTCGGTGTCCCGGCGCTGGGCTTTCAGGCCTGGTACGAGGCGCGTCACGGCGGCGCGGCCTACGACGCCTTTGCGCGCATCCCGCGCGAGGCCTGGGCCGAATATCTGGCGTGGTATCGCCGGTTTCTTGGCATTGAGGTGCGCTATCGCACGCGCCTCGCGCGCATCGAGCCGGCGGAAGAAGACTTCCGGCTGCACCTTGAGACGGATCGTGGCGCGACAGTCGAGACCGCGCGCAAGGTGATCCTGGCGAACGGGGTGGCCGGGAATGGCGGTCCCTACATCCCGCCTGTGCTGAGCGAGCGCCTGCCGCGCGCGCTCTATGCCCATACCGCCGATCCGATCGACTTCGCGGCGCTGCGCGGCAAGCGGGTCGCGGTGATCGGCGGCGCCGCCTCCGCGTTCGACGCCGCCGGGGTTGCGCTTGAGGAAGGGGCGGGCTCGGTGCATCTGTTCGCGCGCCGCGCGACCCTCGCCGCGACACCGATCTCGCGCGTCAAGGGCTTTCCGGGCGCCTACGACAATTATGGCGAGCTGCCAGACGATATCCGCTGGCATCAGGCGATCCGCTTCCGCCGCGCCGGTTCGACGGCACCTGCCGACGCGATCGAGCGGGTCATGCGCTTTGCGAATTTCCAGCTGCACCTCGCGGCGCCGTGGGAGGCGGCAGGGGTCGAGGATGCCACGATCGCGGTGCGGGCCGGCGGCGAGGATTACCGTTTCGACTTTGCGATCGCCGGCACCGGGTATTTTGTCGAGCCGCAGGCCCGCCCGGAACTGGCCGATTTCGCGCATCGCATCCTGCGCTGGCGCGACCGCTATACGCCACCGGCGGGCGAGGCGGACGACTACCTCGGCGCGCATCCGTATCTCGGCGCCGGACACGAATATCTCGAAAAGATGCCTGGCGAAGCACCGTACCTGCGCGACATTCACGTCCACAACCCGGCCGGGTTTGTCAGCTTCGGCTGGCTTGAGGGAGACGTGCCGAGCATGCGCCGAGGGGTGATGGCGATTGTCGCGCGGATCAGCCGCGACCTGTTCCTCGCCGATCTCGACGTGCATCGCGGCCGGCTGACCGCCGATGTCGCCCTGGAATTCGGCGAGGACCTGTATCGCGGCGCGATCGGCATGCGGACGCGATAAAGCCGTGGCTATGATCGAAATGGAGCGCATCGGCGGCGGCGGCGTTGTCTCGGAAGTTGCCGGCATCCGCCCGGTGCCGGTCCTCTCCCCGGCGGAGGTTGAGGCATGAAGCGTTTGTTGGGCGGCATCGCCGCCGCAGCGATCATATCGGTGGCGGCCACGGCCTCGGCGCAGGCCCCGCTGAGCCCGTCGGGCGCGGTTGATAAGACACAGTCGCCATCGATCGCGTTTCCGAGCGCGCCGCCGGCTCCGCCCGCCGGTGCGGCGGCAAAGCCCGCCGCCGAAGCGCCAATTCCGGCGCCGAGCCCAGCGCCGGCCGAAACCGCGGTCAAGCCGCCCGCGGCGCCGAGCACGGCGCCGGAGGAGCAGACCACCAGCACGACCGCCACCGTGCCGTCTTCCGAGAGCGAGAAGCCCGCGACCGCGCGTCCGAAACGGCCGGCGCGGAGCGCCGAGGGAGAGACGCGCACCGCCGCGAGCAGGGCGCAGCGCTATCCCGGCGATGACGTCGCCAACATGCTGAATGCCCGTGAATTGAACGCCCTCAACAATGCCGGTCCCGTTCCGGCAATGCCCCCGATGGGGCCGCCGCCGGGCTATTATCCGCGCCCGCCGGCGTACGGGCCACCGCCAGGCTATGGGCCGGTCTATGGCCCACCGCCGGGATACCCGGCTTATCCGCCTCCGATGATGCGGCCGTACTGAGCGGCGCGCTCCGGTTTGGCAGCGCCGCGGCGTACGCTTGCCCGGTGCGGTGTTGCGCATTTGTGCGGGCAAGCGGGCTCGTCCATGCCGAATACGCAAGCATAGGCTGCGCGGATAGCCATATCGGCCGGCAGCCCCGATCGGGCAGATTGGTAGATCAATTTGCCACGGGACTCCGGCTCAGGGAAATGTCATCCCCCCTTACGACGCGCCAGACCGGTTTCATTCTGATCGGCGCCGCGGTACTTCTCAGCCTCGGCATGGGCCTGCGGCAGAGCCTCGGTTTGTTCTTGCCGCCGGTCACGCGCGATCTCGGCATCGCGGCGGCCGATTTCACGCTGGCGCTTGCGGTCCAGAACATCGTCTGGGGCGCGTCCCAGGCGGGGGTCGGGGCGATCGCCGACCGCTTCGGTCTGCGCGTCACGATGCTCGCCGGCGCGGTCATCTATGTCATCGGGATGGCGGTGATGGCGAGCGCATCGGGCGCGGGCCAACTGCTGATCTCGGGCGCGCTGATCGGGGTGGCGCTGTCGTGCACCGCCTCCTCGCTGGCGATGACGGCGGTGGCCCGGGCAGTGTCCGAAGAACGCCGCAGCAAGATGCTGGGTCTCGTTTCCGCCGGCGGCTCGCTCGGCACGCTGATGGTGCCGCTGACAACGCAGAGCCTGCTGACGAGCCACGCCTGGCAGATCGGCGCACTGTTTTTTGTCGCGCTGGCCGCGATGATGATCCCCGCCGGGTTCTTCGCCGGCGGGGTTGACAGGATCCCGGCAGGCGGCGGCAACAGGGTGTCGATGCGCGAGACGGTCGGTCAGGCGATGCGGCATCGGCGGTTTCTGGTGATGTCGGGAGCGTATTTCGTCTGCGGACTGAACCTCGTGTTTCTCGGCACGCACCTGCCGGCTTATCTGGCGCTGTGCGGCCAGGACCCGATGCTGAGCGCGCAGGCGATTGCCGTCATCGGCGGCGTCAATTGTTTCGGCTCGCTGGCGGCGGGGTGGCTCGGCGCACGCTACCCGAAGCATATCCTGCTGGGACTGCTCTACATCCTGCGCGCCTGCGTGTTCACGGCGTATTTCATCATGCCGCCGACCCCGACAACGACGCTGCTCTTCGCCGGTGCGATGGGCATGCTGTGGCTCAGCGTCGCGCCGCTGGTCAGCGGATTGGTGGCGGAGATGTTCGGCACCCGGTACATGGCGACGCTGCTCGGCATCGCGTTTGTGATGCATCAGGTCGGGTCGTCGCTCGGCGCCTATGGCGGCGGACTGATCTTCGACTGGACCGGGTCGTATGATTACGCGTGGCGGACCGGCGTGCTGATCGGCTTTACCGCGGGGGTCGTGCAGATCGTCGCCGGCGGGCCGGAGCGCCGCCGCGACCGCGAGCGCGCGCCGGTGCTGGCGCCGACCTAGAAGGCGACGGCGCGGGATTGCTTCGCCGCTCCGCGCCTCGCAATGACGATCCTTTTCTGATGTCATTGCGAGTGAAGCGAAGCAATCTCGATCATCCCGACCGGAGCTGACCCGTGGATTTCGCGCTTTCGGACGAGCATCGTGAGCTGCAGCATCGCTGCCGCGAACTGGCCGCCGATTTCGCCACCCGCGCCGCCGTGCACGACCGTGACGCGAGCCACCCGGTCGAGAACTATCGTATCTTGCGCGACGAAGGATTTCTCGCGCTGAACGTCCCGAAGAAGTGGGGCGGAGCCGGGGTCGGGCTGCTTGGGCACACGATCGCGTTCGAGGCCTTGGCGCAGGGCTGTCCGTCGACCGCGCTCGCCTTCAACATGCATGCTTCGGTCGTGATGCCGATACTCGACAGCGTGGAGGTCGGCGAGGACGTCAAGGAGCGCATGGCCGATCTGGTGGTGCGCCGGAAGAAGCTGATCGGCGGCAATTTCTCGGAACCCGGGCATACCTCGTTGATCGGTGAGCGTCCGCTTACGGCGCGCGCGCGGCGGGTTGCCGCCGGCTACAGCATCACCGGCCGAAAGATGTTCGCCTCGATGCTGGAGGCGGCCGATTACGTGATGGTCCTCGCCTACCCGGAGGGGGCGACGAGTCCGTCGGCCGGCATATTGCTGCTGATCCCGCCTGATGCGCCGGGGCGGCGCGTGATCGCCAACTGGGACGTGCTGGGAATGCGCGCGACCCGCAGCGACTCGCTCGTGCTCGAGGACTGCCTTGTTCCGGACGACGCGGTCGTGTTCCGCTCGGATGACATAAGGCCGTTTCGCCTGGCGCATTTCAATTGGTTCTGGGGGTCTTATACGGCGGTTTATCTCGGGGTCGCCGCGGCGGCCTATGACGAGGTGCGCCGGGTCGCCGCTACGCGCCGGCCCGAGGGCTACGCGCAGCCGCTCGCGTATCATCCGGATGTCAGACGTCATGTCGCGGTGATGAGCGCCGATCTCGAAGCGGCGCGGCTGGCGACATACCACGCGGCTTGGCTGAGCGACACGCAGGGGCCGAGCCTGGAGACGACGGCCGCGCTTTATCGGGCGAAGTACATCGTTGGCGAGGCGACGAGCCGCATCACCCGCGCGGCGCTGACGCTCGGCGGAGCGCACGGCATCTTCAAAGGCTCGCGCCTCGAACAATTGTTCCGCGACGGCGCGCTGGCGCAAATCCAGCCTCCGCCGGCCGATTTCTGCCTCTACAGCATGGGGCTATATGAACTCGGCCTCGATCCCGAGGATGTGCTGCCGCCGATGAAGCCGGCGTGAGGCAACCGCCGGTAGTATCGCCGGGGGGCGCACGACGCCGGCGGGAACAGGAACTTGCATCGGCCGATTTCCTCTATCGCGCCTCTGAGATAGGCTGGCGCATCCATCGCGGGAGCGCCGATGCCGATTTCATTCACCCTTAACGAACGCCCGGTCGCGGTCACCGCCGATCCGGACACACCGCTGCTCGATGTGCTGCGCAACCATCTCGGGCTGGTCGGCGCGAAATTCGGCTGCGGCCTCGAACAATGCGGCTGCTGCATGGTGCTGATCGAAGGCAGCCCAGAAAAATCCTGCGGCAAGGCGGTCTCGACCGTCGCCGGAAAACAGGTCGTCACGATCGAGGGGCTCGGCACGCGCGAGGCCCCGCACCCGCTGCAACAGGCCTTTCTCGACGAGCAGGCGGGGCAATGCGGCTACTGCCTGCCGGGGATCATCGTCACCGCCAAGGCATTGCTCGACCGGAACCCGTCGCCGAGCCGCGCCGAGATCGCGCTGGCGCTCGACGACAATATCTGCCGCTGCGGCAGCCACGCGCGGATTTTGCGCGCGGTCGAACGGGCGGCGGCGCGGATGCGCGGGGAGGGTGGACGATGAGCGACACGATACGGGCGCTGCCGCCGCTCCTCCAGCAGAACCCGCGGCTCGATCAGTGGGTCGGGTTTCCCGAACCTGGAAAGGTACTGATATCGACCGGGCGGGTGGAGATCGGACAGGGGGTCCTGACGGCGATGCGGCAGATCGCGGCCGAGGAACTCGGCGTCGATCCCGCGCGGATCGTGTTGCAGACAGGCGACACGGCGCTGACCCCGAACGAGGGCTACACGGCCGGCAGCCAGTCGATCCAGTTCGGCGGGGTCGTGCTGCGGCTGGTCTGCGCCGAAATACGGGAATTGTTTCTCGACCATGCCGCCGCGTTCGGACATGACCGGGCGAGCCTGGCGGTGCGCGACGGCGCCATCCTCTCGTCCGGACAGCCGACCGGGCGGGATTACTGGTCGCTTGCCGGCGCGGTCGATCTGAGCCGCAACGCGAGCGGCGGCGCGCCGATCAAGAAAGCCGACGAGTACACGGTCGTCGGGCGGAGCGCGCCGCGCGTCGATCTCGCGGCGAAAGTATTCGGCGAGGCCGTGTTCGTGCACGATATGACGCTCGACGGCATGGCGCACGCCCGTGTCGTCCGCCAGCCGCGCCCCGGCGCCACGGTCGCGTCGATCGACGAAGCCGCGATCCGCCGCGCCGCCAAGGGACAACCGATCGACATCGTGCGCGACGGCAATTTCGTCGCGATCGTCGGCACCGACGAGACCGTGGTCGAGGCGGTCGCGGCGGCGGCGCCGGCGCATGTGCGCTGGGACGGGGTCGAGCCGCTCAGCCCATTTCAGGAAGAGGCGCGCTGGCTGTTGCAGCAGCCGGCGCTCGACCGCGAGGTCGGCGCGCCGCCCGCCGACCCGGCTCCCGCGGCGAGCAGGCGCGAGGCGAGTTTTACGCGGATGAACCTGTCGCATGCCTCGATCGCGCCGTCCTGCGGCGTCGCCTTATTCCGCGATGGGAAGCTGGACGTATGGACGCATTCGCAGGGCGTCTACCCGCTGCGCACCGCCTTGGCCCGCACGCTGAAGCTCGATCCGTCGGCGATCGTCGTGCATCACGCGCAGGGGCCGGGGTGCTATGGCCATAACGGCGCCGACGACGCGGCGGCCGATGCAGCGGCGGTCGCGATGCATCGGCCGGGCGAGCCGGTGCGGGTGCGCTGGCGGCGTGAAGAAGAGTTCGGGTTCGAGCCGGTCAGCACGGCGATGGTGACGACGGTGCGCGCCGTGCTCGGCGGGGACGGACGCCCGGCCGACTGGACGACCGAGATCTGGAGCGGCCGGCACACGAACCGGCCCGGCAGCGGCGGCAATCTGCTCGCGGCCGAGGCTTTGCCCGACCCGCCGGGACCGCCGCCGGTCGCCGAATCGTCGGAACAGCCCGGCGCCGGCACGCGCAACGGCATGCCGCTGTACGACTTCGCGGCAAAGCGGATCAGCCATCACCTGATCCCGGAGACACCGGTGCGGACCTCGTCGCTGCGCGGTCTCGGCGCGACCCTCAACGTGTTCGCGATCGAATCGTTTGTCGACGAGCTGGCGGCGGAAGCGGGCGAAGACCCGGTCGCCTACCGGCTGTCGATCCTCGCCGACAGCCGCGCCCGCGCCGTCATCGATCGGGTCGCCGAGATGAGCGGCTGGAACTCCCGTTCCACCATCTCCGCCACCGCAGTCGCCGCCGCAAAGGGTCGCAGCGTCGGCTTTGCGCAGTACAAAAACCTCGCCGCCTATGCTGCGGTCGTCGCCGAGGTCGAGGTCGAGGAGACGATCCGCGTGACCCGCGTCTGGTGCGCCTGCGACGGCGGGCTCGTGATCAACCCGGACGGCGCGATCAACCAGCTCGAAGGCGGCATCGTCCAGGCGGTGAGCTGGGCCCTGAAGGAAGGGGTGCGGCTCGATGCCGACGGCATCTCGTCGCTCGATTGGGAGCGCTACCCGGTCATCAGGTTCAGCGAGGTGCCGGAAATTTTCTGCGAGCTGGTCGATCCGCTGTCCGACAACCCGCCGCTCGGGATCGGCGAGGCGACCGGCGGCCCGACCGTCGCGGCGATCGGCAACGCCGTCGCGCAGGCCCTCGGCACCCGTCTCCGCGACCTGCCGATGACCCGCCAGAGGGTCATGGCGGCGCTGCTGAAAGCGTGAGCGATGCCTGATGCAGCCCTGGGGCCGGCGGGTTGCACTCCATCAACGAGTGATCGCGGCCAAGTTTGCCGAAGAGAGCTTCGGCTGGAAGACGCTGGGTAGGTCTGGATCTCGCTGGCGGGACCGTGTCCGGGGGTGGGAAGGGCGGCGGCCTCCGGCGCTGTTCGAATGCCGGTAACGGACGGGGTGATAAATGGGTGAATTCGCATTGGGGCAGCCGGTACCGCGCTTCGAGGATCCGCGGCTGCTGCGCGGCGGCGGCCGCTATGTCGATGACATGGTGCTGCCGCGCATGGCGTTCGGATGTGTACTGCGGTCGCCCCATGCGCATGCCCGCATCGGCGCGATCGACACCTCGCGCGCAACAGCGGCGCCCGGCGTGCTCGCCGTGCTCACCGGCGCCGATTGGCGGGAGTCGGGATGGGGCGACCTTCCCGTGCCGGGCGGATTGCGGGGGCGCGGCGGCGCGCCGGCCTATCGGCACGAATTCCCGGCGCTGGCACGGGACCGGGTGCGCTGGGTCGGCGATTATGTCGCCTTTGTCGTGGCTGAGACCCGCGAGCAGGCGGCGGACGCCGCCGAACTGATCGCGGTCGAGTACGTGCCGCTGCCTGCCGTCGTATCGAGCGAGGCAGCGCTCGCCGCGGACGCGCCGCGCGTCTGGGAGGACGCACCGGACAATATCTGCTTCGTGCACGAGGTCGGCGACCGGACGGCGGTCGAAGCCGCGATGGCGCGCGCCGACCGCGTCGTCCGGCGCCGCTTTGTCGTCAACCGGGTTACGGCCGCGGCGATGGAGCCGCGCGGCGCGATCGGCGACTACAATCCGGCCGACGGCCGCTACACGATCTATACGACATTGCAGCGCACCCACGCCTACCGCGCCGATCTGGCCCAGATCATCAAGGTGCCGGAGAGCCGCATCCGGGTCGTGGCCGGCGACATCGGCGGCAGCTTCGGGATGAAATCGGCGATCTACAACGAGGTCGCGCTGGTCCTGCTGGCCTCGAAACATCTCGGTCGTCCGGTAAAATGGACAAGCACCCGCTCCGAGGCGTTCCTGTCCGACGCGCAGGCCCGCGACCACATCACCGAGGCCGAGCTGGCGCTTGATCGCGACGGGAATTTCCTCGCCTTCCGCACCCGTACGACCGCCGCGACCGGCGCCTACGCACAGCAGAACTCGAACGTGTTCGTGATGAACCTGGGTACCCTCGCGGGGGTGTACCGAACGCCGGCGATGCACGCCGAGGTGACGGCCGTTTACACGAACACCAACCCGGTTCGCCCGTATCGCGGCAACGGCAGGCCCGAATTCGCCTATGTCATCGAGCGGATGGTCGACGAGGCCGCGGCGGAAACCGGGATCGACCCGGTCGAATTGCGCCGCCGCAACACGATCCCGCCCGAGGCCATGCCGTTCAAGACCGGGCTGATCTTTACCTACGATTGCGGCGAGTTCGCGAAGAACATGGATTGGGCGCTCGGTCTGGCCGATTTCGCCGGATTGGAAGCGCGCCGCGCCGAGGCGCGATCCCGCGGCAGGCTGCGCGGCCTCGGCTTCTCGAACACGATCGAGCGCGCCGCGGCGGGCGGCTTCGAGGCGGCCGAAATCCGCTTCGACCGCGGCGGCACCGCGACCCTGGTGTGCGGCTCGATTACGCAGGGGATGGGGCACGAGACCGTGTTCAAGCAGCTGGTCTGCGACCGGCTCGGGATCCACCCCGATCAGGTGACCTACATACAGGGCGACACCGACAAGGTCGCGCTCGGCGAGGGCACCGGCGGCTCGCGCACCGCGACCTTGGGCGGCTCGGCCGTGCTGACGGCGACCGATCGGATCGTGGAGAAGGCGAAGGCGATAGCCGCGCATCTGCTCGAAGCGGCCGAGGCCGACCTCGATTTCGCCGACGGCGTGTTCTCGATCGCCGGCACCGACCGCACCGTGCCGCTGCGCCGGATCGCGGCCGAGGCGTGGGACCCGAAAAATCTGCCGTCCGGCATGGAACCGGGTCTCGTCGCCAGTGCCGCTTATGCCGCCGGCGACCAGAATTTTCCGAACGGCGTGCATGTCTGCGAACTCGAAATCGACCCCGAGACCGGCGAGGTCGAAATCCTGCGCTACAACGTCGTCGACGATGTCGGCACGGTGATGAACCCGCTGCTGCTCGAAGGGCAGATCCGCGGCGGCATCGCGCAGGGCATCGGGCAATTGCTGCTCGAGGACATCCGTTTCGATCCCGAAACCGGGCAACTCGTGACCGGGTCGTTTATGGATTACGCGATGCCGCGCGCCGCCGACTTGCCCCAGATGCATTGCGAGACCAACCCGGTACCGACAAGGACGAACCCGCTCGGCGTCAAGGGGGCGGGCGAAGCCGGCGCGGTTGGCGCGATGCCGGCGGTCGGCAACGCGCTGATCGATGCGCTGAAGCCGCTCGGCGTCCGCGACCTGCCGATGCCAGCGACACCGGAGCGCATCTGGCGCGCGATCCGCGACGCGGCGAACCGGCCGGCGGCGGCCTGACGGATTTTCCTTCGCGGCCGATGCGTGAGGCTGCATGCTGCGTGCGGCAGCAACGGAGGGGGCGGGATGCAGATCGGGGTTCACTTGCCGCATGCCGGCAGCCAGGCGACGCCGGAACTGATCCGGCGGCACGCGCGTCGCGCCGAGGACATGGGCTTGAGCGATGTTTGGGTCAGCGAGCACATCATCGTGCCGCGCGCACAGTTTCCGCGCTCGCCGCTGTTCTTCGACCCGATCCTGACGCTGACCTGGGTCGCGGCGGTTACCGAGCGGGTGCGGCTCGGCACCAGCGTCATTGTATTGCCGATGCGCCACCCGCTGCCGCTCGCGAAAGAGTTTTCGACGTTGCAGAACCTGTCGGGCGGAAGGTTGATCCTGGGGGTCGGGGTTGGCTGGCTCGAACCCGAGTTCAACGCGCTGGGCGTGCCGTTCCACGAGCGCGGCCGCCGCATGGACGAGGGCATCGCGATGATGCGCGCCGCGTGGTCGCAGGACCCGGTGACGTTCGAGGCGAAATACATCGCGGCCGAAATCCGCGACATGACGATGCTGCCGCAGCCGGTCAAACCGATCCCGATGTGGCACGGCAGCCGCTCCGAGGCGGCGCATCGTCGGACGGTGCGGCTCGGCGACGGCTGGCACGGCAGCCAAGTCACGCCGGAGCAGGCGAGGCCGGTCATCGAGCGCCTGCGCCGCGACCGGCCCGAACCCGAATTCACGATTTCGGTGCGCTCGCACTGGGACGGCAGGGATGTCGGCATGATGAAGGAGCGCGTCGCCGCCTTTGCCGACGCCGGGGTGCAGCACATCATGGTCCACCCGCAGGACCGCGAGGTCGACGACTGGGATACGGTCATCGCCGGGGTCGGGAAGGTGGCGGCCGGCTAACTCTACTAAACATAAACCGCAGCGCCGGCGAAAGCCGGAGCCCATCTCTCAGCATTTCGGACCCGGACAAGTGGGTCCCGGCCCTCGCCGGGAACCGCGTTAAGTTCAATGCGGATGCATCTCGGCGAAATGCGCCACAGCCCACCCAACGTCAAACCCGCTCGACGAAGGCGTCCATGACGTTTTTGTCGCCGGCATGCTCGAAATCGATCGCGAGCTTGTTGTCCTCGACGGCGCGCACCGTGCCGTAGCCGAATTTCTGGTGGAACACGCGGTCGCCGACCGCGAAGCCGCCGACCCGCCGTATCTCCTGCCCGCGCCGCGGCGCGGCGGCGCTCTCGATCAACCGCTGCGACCGCGACTGGCGCGCCGCCTGCGCGTTGTTCCAGTCGGCGCCCCATCCCGGCGCTGAGACTGGCGACATGCCCGGCGACATTCCGGCCGACCAGCCGCCGGACCAGTCGGTTGCCGCGTCGCCCCAAGCCGGTGTGGCGGGCAGCCCCATCTCCGTCGTCACCTCGATATGCTCGCCGGGCAACTCGGCGATAAAGCGCGAGCGCGCCGCGCTTTGCCATTTGCCATGGATCTGCCGGTTGGCGGCGAACGAGACAAACGCGCGGCGGCGCGCCCGCGTCAGACCGACATAGGCGAGCCGGCGCTCCTCCTCGAGGCCATTGAGCCCGGATTCCTCGATCGCGCGCAGGCTCGGGAACACCCCTTCCTCCCAGCCAGGCAGAAAAACCGTGTCGAATTCGAGGCCCTTGGCGCTGTGCAATGTCATCAGGTTGACCATGTCGCCGGCGCTGTCGGCGGCATTGTCCATGACCAGGCTGACATGTTCGAGAAACCCGCCGAGGTTTTCGAATTCGGCCATCGCGACAACGAGTTCCTTGAGGTTTTCGAGCCGGCCCGGTGCGTCCGGCGTTTTTTCCGCCTGCCACATCGCGGTATAGCCGCTTTCGTCGAGCACGATTTGCGCGAGGTCGGTGTGCGGCACTTGCTCGGCATCGGCGCGCCAGCGGTCGAACATCTTGATAAAGCCGTGCAGCGCGGCGTGCGCCGAGCGGGGAAGCTGACCGCCCGCGATCAGATCGCGCGCTGCGTCGACCAGCGAGAGTTCCTTGGCGCGGGCGACGGCGTGCAGCTTCTGCAATGTCGCGGTACCGATGCCGCGGCGCGGCGTATTGATGATGCGCTCAAACGCCAGGGCGTCTCTCGGCTGTTGAACAAGTCGCAGATAGGCGAGTGCGTCGCGGATCTCCTGGCGCTCGTAAAAGCGCGGGCCGCCGATCACCCGGTACGGCAATGCCAGCGATATAAAGCGCTCCTCGAATTCGCGGGTCTGAAAACCGGCGCGCACCAGGATCGCGATTTCGCTCAGCGCATGGCCCCGGCGCTGCAGCGCCTCGATTTCCTCGCCGACCCAGCGCGCCTCCTGCTCGGCGTCCCACAGCCCATGCACGGCGACCTTCTCGCCGCCATCGGCGCCGGTCCACAAGGTTTTCCCGAGACGGCCGCGGTTATGGGCGATGACGCCGCCCGCCGCCGCCAGGATTTCCGGGGTTGAACGGTAGTTTTCCTCGAGTCGCACGACCAGCGCGCCGGGAAAATCGCTCTCGAATTTTAGAATGTTGCCGATCTCGGCGCCGCGCCAGCTGTAGATCGACTGATCGTCGTCGCCGACGCAGCACAGGTTGCGGTGATGCTGCGCCAGGAGCCGCAGCCACAGATATTGCGCGAGGTTGGTGTCCTGGTACTCGTCGACCAGCAGATAGCGGAAGCGCTGCTGGTAATGTTCGAGTATCTCGGGGTTGCCGCTGAACAGCGTCAGGTTGTGCAGCAGCAGATCGCCGAAATCGACCGCGTTCACGGTCGCGAGGCGCTGCTGATAATCGCGGTAGAGCGCGACGGCGCGGCCGTTCGCCCAATCATTCCCAAAGCCGGCTCCGGCGTCGCCCGCCGGGACCTTGTCGGGCACCAGGCCGCGATCCTTCCAGCGCTCGATGATGCCGAGGAGCGCGCGCGCCGGCCAGCGCCGCTCGTCGATATTGGCCGCCGCGACGAGCTGCTTCATCAGGCGAAGCTGGTCGTCGGTGTCGAGGATCGTAAAGCTGGAGGTCAGCCCGACGGCCTCGGCATGGCGGCGCAGGATGCGCGCGGCGAGCGCGTGAAACGTGCCGAGCCACACGCCCTCGGCGGCGCGCCCGATCATCGCCTCGAGCCGCTCGCGCATCTCGCGCGCCGCCTTGTTGGTGAACGTGACGGCCAGCACCTCGCCGGGAGTGGCGCGGCCGCCCGCGAGAATATGCGCCAGCCGCGTGGTCAAGACGCGGGTCTTCCCGGTGCCGGCGCCGGCCAGCACGAGCACGGCGCCGTCCACCGCCGCGACGGCCCGCGCCTGCGCCTCGTTGAGCGACGCGAACAGCGCCTCGGGTCGATCGGACGCGGCAGGTCGGGCGGCGGCGGTGCTGCTCATCGACACATGATATAGCAATTCGCCGCAGCGGGGACACCAGCCAGCGGGCTGCCGCCGCCGCTGCTTCGGTCCAAATTTCGCCGCGCAACCGGCCGCTATTTTCCCTGTTCCGGCGACGTTTTGCTGTTTCTGCAGCAAATCAGCAGCAAATGCCGGCAGGAACCCGTTGCGCCGTGCGGGTTTCGCGGCATCGGCGGCTAATTCAGCAGCAAAAGAGCAGCAAACGCCCCGATCACCTCGCTCCGACCCGGCCGACCCGATTATTCGATACTCCCGCAATGTGGCGGATTTCGGGTCGTTGGGCCGGTGATGGCGGTCGCGCGGCTTGCGTTGCGCAAATGCCACAGTTTGGCGCTGAACCGTTGCAACAAAGCGACCCGTCTGACCCGGCGAGCCGATACGCCGGTATGATACGCCGATCATTCGCCGCCTTCCCGATGCACGCCGCGCCCGATGCACGCTGCGATCGTCCTGCTGATATTGACGCTGACCTATGTCGGGATGGCCGCCGGGCGCATCGCCTGGCTGCGGGTCGACCGGACCGGCATCGCGCTGCTCGCGGTCATCACGCTGCTGGCCAGCGGCGAGATGACGCTCGACGATTTCGGGTCGGCGGTAAACCTGCCCACGATGGCGCTGCTGTTCGCGATGATGATCATCTCGGCGCAGTTCGCCGAATCCGGCTTTATCGATCTGTGCGCGCGCACGGTCATCGGCACAAGCGGCGGCACGGCGGCGCTGCTGGCGCTGACCGTCGCGATCGGCGGCGCGCTGGCGGCGGTGCTCGCCAACGACATCCTGATCATCGCGATCGCGCCGCTGCTGATCGCCGGCGCAAGGCGCCGCGGTCTCGACCCCCGGCCTTTTGTGATCGCGCTGTCGGCGGCGACCAACGCCGGGTCCGCGGCAACGCTGATCGGCAACCCGCAGAACATTGTGCTGGGCGCGATCGGCCGCCTCGGCTTCTGGCACTTTCTGGCGGTCAACGGGGTTCCGGCATTGTTCGCGCTGGTCAGCGTGTTTGCGGTCGTCTGGCTGCAATGGAGCCGGCGCATGCGCCAGACAGCGGCGGAGCCGGGCGATGTCGCGGCGCCGACAACGGCGCACCCGATCGACCGGTTTCAGATGATGAAGGCCGTCGGCGCGCTGATCGTGTTGCTGCTGCTGTTCTCGACGCCGCTGCCCCGCGAAATCGGAGCGCTGATCATCGCGGCGCTGCTGCTGGCGAACCGGCGGATCACCAGCCGGACGATGATCGCGACAGTGGATTGGCCGCTGCTGCTGCTTGTCGCGTGCCTGTTCGCGATCACCGGGCAGCTCAACGACACCGGCATCGCGGCAAAGCTGCTGGCGCTGCTGAGCGACACCGGGCTCTTGCCGAACAACCTTGTCGTGCTGCTGCCGTTCGCGCTGGTTACCAGCAATTTGATCGGCAGCGTGCCGGCGGCGATGCTGGTATTGCAGATCTGGCCGCTGCCGCCCGACTACGTGCTGTATTCGCTGGCGCTCTTATCGACATTGGCGGGAAATCTGCTGTTGAGCGGCAGCCTCAGCACGTTGCTGGTGGCCGAGCGCGCCGCGGCGATGGACGCGCCGGTGAGCTTTCGCGAGTACGCGCGCGCCGGTGTGCCGATCGCGGTCGTCTCGCTCGCCTTCGCGAGCTTTTGGCTGGTGGCGATCGGGATACTCCCGCTGACGCCGCCGCCGGTTCCGCCGCCGCTGCCATAGGCGCGGCTCGGTTGACAAACCCGGCCGGGCTGGCGTTGTACAACAGCGCCCCGGCCGCGCCGGGCGCGGTCGCCAATCCCGGCGAGACATGCTCCGATCGCGGGAGAGTCCATTCTGAACCGGCCGCTTCGCATCGGAACCCGCGGCAGCCCGATGGCGCTGTACCAGGCGGAGCTTGTGCGTGACCGGCTGCGCGCGGCGCATCCCGAGCTGGCCGCCGACGGCGCGGTCGTGCTGGTGCCGATCCGCACGACCGGCGACCGGGTCCAGACGCGCCTCCTGGCGGAGATCGGCGGCAAGGGCCTGTTCACCAAGGAAATCGAGGAGGCGCTGCTCGACGGCCGCATCGATCTCGCGGTGCATTCGCTGAAGGACATGGAGACGGTGCTGCCGGCCGGGTTGGCGATCGGCGGCGTGCTCGAGCGCGACGATCCGCGCGACGTGCTGGTCGGCCGCGCGGCGGTCACTCTCGCGGGCCTGCCGCAGGGCGCGCGGGTCGGCACCGCCTCGCTGCGGCGGCGCGCGCAATTGCTGCGGCTGCGCCCCGACCTCGCGGTCGTGCCGATCCGCGGCAACGTCAACACGCGGCTGGCCAAGCTGGAGGCCGGGGAGGTCGAAGCGCTGGTTCTGGCGCTGTGCGGTTTGGAACGGATCGGCAAATCCGGGACTATCGCCGAGATTCTGGACGTTGCCGTAATGCTGCCGGCGGTCGCGCAGGGCGCGCTCGCGGTCGAATGCCGCGCCATCGACGACACGGTTCGCGCGCTGCTCGCGCCATTGCATCACGAGCCGACCGCTTCCTGCGTGCTCGCCGAGCGGAGCATGCTGGCGGCGCTCGACGGGTCCTGCCGCACGCCGATCGCCGGGCTGGCGACGATCGACGGCGACCGGCTCGGTCTCGACGCGCTGCTGCTGTCGCCGGACGGTGCGGACGCGCGGCGCGGCTCTCTCTCGGGTCCGGTCGGGGAGGCGGCGGCGATCGGAACCGCTCTCGGCGAGCGGCTGCGGCGCGACGCCGGGCCGGAATTCGGGTTCGGCTGAGGCCTATACCAGCGGCGATTTGCTGTCGAGCAGCGCCGGGCGGATCGGCATCAGGAGCGGACCGTCGGTCCACAGCAGCGCGCATTCGACCGGGCGGTCGCGGTAGATGCGGGCGAGGGCGGCGCGGTAGATCGCGAGTTGTTGCAGATAGAGCTGCGGCACATCGGCGTCGCACGCCGGGACCGGCCGTACGGTCTTGAAATCGACGATCAGCACCCGGTTGCGGGTTACGACGATGCGATCGATCTGGCCCGACAGCGCATGCGGCGCACCGGTATCGCCGGAAGGGATCAGCCCGACAACCGACACCTCGGCCTGCGCGTCCGGCCCCCACAGCTCGGCGAGATCGGGGTCGGTCAGGACGGCCATGGTCTCGGCGTGAATTTCCACCTGCTCATCGAGGGTCAGGGCGTGCACGGGGAGCGCCAGGAACCGCCGGGCGGCGGCGTCCCGCTCCGAGAGCGGCAGATCGGGCAGGCTCTGCAAGAGGCGATGCACGAGCAGACCGCGCTTGAAGCGGTCGCGGCCGGAGACCGCGAGCGGCGACAGCGTGGCCGGCTCGGGACCGCTCGGCCGCGACGGCAGCAGCGGCTTGGGCGGGGTCGGCTCGCGTGGCGGCGGCGCCGCCACCCAGGCGGGCTGCGTCCCGGAAGCGCGAGGCGCGGCAACCCGCTCGTCGCGGCGCGGCGGCGCGGTCTGAGCACCGCTGAGCCGCAACGCCTCGCCCGCCCAGCCGTGGCGGTCGCCGAGCACGGGCCGCGTGTCGAACGGGACCGTCTCCGCCGATCCGGTCCAACCGGCCTCGCACAGCGCGTGCCAGGACGCCGCCTCGCGGGTCGGCCGCTGGTTCTGCCAGCCGCACACGTAAAGGCGGTACTGCGCCCGGGTGAGCGCGACGTAAAGAAGGCGGCGGTACTCCTGCAACTGGCGACGGCGCAGCGCGTCGCGCTGCCGCAAATAGGCCGGGGCGGCAAGCTCGCGGCGCGGGCACCACAGCGGCAGGGCGTCGCCGTCGGTCCACAACAGCCCGATCTGCCGGTCCGGCAGCTGAACGGTATCGGGCAGAAAGACGACCGGGGCCTCGAGCCCCTTGGCGCCATGCACGGTCAGGACGCGGACCTCGTCGCGCTGGCGCTCGCCGAAATCGCGCTTGACCTCGATGTCGCCGGCGGCGATCCAGCGCAGAAAACCCTGCAGCGACGGCACGTGTTCGCGCTCATAGGCGAGCGCCAGCGCGAGGAACTCATCGACCGGGTCGGCCGCCTCGGTTCCGAGCCGTTCGAGGATCGCGCGCCGCCCGTTCCCGGTCCCCGGCTCCGAGCCGGTCCCGAGAATTTCCGCGTAAAGCTCGAAAGGCGGCACGAAATCGGCGCGGGCGAGCAGCGCGCGGAGGCGGTCGTAGGCCTGCCGCATAACCGGCTGCTGCCGCGCGAGGCGGCGCAACCGGGTCCAGAGCCGGTCCTCGCCGCGATTGTAGGCGAGTTCGAACAGCGCGTCCTCGGAGAAGCCGAAAAATGGCCCCTTCAGCACCGTCGCCAGGGTCAGATCGTCTTCGGGCAGCAGCAGAAAGCGGCCGAGGGCGATCAGGTCCTGCACCGCGAGTTCTTCCGCCAGCGCCAGGCGGTCGGCGCCGGCGACCGGCACGCCGCGCTGCTTCAATGCGCGCAGCAGATCGCCGACAAATTCGTTGCGCCGGCGCACCAGCACCATGATGTCGCCCGCCTGCAGCGCGCGGCCGCGCGGCTCCAGCCGCTCGCCCCGTCCGAGCCAGCCGGCGATCGTCGCCGCGATCGCGTGCGCCAGCCGGGTGCGCGGCTCGGGCGGACGGCGGGGGCCGGCGACGCCGCCCGGCCGGGTGAGAGTCTCGCCGGGATCGGCCGGCACCGGCGGCCACAGTTCGACGAGCCCCGCGTGTCCGGCATACGCCGCGGCATGGCGGATCGCGGCGCCGTCGAGCGCCACCCCGTCGGCCGCGGCTGCATGACGAAACACCGCGTCGATGGCGTCGAGGAGCGGCTCGGCGGCGCGAAACGAGATGTCGAGCGGGACCTCGACCCATTTGCGCTTGGCCTCGCTGACCCGCCGCTCGAAATGCCGCCGCATCTCGGCAAAGGCGTGCGGATCGGCGCGCTGGAAGCTGTAGATCGACTGCTTCGGATCGCCCACCGCGAAAACCGTGCGAACCCGATCGCGGGCGCCGTCGCCGGCGAAGAACTCGGCGGCGAGCGCCGCGACGATCTCCCATTGTTCGGGATTGGTGTCCTGCGCTTCGTCGATCAGGATGTGGTCGAGGCCGCCGTCGAGCTTGAACAGAACCCACGGCGCGATCCCGGGCCGGCGCAGCAGACCGAGCGCCTTCAGCACGAGATCGTCGTAATCGAGCAGGCCGGACAGGCGCTTGCGGCGATCATACGCCGCCAGCACCGCGTGGCCGATCCGCGCCAGCGCTAGCGTCGCCTCGGCCAGGCCGAGAGCGGCGCGGTCGGCGACAAAGCGCAGCACCCGCGCTGCCTCGGCGCGCAACACCGCGACCGGGTCGCCGGCCGCTTTCGCCGCCGCCGGCTTGGTAATGAGCTGTCGCCGCTCCTGCCCGGTTTCGGTCAGGAACAGATCGATGTAGGCGTCGATCATGCCGGCGCGCGCGGCCGGATTTTCGCACCACTGGGCGAGGACGGCGCCGCGCCGCCGATCGGCGTCGGTGCCCTCGGCGAGCG
>JBFXDF010000014.1:0-30447 GCA_050181375.1 Alphaproteobacteria bacterium
CCGCCGCCGAGCGCGCGGTCGAGTTTGTCGAGGCCGGCATGGTGCTCGGGCTCGGCACCGGCTCGACGGCCGCCTTTGTCATCGAGGCGCTGGCCCGCCGTGTCGCGCAGGGGCTGTCGGTGGTCGCGATCCCAACCTCCGAGCACACGGCCGAGGCGGCCCGCCGTCTTGGCATCCCGCTGGCGACGTTCGGCGAGCACCGCCGCATCGACCTCGCGATCGACGGCGCCGACGAGGTCGAGCGCGGCACCCTCAACCTGATCAAGGGCCACGGCGGGGCGCTGCTGCGCGAGAAGATCGTCGCGGCGGCGAGCGCGCGCTTTGTCGTGGTGGTCGATGACGAGAAGCTCGTCGACCGCCTCGGTGAGCGCTTTCCGATCCCGGTCGAAATCGTTCAATTCGGCTGGCAGGCGACGGCCGCCGCGCTGGAACGTATCGGAACCAGGCCCGAATTGCGGCAGACCGACGGGCGCGCTTTTGTGACCGACGGCGGTAATTTCATCCTCGACTGCCCCTTCGCCTCGATACCGCAGCCGGAGCGGCTGGAGCAGGCGATCAACATGACGGTGGGTGTCGTCGAGAACGGGCTGTTTCTGGGACGCAGCACGGCCGTGATCGTCGCGTCGGAACGCGGTGTGGAAACAATCTCGCCCCGCGGCGGAGACCCGGCATGAGACGCGTTTCCCTCGTTGTCAGCGATGTCGACGGGACCCTTCTCACCCAGGACAAGGTGCTGACGCCGCGCGCCGTGGCCGCCGTCGAACGATTGCGCGCCGGCGGTGTCGCCTTTTCGATCTGCAGCAGCCGTCCGCCATTCGGGTTGCGGAACCTGGTCGCGCCGCTGCGCCTCGATCTGCCGTTCGGCGGCTACAACGGCGGCGCTATCGTGCAGCCGGATCTGCCGGCCCTGACCGTCGTCGAACAGGTGCTGATCCCGCCCGACGCCGCGAAACAAGCGGTGGCGCTATTCCGGGAGCACCGGATCGATTGCTGGCTGTTCGTCGGCAACGAGTGGTTCTGCACGAACCCGGCCGGAGCCAAAGTCGATCTCGAAACGCGCACCGTCCAGCAGCCGCCGACCATTGTCGCCGAATTCACCGACGCGCATTTTGCGGCGGTCGGCAAAATCGTCGGCCCGAGCGAAGACCACGATCTTATCGCGAAGCTTGTCGATTTAATGCGGCAGGCTCTCGCCGGGCGCGCGAATGTCGCGCGGTCGCAGCCTTATTACTGCGACGTGGTCCCGCCGGGGACCGACAAGGGACGGCTCGTCGAGCTTCTCGCCGAGGGACTTGGCGCGCCGCGCGAGGAAATTCTCGTGCTCGGCGATATGGAAAACGATCTGGCGATGTTTCGCAAAGCCGGATTTGGTGTCGCGATGGGCAACGCCAGCGACGCCGTGAAGCAGGTTGCCGACGCCGTGACCCTGTCGAACGACGAGGACGGGTTCGCGGCGGCCATCGAAAAATACGTCCTCGGGGTCTGACACCGGCAAGAAAGAGGCCGCCCGCGGGCGGCCTCTCGTTCATGGAGCCCGTGCTCCGGACTTGCCATCGATCGGACCCGGATGCAGGCGTCCGGACCGAGCGCTGGCTGCGGGAACCCGGTTCACCTGACGCGATAATAACCCTGCTCCGTGCGAGACGGCTGAATGTCCGACCCCGCCCCATACATGTCAGAGTTGTAGCCGGTCGCGCCGGTTGTCGAGGTCATCGAGCCGGTGCTGCCGCCCGTCATTTGATTGGCGGAAGTGCTCGCGGTCTCCTGCGAAGGCTCGAAGCCGCGGGGCTCGTACCGAGCAAAACTCGCCAGGCAACTCTGGTGCAGCTGTGCGTCCGTTATCGGCCCGCATTCCTTGCGCATCCTGGCCTCCCGGAAGGCCCGGTTGGTCTGCAGCAACCGTTCGTACTGCGCGCTCTCCGCGTTGTTGCGAGCCGCGGATGCGCTGAAATCGCCCTGCGTCGGCTGCGGACCGGTTGTGAAAACTCGCGTCTGCTGCGCCTGCGCCGCCGGTATAGCCAGAGCCAGCGCGCATCCGGCCGCAAGGGCCAGGCTGGTCACAGTCGTCCTTCTCATGACCGTGCAACTCCTTCTTGAGGATGGTCAGGAGATAAAACGGGCGGCCTTTGCACGCGGTTCCCGCGAGAAGGAGTTGAGGACGACGAAAACTCGCAACATAGAAGTAAACAATATCGAAATAAGTTGCTCGTGATTAAATCTAAAATGGAACTGAGCTTTTGTTCCCGATCCCTCGGCTGTGCGGCTCCCCGGTGTTTCGCGGGTAACGTTCCGGGACTTTACCGCCGCCGGCTTTGTGACTCGGGCCTCTCACCGGGAACCGTCGCGGACCGCCTTCGCGGCAGGTCTGCGTATCGATCCCCGGTTAAGGTCTTGTACCCCCACGCGCCTCGGGTTAACGCGGCAGCGAACGTCCCTGCGGCGATGGCATCGACGAGCCCTCCATCGACGACGAGGTCTCGCCGAAGCTCGCCATGCACCGCTCTTTCAGTTGCGGATCGGCAATGGGACCGCACTCCTTGCGCATCCGCGACTGGCGGAAACCGGGGTTGGTTTGCAGCAAACGTTCGTATTGCGCGCTTTCGGCATTGTTGCGCGAGGCCGACCAGGAGCCATGATCTCCCGCGCTCGTCTGCGGCCCGTTTGTCAGGACTCGCGTGCTCACCTGCGCCTTGGCCGGAGGCATTGCCCCGAAGGCGAGCGCACATCCGGCTGCGAACGCGATGCCGATCACTGCCTTGCTCGTCATGACCATGACCCTTTGACATCATTGAACACCGTTGCGGTTGAAACAGCCGCAAATACTGCGCGGTTCCCGCGCCGATGTAGAAGACGGATTTACCAGCCTTCGAGTTCGCCCGGATCGGGCAGGCCGCGCCGCCGGCATGCCGCCGCCACCGTGTTGCGCAGCAGGCAGGCGATCGTCATCGGCCCGACGCCGCCGGGAACCGGCGTGATCGCACCGGCGATCGGCCGCACCGCGTCGAAGTCGACATCGCCGACCAGCCGCATCGCGCCATCCTCGCCGGCAACCCGATTTATCCCGACATCGATCACGATCGCGCCGGGTTTGACCCAATCCGCCTCGATCGTCAGGGGCTGGCCGATCGCAACGACAAGAATATCGGCGCGGCGGCAGATCGCGGCGGCATCGGTCGTTTTCGAATGAACCATCGTCACGGTGCAGTCGGATGCGAGCAGCAGCGCCGCCGTCGGCCGCCCGACAGTGTGCGAGCGCCCGAGCACGACAGCTTCGGCGCCCGACACATCAGGCCGCACGCCGCGCAGCAGCAGCATGATGCCTTGCGGCGTACACGGAACAAGATACGGGTCGCCGCTCCACAGCCGGCCGACATTGAGCGGATGGAAGCCGTCCACGTCCTTCTCGGGATCGAGCGCGGCGATGGCGCGGCTCCGGTCAAGCTCCGCCGGCAGCGGCAGCTGCACCAGGATGCCGTCGACCCGGTCGTCGGCGTTGAGCGCCGCGATCAGTTCCAGCAGAGCCGGCAGCCCGCAATCCGCGGGCAAACGATGCTCGAACGAGACTATGCCGGCCTCGCCGCAAGCGCGCCTCTTGCTGCGAATGTAAACCTGGCTCGCCGGATCGTCGCCGACCAGGGCAACGGCCAAGCCGGGCACGACCCCATGGCGTGCCCGCAATCGCGCGGTCGCCGCGGCAGCCTGCTCCCGCAACGTGGCGGCCACGGCCTTGCCGTCGATTATCCGCGTCATCGGCGCCGGCACCTGCCGCTCATTGCGTCGCGTCTTGGAGATAAGCGAGCAGGTCGGCGATTTCCTTGTCGCTCTCGATCCCGGGGAATGCCATTCGCGTACCCGGGATAAATTCTTTCGGGTCGCGCAGATACTTCTCCAATGTCGCCCGGTCCCAGACGATGCCAGAATCCTTCATCGTCTCGGAATACTTGAAGTGTTCGACGGCGCCCGCCTTGCGGCCGAACAGCCCGTGCAGATTTGGACCGGTGCCGTTGCGGCCGCCGGCTTCAAGCGTATGGCAGATATGGCAGCGATTGAACACCGTCTTCCCGGCCGCTGCGTCCGCCGCGACGCACGGACGGGCAGCCAGGGCCAGGCCGAGTATCAGGAACCCGGCCAAACGACGCATGCCGATTGCGCTTGCTGCCGCGACATGTTCGGCATAATGCGACGGCCGCGCCGCGCGCGGAACCCCCGAGGCTCAACCCCGACCGATCAGGCTCGCCCGGGTTGACCTAACGTCCCTTCGGATGGTGGCGGCTGGCGTGATTGACCCCATGCTCGCGCGCCTCGGCGGTCTCGCGCCCGATCAACTTGTTGAAATTGCTCTTCTCGCCCCGGGCAGTCTCCTCCTGATAGAGCAGCGCCAGTTCCGAATCGTCGAACTTTTCAAAGAATTCCTCCCACGAGATTTCCTCGAGTGCGTCATGTTTCGAGTTCGGCGCGTCGGGAAACTCGATGCGGATAATGCCGGTGCCCCCCTTGCCGTGCCCCTGGCTCTTTGTCGAGCGCACGACCGCCGGGCGCCCGCCGCGCTCCTCGGCCCAGTTGCGGATCTCGTCGTGGTCGGTCGTGATCTTTGCCTCAGCCATTGCCGCCGCCTCCTGTATCTTCCCGAACAGTTGAACGGGATAGCGCCGCGCTGGGTTCAAGAGCGGCGCGTTCGCGGCTCGGCGCGGCGTTCTGGAGCATCGGCATGAACCATACGGCGGTCTACGAGTGCCCGGCATGCGCGGCGCGGATAGCGGCCGACCGGCCGCTGTGGCGCTGCGATTGCGGCAGCCATTTGAACCTGGCGCCGGGGCGGGGGTTGGTCCGCGATGAAATCGCCCCCGGCGAGCCGTCACTGTGGCGCTACCGGGCCGCGCTGGCGTTGCGCGACAACCCGCGTGTTTCGCTCGGAGAAGGGTGGACGCCGCTCGTCGAACGGCGGTGGGACGGCGCGATCGTGCTGTTCAAGCTCGAATCGCAGATGCCGACCGGGTCGTTCAAGGATCGCGGGACGGCGGTCATGCTGAACCACCTGATCGAGGTCGGGGTCGGGCCGATCCATGAGGATTCGTCGGGTAATGCCGGCTCGTCGATCGCGACCTACGCGGCGGCGGCCGGGCTTCGCTGCCGCATCTACGTGCCCGCGGCCGCGCCGCGCGGCAAAATCGTGCAGATCGCCACATCGGGCGCTGACGTTCGCGCCATTCCCGGCACCCGCCAGGACGTGACCGAAGCCGCATTGGCCGAGGCGGCGGGCGCCGAGAGTTTCTATGCCAGCCACAACTGGCAGCCGTTCTTTATCGAGGGCACCAAGACGCTGGCCTACGAACTCTGGGAGCAGCTCGGCTTCCGCGTGCCGGACAACATCCTGGTGCCGACCGGCTACGGCAGCAACATACTCGGCCTCGAACGCGGCTTTGACGAACTCGCGCGCAACGGCGAAATCGACCGCCGGCCGCGCCTCTTCGCGGTGCAGGCCGCGAACTGCGCCGCGTTCGCGGCCGCCTGGGACGCCGGCGCCGACGACCGCGTCGCGTTCGCGCCAGCGCCGACCGCCGCCGATGGCATCGCCACCGTAAAACCGGTCCGCGCCCGCGAGGTGCTGGCGGCGCTCCGCCGCTGCGGCGGCGCCGTCATCGCGGTCCCCGAAGCCGCGATCGCCCTGTCGCTCTCGAGGCTCGGCCGCCTCGGTCTGTTTGTCGAGCCGACCGCCGCGACCGCCGGCGCCGCGCTCTCGCATATGCTGCGAAGCGGCGCGATCCGCGCGGCCGAAACAACGATCGCGGTCCTGACCGGCCACGGCCTCAAGGCCACCGATAAGACCGCCGAGCTGCTCGGAATGTGAATGCCGCCGGTACGGGGCAGGCGTCGCTGCGCCCGCCGATCCGCTGCGCGCGCTGTTGACAGCATCCCCGCCGTCTTCCACCGTTCGCCCGACATCTCGCAGCTTCGGACCAAACCGCCTCATGAGTCCGTCGGACGCCGCCGCGTGGCAAACGCTGATCTCCACCGTGCACGGGTCCGGCCGCAAGGCCGCGCTGGCGATCACCGGAGGCGGCAGCGGCGCGATCGGCGAGCTGTTGCGGGTTCCCGGCGGCTCCCGGCTGCTGCTCGAGGCCCAGGTTCCCTATGACGAAATGGCGCTGGCGAGTTATCTCGGTTTTGCGCCGGCGCAGGCGTGCGCCGCCGACACCGCGATCGCGATGGCGCAGCGGGCGCGGGCGCGCGCCGCAGGGCTGACCCCGGCCGGCGCCGATCCGGTCGGCATCGGCGCGACCGCGGCGCTGGTGAGCGACCGGCCGCGCCGGGGCGAGCACCGGTTTCACATCGCGTTCGCCAATGCCGCCGCGATCGCGCACTGCACCTGCGTGCTGGCCAAGGGCCGCCGCGATCGCGCCGCCGAGGAGGACCTTGTCGCGCGCGCGATCGTTCTGTGGCTGGCCCGCGCCTGCGGGGTCGCCGCGCCGTCGCCGCGCGATCTGCTCGACACCGATGAGCGTTACGCGGAGGCGGTGATCGGCTCCGGCGATGCGGTCCATCGGCTGCTGGCGGGCGAACTCGATCGTCTTACGGTCCAGCCCGACGGCGAGATGGCGTTGTCGGCGCCCCGGCCCTCGGTGCTGTTCCCGGGTTCGTTCAACCCGATCCACGAGGGACACGTTCTGCTGGCGCGGGTCGCCGAGCAGTTCCGGCAACAACCGGTGGCGTTCGAAATCTCCGTCACGAATGTCGACAAGCCGCCGCTCGCGGGCGAGGCGGTCAGAAGCCGGCTGGCACAATTCGCCTGGAAGGCGCCGGTGGAACTGACGCGAGCCCCGACTTTTGTCGAAAAGTCGCGCCTGTTTCCACGGACGACGTTTGTCATCGGCGTCGATACGGCGGAGCGGCTGTTCGGGACCAAATATTACGGCGACGACGAGGAGCGGATGCGCATGGCGCTCGACGAAATCGCCGGTTCCGGCGGCAGCTTTCTCGTCGCCGTGCGCATTGACGTCGCCGGTCGCGTCCGCGCGCTCTCCGATATTCCGGTGCCGCGGCGCTATGCCGATCTCTTCACCGAAATCCCCGAGCACCGGTTCCGCGTCGACATCTCCTCCTCCGAGATCCGCGCGCGTCGCGCCGTCGGCGGTTCACAGCAATCCTGAGCCGCTCCCGGTCCGGATGCCACCCTTAGCCACATTCATCATCAATCGATGATGACGGGCCGCCAATCCCTTACGGGTCCGCTGGGGACGGGCTTGACCTTGCCCAGATATTTTGGCGGCTCGTCTGAAGCGGCCGACGGGGGCCGATACGGACGCGCCGCTTGAGATGGTTGTGCCTCGAGACAACCTCTGTACTGCTCCGCGGTCAGCAATCTCTGTACGCAACCCGTCCTCTTCGCTTCCTCGCAGTCCCGAAGGCTTAGATCGCGGCGGAAAACGCCTCCTAGAGTACAAACTCGTCCGCTCTGCTCCAACGCTCTGTTGGCTTGCATACAATTTCGATACTGATCGGGTGTCAGCAGCCTTCGAATACACCCAGTCTTCTGCGCTTCCGCGCAATCGTTCTCGGCGACGTCGTTGCGCATCTCGCCGCCGAGCAGACACCAGGCGCGTGCCGGCGTTGCGAATGTGATCCCAAAGTCGGAGATGCCAAGCAATCCCAGTCCGGCTGCTCCAGCCAATCCAACCGTGGACGCCAAAGCCATGGCTCGCGCAAAACGCTTTGCTCGTGCTAACGAAACCTCGGGGAGCGTGTCGATAATGCGGTTCATCTTGATACCTCCCTGACCGGCGTGCTTAACGTTCAAGCGCCTTTACGAGCTGGCGTAGCAACAAGCGTGCGCTGTTTCACGCTCGAAACGGCTTGCCGTCTGAGTGCCGCCGGCCCTCGGTCGTTCTTTTGACCTGTCGGATCAGCTTAGCGCTGCGCTTGCAGCGCTAGTGTGACGCCCGTCACATTGAAGGAAATTTTAATCGATATCGCCCGATGCCGGGTCCCGCCCCGGCGCATTCGCATCCCGGTGCCGCGGCGCTACGCCGATCTCTTCATCGAAATCCCCGAGCACCGGTTCCGCGTCGACATCTCCTCCTCCGGGATCCGCGCCCGCCGTCGCGCCGTCGGCGGTTTATAGCGCTTGGCTCGGATGCCTCGACCGTGAACCTCCGCGGGCCGCCGGCCTGCCGGCGGTCGCCGCAAACAGCGCGAGCGTGCGGTCCAACGGGGAAAGGCGCGGCTCAGCTCTGGGCGATCGGATACTTCGCGAAGATTTCCTCGATCCGCTTGAACGCCTTCTCGGCGGCCTGCTGCGGCGGCATGCCTGCCTGGATGATATCGGCCCAGGCGGTCTGCCAGACATGCTCGTTCTGGACCTGGGCATAGGCCGGGTTATACGCCCAGAATACCGGCACGGTGGGACGCAGCAGCGCCTGCGTCGTGTAGGCTTTCCGATGCGGATCGTCCAGCCACCAAGGGTCGTTCTCGACGATCGACGGCATTGCCGGCACGCGGCGCCCCAGCCCCGTCTTCAGATAGTCGTTCAGCACCTCGGGCTGGATCAGATATCTGAGGAAATCCTTCGCTACGGCCACGTTTTTCGCGCCTTTCGGGATCAGTCCGCAAACGCTGAACGACCAGCTCGCCACCGGCTTTCCATCATTGCTGTCGGCCAGACCCCACGTCACGACGTCGTCATACTCCTGCTTTTTATTTATGATCGCGACCTCGGTCGAGATCGAGCCGTCGAGGTCCATGACGATCGTCTTTGCATGAAACGCGTTGTTGTCGTCGGCGTCGTTCCAGTTGATCGCGCTGGGCGGCACAAAGCCTTCCTTATAGGCCGTCGTCGGATAGGTTATCGCCTTCATCGCCCCATCGCGAACCGCCGGATCGTCGAGGTGCAGCTTGCCGTCGCGCCCGACGACGTTCTGGCCGCCATACGCGATCAGCCACTGGTCGAAAAAGGCGTTCGGGTCGCCGCCATTTGTCGTGACCTGAAAGCCCAGACCGTAAACCCTGCGCATCCCCGCCTCGCGCAGGTTCTTCTGCACGCCCTTGAAAAAATCGTAAAAGGCATCCCACGTCTTCGGGATATCGTCCATTTTATGGCCGCCCTTCTCGACCAGCGAGCGCCAGATGTGATTGGTGAATACATCGATCGAATAAGGGACCCCGTAGATGCTGCGCTTCTTTGTAACGTTGTTATAGCAGTTGACCAGCGCGATCGCGGTGTCCGAATAACTCTTTCTTTGGGTCTCGACCACGTCGCTTACATCGACGAGCTTATCGTCCCACGCATAAAGCGCGCCGATTTCGGGCGGCGTGTTCTGGAACAGGTCCGGGACCTCTCCGCTTGTCATCGCCGCGACGATTTTCTGCCGCATCGGCGCGTAGGGGACAATGCTCGTGTTGATCGTGTTGCCGCTCGCCTTCTGATAATCGGCGACGAGCTTCTGGAAGGCGATGTCCTCTTCATGGGCGAAGCCCTGCACCCACCACACGGTGGCGGTCTTCGCCTGCGCGTTGGCGACATAGGGCGCGGCAAAGGCTCCCGCCGCGACAAGTCCCATGGAACCGCGAAGAATCGAACGCCTGGTCGGCCCCGTCATTGGCAGCTTCCTTTCCCCTCGCGCCGCAGTGCCCGCGCTTGTCGTCTGTGCCGGGCAAGATAGACCCGGGGGTGGGGAGGCACAATCTCCCGGATAGGGCGATTTGGCAGATCGGCGATCCCGACACGCGCATGCGGCGGTTGCTCACGCCGTCAACCGCCGCTCATTCGGGAAGCCGTCGCGGCCGGCCGGCCGCCTGACCGCCAAGGACGTTCGGGCCTCCGCGCCGGTCCGAATTTCCTGTGCGAGCCCGTCTACGCCTTCTTCGGCGACCAGCCGTAGGCCTTGGCGCAGGCGCCGCCCATCAGCATCGCCCGCTCGCTGTCGCTGAGGCGGCCGGTTTGACGGAACGGCTCGACGGCCTGCTCGTAATTGACGACCGCGAAGGCGCGCGTCCAATCCGTACCCCACAGACAGCGCTCGAACCCCCAGGCGTCGAACACGCGGGCCAGCGGGTCCCAGATGTCGTTGAACGGATATGGCTCCTGCGACAGCGTGCAGGCGCCGCTGACCTTGATCACCGCGTTCGGGCGCCTGGCGAGGTCCAGCACCTTCGGCAGGTCGGCCCACGGCTCGGGCGGCGCCGGCGGCACGCGCGGCTGCACGATCGCCAGATGGTCGATGATGAACCGCGTATCGGGATGGCGATCGATCAGCGCCGCGCCCGCCTCCACATTGCCCCAGAACAGCACGTTAACAGGAAAATCATGCCGCACCGCCGCGCGGCAGATGCGGTCGATGCCCGGATCGTCCGGCGCGCGGTTCGCCTCCTTCGTCAGCATGATGCGGATGCCGACGGTGCCCGCAGTCCGCTTCCAGTCGGCGATGACGTCGGCCACCGCCGGATCGTCCGGATCGACCGGCTTGACGAGCGCGAACCTGTCGGGATGCGCGCGCTGAACTTCCACCGCGTAGCTGGCGTCGTACTGATACATCGAAAAGGCGGAGATGAAGATCGCGCCGTCAACACCGACCTTGTCCATCGCCGCCACCATTTCGCCGCCGGTGACGTGCGGGGGCCAATTCGGCACGCTGTGCCACGGCCGCTGCGGCGTGTTCGCCTCGTATACGTGGACCTGGGAATCGATGATCGTCATCGGGCATGGCTCCTCTGTGCCGGGTCAGTTTGGTCGCGAGGCCGGCTTCCTGTCCAGAAGAGCCGACCGCCGGGCCAAGTCCTGGGGGCTGCTCGGAAATGACAGCTACGGTCGGATTTCGCACTGAGTCGCTTACGCTTCCGCTGATCGTTTGATTCAGGTCCGGGAATGTGGCGGAGTAGCGGAGCAACGCCCGCACCTTCGCGCGGCCGCGGCGCGCGCCGCGGGCGTGGAAGCGACCCTGTCCGATCGAGGAGGTACCCGTGCAATACGAGCAGTTCAAATCGTCGCTTACCGGAGCGGCGCCGCCGGCCGGGTTGAGCCTGCCGGTGCAGGCGCTGTGGTGGCAGGCCAAGGGTGATTGGCACCGCGCGCATGGCTGCTGCCAGGACTCGCACGACCAGAACGGCGCCTGGGCGCACGCGCATCTGCACCGCGTCGAGGGCGACCAGAGCAACGCCGGCGGCTGGTATCGGCGGGCCGGCAAGACGCCGTCGACCGCGCCGCTCGATCAGGAATGGGAGGAGATCGCCCGCGCGCTGCTGGCGGGATGAACACGGGCCGGGCAGCACCGAGGAACTGTCTGCGGAGAGCGGGGGGAAAGACCGCGCGACCCCAACGGCTTTGCCCGCTACGGCTGCGGCATTCGCGGGGCGCCGCGTCGCGCCATCCCCGGATCAGATCCGGGGACGCGCACGGCCCCCGCGCTTGCTATTCGTTCCGCCGTTTCAGAACAGACGGCCGCCGATTGTGAACGGAGGGAGCCCGCCAAAAAACCGGCATACCAGCTCACCTCCGCCGTTTGCCTTGCATCGCAAATATGCTCCAATATCGACACCGCCCTGTTGGAAGCCAAGTTGCGGAACAACTCCGCCTCCGCGGTACAACGCAGCTCCGCCGGGTCCGATTGTCGTGGAATACACAACCGTTTTTGGACCAAGCGAGGCTTCCGCGGTAAATCCCGGTAGGTTCATAGTCGGCTCCTGATACCTTCTTTGACGACGCAAAAAAATCGTCCCGGCGCAGCCGAAATGTGTCGAATCCGGCCGCGCTTGAAGCTCCGGCGTTTTGCCTGCTAGAAGCCGCCCGAGGAGAACCAGGGCGGGGTGGGCCACGGGTTCGGGAATGGGTCGGGCGGGGGCGGCGGGTCCCAGCAATCGCCGGTCGCGCACATCGCGCACAGCGCTCTCGGGCGCCAGCCATTCTGCTCGCACCGGTCGAGGATGTAATCGCAGTTGCTGCACATCGGGATCGCCGGGACAACGCCGGACGAGCGAGACGCGGCTCGATTGCCGCTGCGGTAGCGTCCTCGCGCCGGCGCGAGCGACCGGTCGGCGGTGAATCCGGGAAGTTTTGGGGCGCTCATTCCAGATCCTCCTTCAATTGAGTCACCGGTCGTAAAACGGCGACAGTTTCGTCACGAGAAACGGAAACTCCTCGGTCACGTCACAACGTACAAAAACCTTCTCCGCAAAATCCGTGTTCCGGTTTGTGTAGAAGAAGATCACATCGACGATTTTTCGGGTGGTGCTTAACGGCGAGGGGCGCACCTCCACTCCGGTCAGCGAAAAATTCTCGCGAAATTTCTCCGCTGTCGCGGCGTAAATGGCGGGATACCTCATCGCCAGATAGTTCAACGCGCGATGGTCGTCGGTGTCCCCCGCGTTGTCCGCCATCTGCAAGATCCGGCTGAACAGCTCCTCCGATGCCCTGCCGAACTCCTCGTCGCTGGTCCCCTCCGGCTTCGGAATTGCCTTGATCAGCGACTCGCGGTCAAAGGAATAGATCTGGTCGAAGGCGACGATAGGCACGATCAGCCCGTTGCACATCTCCGGTGATGCGATAGGCCCGCGCACGCCGATTACGACATCGATATCGTTCGGGCTGGGCGCCGGACGGATCGCTTCCACCAGCAGGTCCATATCCGCCGGGTCGCGCGGCGTCAGAAGATAGGTCTCGAGCCCCTGGATCGTCAGCACCCAGCACATTTGCCGCCGCAGATAGCGGTGCTCGGGTTTCGACAGAACCGCATGAAAGGTCTGCTGGTCGGTCATCCCGGCGGTTTCGGTCCGCCCTGTCGCCTGCGCGAATTCCTTTTCCGCGGCGAGGTTCGGGAAGCGCGCCTCGACCCGGCCGATCGCGTAGACAAACGACGCCATGCCGGCCATGGCCGCATCCGGCATCGCGCCGCAGCTGCAGCCGCCCCCGGCTATTTGGGGAGTGCTCTGCGGGGCGATCGTGTTTTGCAGGCGAACGGCGCTGGGGGACAAACCCGTCGCGTTGCTCGCCTGGATCGGGGCCGCGATGGGTTGCGGCACGGTTTCGGTTTGTTCGTTCATATAGCCGTTTCCTTTTTGCGTCCGTTCGCCGCCAACGCCTGCAAGAGGGCCGCGGCGTCCAATAATGGCGGGACAACCGCGGCGCGCCGCCGCGCGCCCGCTGCGCCGATCGCCAGCCTGATTTGCGCCGCGCTTGCCGCCGGAAATTCCGACCACAGCAAGGCGAGCGCGCCCGTCACAAAAGGGGCGGCGACGCTCGTCCCGCCAAGCGTCAAGGGGCGACTGTCGGTGCCGAGGCTCGTTACGCCGTCCCCGGGCGCGCTCAATCCTCGTCTGCCGATCGAAACCCCGAAATTCGATCCGTTGACCGGCTGGCCCGCCAGATTGCAGGCGGCGACCGGGATCACCCAGGGATGGCGAGTCAACGGGGAACTGCCGAGCGCGCCCTGATTGCCGGCGGCCGCGACCACGATTGCGCCGCGCTTGACCGCGTGATCGAGCGCGTCTTGCAGCGCCTGTTCTCCTCTCGTCGAATGCTGCGTCAGGGCGAGGCTCAGATTGATGAGGCGAGCGCCGGCATCGACGCATTCGACAATCGCCGCCGCCAGCTCCGGCGGCGTTGCGCTCGGCATGTAGTCGCGCCCCATGTATTCGCGCCCCATGTATTCACGCCCCGGGCCACCCTCGGCAAAAACAGGGCGGATCAGAAGCGTGCAGCCGGGGCAAATGGCGGGGGCCGGCGAGGTTCGCCTCGCCGACAGGACGCCGGCGACAAAGGTTCCATGCAGGCAGGCGGTGCTGTCGGCCAGCGTGCACGCCGCTCCGTTCGTTCCGGGAAGCTCGCGCAGGCTGTTATATTCCAGATCGGGGTGAGCGGTGATGACCGGTCCATCGACCAGCCCGATCGTCACCTCCGGACTGCCGCCGGTGCGGTCCATCAATGCATCGAGCTTTACGAGCTGTAACGGCGACATCGGGCGCTGTCCCGCTGGTGCGAGGAATGTTGACCGCACTCTGGAACGTGCTCGCCTCGGCCTCCGGTAGCGCACGGCGCGCCAGGATACCACTAACAGGATACCATATTCCCGAGAAATGGCGCAGCAACATCGCTCGCCGAAGCTTGCGCGTGGCAAGCCGGGCGCGGGCGCGGCCTCTCCTCAGCCGAGCGCCACGTCGAGGAACATCATGACGACCAGCCCGATCATCAGACCGGTCGTCGCGTGCGTCTTTACGTTTCGGCGGTGCGTCTCCGGGATGATCTCGCTGCTGATCACGAAGATCATCGCTCCGGCGGCAAAGGCGAGGCCCCACGGCAGCAGAAAATGCGCCACGGTCACGGCGCTCGCGCCGATCAGGCCGCCCACCGGCTCGACCAGACCGGTCAGCGTCGCGATCAGCAGCGCCTGACCCCTGCCGTAATCAAGGGCCCGCAGCGCCACCGCGACGGCCAGGCCCTCGGGCATGTTCTGCAGCCCTATGCCGATCGCCAGCGCGATGCCCGGCGCATCGCCGACGCCGAACCCGACGCCGACCGCCAGCCCCTCCGGCAGGTTGTGCAGCGTGATCGCGATGACGAACAGCCAGATCCGGCGAAAGCGCTCGGTATGCGGCCCCTCCTCGCCGAGAACGAAATGCTCGTGCGGCGTGTAGCGGTGGACGGCCCAAAGTCCCGCCGCGCCGAGCAGCACGCCGCAGCCGACCAAAGTCACCGCCCCCAGTTCGCCGATGCCCTGCGCGCTGGCGGCCTCCAGACCCGGGATGATCAGCGAGAAGAACGAGGCCCCCAGCATCACGCCGGCGGCGAAACCGAGCAGCACATCCTGCGCCTGGTCGGAAATCCGCCGCATCGCATAGATCGGCAGCGCGCCGAGCCCGCTGGCCAGACCGGCAATCAGGCTCCCCAGCGTGCCGAGCAGGATCGGCGATGCATCGCCAGGCAAAGCGAAACCCATGACGCTCTTATCCCACTGCCCGCGTCCGGTTGACAGCCGCCCGAGAGATGCCGCCGCTGCCGTCGTCCGGGGCGTCGTCCGCGCTGCATGGCCGCACCGACGCTTGCGTGCTAGCGTCCCGCGCGATGGTCAATCACGGGCACGAAAACGGGAGACTGCCGCTATGCCGGAACTGCTGCGCCACCTTGCCCGGCTCGATATTCCGGGCGGCGGACAGGTCGTCGCCGAGGGGGGCTGGGCCTATGTCGGGCATATGCGCCCGCCCGAGGGCACCTCGATCATCGATGTCGCCGACCCGCGGCGTCCGCGGATCGTCTCGCAAATCTCGCTGCCGGGGCACACCCATTCGCACAAGGTGCGGGCGCACGGCGACATCATGCTGGTCAACAACGAATTGTTCCGCAGCACCACCGGCGAGCGCCCCGACGATTTCGAGGGCGGCATCAAGATCTACGACACCAGCGACAAGACCAACCCGCGCCAGATCGGGCATTACAGATCGCTGGGGTCGCACCGTTTCGATTCGGACGGGCGCCACGCCTATATCTCGTCCGAGGAAAACGGCTTTATCGGCGATATCGTCGTCATCCTCGATCTTGCCGACCCGACACGGCCGGAGCCGATCGCGCGCTGGTGGATGAAGGGGCAATGGGCCGAGGGCGGCGAGGAGGCGACATGGCCGGGGAGGCGGCATCGCTGCCACCACCCGCTGCGCCGCGGCGACCGGCTCTATACGAGCTACTGGCACGGCGGTTTTGTCATCCTCGACATCAGCGATATGCGCAACCCGACCTATGTGAGCGGCCTCGACTGGAGCCCGCCCTACCCGTGCCCGACGCACACCGTCCTGCCGATCCCGCACGAATTGATGGGGCGGAAGATCGCGGTCGTCACCGACGAGGAGGTCTCCGACCGCCTCACGCCATCGCCGAACGCCTTTATGTGGATCGTCGATATTACGGACGAGAAGCACCCGGTGCCGGTCGCGACATGGCGGGTGCCGCATGACGAGCCGTTCAACCGCGACTGCTGGTTTGGCGCGCACCAGCCGCAGGAGACCGTCAACGGCAACATCATTCTCGTGACGTGGTTCGGCGGCGGCTTGCGCGCGGTCGACATCTCGAACCCGTACCGACCCGAGGAGGTCGAGCATTTCATGCCCGAACCCGGCGCCGGCCAAAAGATCGTGCAATCGAACGACGTGTTCGTCGACAAGGACCGCGGCCTCGTCTACCTGATCGACCGCTTCAACGGCCTCGACATCCTCGAATACCGGGGGTGAGCCTCGGCGGACCTTACGGCGAGCGGCCCGCTTCCATCGCGGCCTCGGCGCGAAGGCTGTCCTGGCCGCGGAAGATCGTCGAGACGGCGAGGGTGCGGCCGTCCCGGCGGAAACGCAGCGTCACATCATGCGCGTTCGGATCGCCGTCCTGGTCGATCGCGTCCCATGACGCGGCGTGGCCGACATAATCGATCGCAACATCGTAGTGCTGGGTCCAGAAAAACGGCACGGACCGGTAAGGCTCGCGGCGGCCCAGCATGTTGCGGGCCGCCGTCTGGCCCTGCCGCTCGGCGACCACCCAGTGCTCGATGCGCAAACGCTCGCCGCTGTACGGGTCCGGCCACCGGGCGATATCGCCGGCGGCGAATATCCCAGGCGCGCTGGTTTCGAGATATTCGTCGACGAGAACGCCGCGATCGATCGCCAGTCCGGCATTTTGGGCCAGGTCGAGCCGCGGCCGCACGCCGATCCCGACCAGCACCAGTTCGGCGTCGATCGACCCGCCGTCGTCGAGCCTGACCCGCCCGGCCTCGATCGCGGCCAACGTATGGCCGAGATGAAAGACGACGCCATGCGCCTCATGCAGCGACCGGATAAAATCGCCGAGCGCCGGGCCGAGCACGCGTTCCATCGGCCGCGCCTCGGGCGCGACGACATGCACCTCGACCTCTCGGGTGCGCAGCGCGGCGGCCGCTTCGAGGCCGATAAAGCTCGCCCCGACCACGACGGCGCGCGTCCCCTTCGCGGCGCTGGCGATCAGGCCGCCGCAGTCGGCGAGCGAGCGCAGCGTCCGCACATGCGGCAACTCGGCGCCCGGCAGCTGCAACCGGATCGGCTCGGCGCCGGTGGCGATCAGCAGCCTGTCGAAACCAAGCGCCTCGCCGCCGCCGAGCACGACCCGGTGTTGCGCGGGGTCGATCGAAGCGGCGGTCGTGCCGAGACGCAGATCGATCGCGTTCTCGGCATAGAATTCCGCCGGGCGCAGCGGGATCCAGTCCTCGGGCGCGGTGCCGGCGAGATAATCCTTTGACAGGTTCGGGCGGTCGTAGGGCGCCGCGTCGTCGGCGCTGACGATCGTGACCTCGCCGCCAAATCCTTCGCGCCGCAGCATTTCGGCCGCGGCATAACCCGCCGCGCCGCCGCCGATGATGACCATGCGCTCGGGCGAACCGGCGGCCGGGCGCGATCGGGCCGGCATCGGCCGCCCCGCCTCCGAGACCCTGTCCCGCACGAAGATGCGGCCGTCGCGGCGTTCGACGCGCCAGCACGAGGTGGCGTTCAATGCCGGTGCCGCCAGCGCCTCGCCGGTGCGCAGGCTGAAGCAGGCGTGATGCCACGGGCAGCGCACCGTGTCGCCGACCATCAACCCCTCGCCGAGCGGCCCGCCGTAATGCGTGCAGGTGGCGCCGATGGCAAAAATCTCGGCGCCGCGACGCGCGAGCAGCACCGCCTCCTCCCCGACCCGGCCGACCAGCATCGCGCCGTCGGCAAGCTCGCTCTCCGGGACCCCGGCGGTAAGGTCGCGATTTTCCGAATGGTTCGAATCGGCCATGGGATCACCCAAAAAGACGCCCGGCGCGGTTGCCGCGATTTGCCGCCATCGGCCTCTCCGGTAAACGGCGCTTTCGAGACAATAGCGTCATTACGGTCGGCGCTTCGACGGCGTCGCCGTGCCTTCTCGAAGTGCCCCCGCGACCGGAACGGGAGGCGCGGCCCGATGCGGCTGCTGCCGTTGGTGATAGTCTCCGACGCGGACAATGTCATCTTAGCCGAGACGATTCCCGGCGCTCGGCTTGGTTACGGATCGGTTTCGTTGTCGGCTGGCCGGTTTTACGCTGGTTTATGGCATCATCGAGCGCCCTCCACCTCGTCTCCGAGGCCGGGCGGGGTCGCTGCTACGGAAAGTGAGGATGCCCCTCGCGCTGCTCAGGACCGGCCGGTCGGCCGATCCATCCGCCGACCAATCCGCGCCGTCGATCTGGCGGCGCTATCGGCGCCTGTGGATCGCGCTCGGAATTATCGTCGCCGGGGCTGTCCTCTACTTCGGCTCCGAAGCTTTTATCGCCTATACCGACGACGCCTACGTGCGGTCGGACCTGGTCGCGATCGCGCCGGAAGTGGCCGGCATCGTCAAGACCGTGCGCGTCATCGACAATCAGAGCGTCGCCGCCGGGGAGCTGCTCGCCACGATCGACCCGGAGCCGTATCAGCTCGATGTCGATCTGAAGCAGCAGAAGATTTCGAGCCTCGAGGCGGTCGTCGCGGTCAAGGAACAGGCCCAGGCCGCGGACGCCGCCAGCGTCGACGCGGCCGAAGGGGAACTGCGCTATGCGCAGCAGGAATTCGACCGAACCAATGCGCTGGCGCGCGAGCAGTTCGCCGCGCAGGCCGCGCTCGACAAGGCCGCCGACGAGCTGCGCAAGGCCAAGGACCGCCTCGCCAGCCGACAGGTCCAGTTGCAAACCGATGCGCGCGAGGTCGCCGCGGCCAAGACGGATGTCGCGGTCGCGCGCGCCGAACTGGCGGTCGCCGAATACAAACTGTCGCGCACCCGGCTGGTCGCGTCGGTCGGCGGCCATATCAATAATTTGAACCTGCGCCCCGGCGTGTATGCGCGCATCGGCGAGCCGATTATCGGGATTGTCGATGACTCGCAATGGCGCGTCATCGCCAATTTCAAGGAAGATGTCGCCGCCTCGGTTGCTCCGGGCAAACCCGTCTGGGTATGGCTCGACAGCGATCCCTGGCACGTGCGGCGCGGCCGGGTGGAGGGCGTAGGGCGCGGCATCGCGCGCTCGAACGACCCCGAACAGCTGCTGCCGTATGTCGCGCCGACGACCGATTGGATCCGGCTGCGGCGGCGCTTCCCGGTGACGATTTTGCTCGATCCGCCAATGCCGGCGCGCGGCCTGCTGATGGGGGCCGACGCGCGCGTCTTCTTTGTTCGGTGAGCGGGGCGGAATGGCGGATTTGCTGAACCGCCTGGCGGGCGCTCTGGCCGACGATGTGCGCGCGCTCACGCGGCCGGGGCCGCGCGATAAAGCGGCCCTGCGCACCGCAATCGCCAGCGTGTCGGCGGCGCTGATCGCAATGGCGCTGCATATCGACGACCCGGCTTGGGCCGCGATCACCGGCCTCGCGGTCGTGCAGAGCGACGCCGCGGCGACATGGTCGCGCAGCGTCGACCGCATCCTCGGTACGCTTGCCGGCGCGCTTATCGGTTATCTCGCCGCCGCGACAATCGATGATCACGTGGTTTTCCTCGCGATCGTCGCAAGCTGCACGGCATTCTCGATCTATGCGCAGGAGCGGGTCGAGCACGGCTACGCGATGTTGCTCGGCGGCATCACGATCCTGCTCGTCGTCTTCGGGTCGCTGGCCGCGCCGGGAAACGCGCTCGATCTCGCATTTTATCGCGGGTTTGCGATCATCATCGGCGTCATCGTCGCGTGCGTCGTCGATTACGCGCTGGCCGATCCCGGCATGTCGCCGCCAGCGGCGGGCAAGCCCGGCATCTGGGCGCGGCCGGTCGACCGAGACCTCGCGGCGGTCGCGATCACCGGCGGCATCGCGATCGGGCTGATCCCGCTGATATGGGAGACCTTGAACCTGCCGGGGCTTGGCCAGACGCCGATCACCGCCTTCTTTATCATGATCGCGATGCGCCAGGAGCCGGTGTGGCGGGCGCTGACCCGCGTCGCCGGTTGCCTGTTCGGCGGGATTTATGGCCTTGTCGCGATGCACCTCGTCGGCGGGTCGTTTCTGCCGTGGCTGGCGATGCTGTTCGCCGGCATCTTTGTCGGCTGCCATGTCCAGCACGGCAAGGGCGACGCGGCCTATGTCGGACAGCAGGCCGCGATGGTGATCGTTATGGCGATGGTTCAGGGCAATGGACCTTCGCCCGACATTCTGCCGGCCATCGACCGGCTGACCGGCATTTTCGGGGGTTTGCTGGTCGTCGCGCTCTGCCAATTCCTGTTTGCGCCGCTGGTCCGCAACCTGCTCGAACCGCGCGGCTGAGCCGGGCGCGGCCAGACGCACGCGTGGAAGCCGCCGCCCGCTCCCGCCCGTAATGGTCCTTGAAGCGGCACTACGTTCCGGTTCGGAGATGCCCGAATTGAATCGCTTCCACCGCGTGGAACGATACATCCGCGAGATTGCGGCAATTGGCCAGATCGATTTCCAGGGAGACGACCTTTTTCTTGAGCGAAGTCAGCGTTTCCAGGTCGTCGGAAATGTCGCGCAGCCTGCTCTCAATCTGCTCGATATTCAGCTTAAGGTAAGCAGTGCGATGCGCCAGCTCGGCAAGGGCGGCCCTGGTCGCCTCGGCTTCTTCGGCCATTGCATGCACGTGACTTCCAAATATCGGCAATGTGGTTACGCCGCCCGTGCCTCGCATCACCGCACTCTTGACGAACCGTTTGAACGGCAGCGGCAATAGACTCTTAAGATACTGAACCGATAGCATTGCTATCAACCGGTTCAGCTCAACGGAGCTGATGCGAGGACTGGGAACTCCGCGGTTATGGCCGGTCGCGGGCCGGCTTTTCCGCGACCAAGCAGCGAACCCAGGATTTTGCCGTAATGGCTGGGCTCCTGAACGAGGGCGGCGCCGCTCGGCGTGACGTGACAGAGGCCGATGGGTACCGTCAGCCTGTTCTTATCGTCATGGGAAAGCGTCGAGGCTATTTCGGGCGCCACCAGCCCCGAATCATCCGGCGCCAGATAGCAGGGATGATCGCCCATCGGAAGCCTCACGTCGAAATGGCCATCCCTGATGGGCGCAAAGTAGGGAAGCGGGTCGCCATCCAAGCCCCGTTCCACGGCCGACCAGACCACGACAATATTTTGACGCGGCCATTGCTGTTTCGCCTTCGCAAGCGCCTCGCCGGGAACCGGCAGACAGGCCCGATAGTGCTTTGTGAAACCAACATCCCAAGGGATGAAATCGTCGAGCGCTTGGAAGAACGGCCAGGCGTGCCGCGACTGGCGGCCCTCCAGACGCTGTACGGCTCGCCACAACTCGGGCAGCGCCGGCGTGTCGACGGTGCGTAGTATCTCGCGAGCTTCGTCGAGGGCCTCGCGCCATCCGTCCATGTCGCGCGCCGGATCGTTGAACGCCACCAGTGATTCGGAAAGCGGCAGGCTCAGCACCGGGTGAATGGAAAACAGCAGACCCTGCTCGGCGGCCCATCGCACAAATTCAGGAAGATGCCTGATATTCGACTTCATCACCGACATGCACAAACCGAACGTCGTAACCGCCGTTTTTGGCCGCGCACCGACCGCATCCTGTAGAATGCGGATATTCTTTTCCACCTCGGCAAACGAGCCATTGACCCGAATTTTATCGTAGACGCGCGCATTCGCACCATCGAGCGAAACAATAATATGCAGCGATTTGAATCGCTTCAGCCCCTCAAGCACTTCGCGTTTTACAACAGTCGCATTTGTGGTCATGGCGAAGTTGAGCAATGGTGCTTTTGCCGGGTTGAATTCGCCGATGAACCTCCGCCAATGCGACAGCAGCAGCGGCTCGCCGCCGCCGGCAATCAGCCGCACCATGGTCGGTATAAGCGCGGATACCTCCTCCCACGCCTCCTCGCGCCGCCAATGCCGGTCGCGTGACGAATTCTGATAGCAATGCAGGCAGGCGAGATTGCACTTGTGCGATATCGTGACCGAAAGGATCGTCGGCTTCGCCGTCAGCTCCTCCTCGCCGCGTGATACCTCATCCTTCAGAATGCGTATGTTCTTGGCGTACGGCGTGTCCCGGTGTTCCGGCCGCTCGCAATCCTCGTCGTATTCGAGCGCGAGCGCCTGGCCCTGCTTCAAGGCAAAGCAGTTGGCGCAACCGGCGGCTGCGAGATTGCCGGCCGCCATGTTCGCGCGCAGCCGCCGATAGCCCTCGCCGTTCCAGATCTCCTCGACCGACGATTCGTTGATATTGCCGAGCGGCGGGTTCGCATTGCCGTGCGCCGTCCAATAGCAGCAAGGCTCGACCGCGCCGTTCGCCTGAATGATCATCTCCTGCCACGGCAGATGGCACCGCGGTCTCGACACGGTCTTTGCTTCGGTACGGAATTTTTGGGTCATCGCGACCTGCCCCAACGTTCAGGGCGAGGATGATACCACCCGCGCCATCCTTTAGCGATTCTTTAGCCGCCATGGCGATCTTTACCGGGGGTCGCCCATCCACTCCGTGGCATCGGCCGGCTCGCCGCCGGCGATTTGCCGAAACCCCGCGGCAGATGCGGACGACGCCCGGTGCCGCTATTCCCGCCCGTAATGGTCCTCGAAGCGGACGATGTCGTCCTCGCCGAGATAGCTGCCGCTTTGCACCTCGATCACGTGCAGCGGGATTTTGCCGGGGTTTTCGAGGCGATGCGGGGTCCCGAGCGGGATGTAGGTGGACTGGTCCTCGGTCAGGATCTTTTCCTGGTTGCCGCACACGATCCGGGCGGTGCCCTGCACGACGACCCAGTGCTCGGCGCGATGATGGTGCATCTGCAGCGACAGCTTGCCGCCGGGGCGCACCAATATGTGCTTGACCTGCACGCGGTGGCCGTTGTGCAGCGAACGGTAGCTGCCCCACGGGCGGTGCACGGTCGGCAGCGCGTCGGCCTCGTCGCGGCCCTCGCTCATCAGGCGGGTCACCAGCCGCTTTACCTCCTGCGTGCGGTCGCGCGGCGCGACCATGACCGCGTCGCCGGTCGCCACGACAACGACGTCCTCGACCCCGATCGCGGCGACGAGCCCGGCTTCCGAGCGCAGATAGCAGTTGCGCGTTCCCTCGGCGACGACGTTGCCGCTGAGCGCGTTGCCGTGCTCGTCCTTGTCGCCCATCTCCCACAGCGCGTCCCACGAGCCGAGATCGCTCCAGCCCATGCCGACCGGCACGACCGCGGCGGCCTGGGTTTTCTCCATGACGGCATAGTCGATCGAATCGCTCGGGCAAGCCTCGAACGCCGCCTTGCCGAGCCGCACGAAGTCGGTCTCGGTTTTGGCGGCGGCCAGCGCCGCCTTGCAGGCGGCCAGCATCTCCGGCTTAAGCCGCTCCAGTTCGGACAGGTACAGCGACGCCGGAAACAGAAAAATGCCGCTGTTCCAGAAATACTCGCCCGAGGCGACGTAGCGTTCGGCGGTATCGGGATCGGGCTTCTCGACGAACCCGGTGACCGCGAAGGCGCCCGCGGCGGCTCCGGCGCCACTATCGAGCGGCGCACCGCTCGCAATGTAGCCATAGCCGGTTTCGGCCCGCTCCGGCGTGATGCCGAAGGTGACGAGGCGGCCGGCGCGCGCCGCGGCGGCGGCCCGGTCGATGCCCCGCCGGAACGCCGCGGGATCGCCGATCGTGTGGTCCGACGGCATGACCAGCATCAGCGGTTCCGGATCGCGGGATGTCTGTCCGGGGGCCTGCGCCGCGACAAGGCGCAGCGCGGCAACGCAGGCGGCCGGGGCCGTATTGCGCCCGAACGGTTCGAGGATCAGCGCTTCCGGAGCAACGCCGATCTCGCGCAGCTGCTCGGCGATGATGAAGCGATGCTCCTCGTTCGCGACGATAACGGGCGCCGCGAAAGCGGGGTCGTCGGCAACCCGGCGCGCGGTCTCCTGCAACAGGCTGCGCTCACCGGTCAGCGCCAGAAGCTGCTTCGGGTAGAGCGAACGCGACATCGGCCACAGCCGCGTGCCCGAGCCGCCCGACAGGATAACCGGATGGATCATCCCAACCCCCGCCAACATCGGTCGCCATTCCCGCGAAAGAAAGCGGGAACCCGGGGCAGCTCTGCGTCGCATAGCTCCGGACCCCTCCCCGGACCTGGTCCGCCGATCACGCGCGGGCGATGCGCCTATCGACCCTTGCCGCGGGTTCTTTCACGCATTGCCGCGCGCCTCGCGCCACAACCCGAGTTTCTCCTGAACCGGCCGGTCGGAAAAGCTGAACAGTACGGCATCGCCGTCGGCGCGATGCGCGTGGTTCATCCAGCCGGGCACGACAAAGATGTCGCGCGGCGTCCAGCGCAGCACGATGCTCCCGACGCGGGTCTCGCCGCGACCCTCGACGCAGACGTAAACCGCGGCGTCGGTCGAGCGGTACGGCAGGCCCGCGAAGCCGCCCGGCAACAGCTGGATAAAGGCGCCGATCGTCGGCATCGCGGCCTCGCCGGTCGCCGGGTTGACATAGCGCAGCTTGTGCCCGTGATACGGGTCGGGATCGCCGCCGCGGGCCAGTCCGGCCAGCGCCTCGCGGGTGCGCGCGTACGGGTAATTGAACACCGGCGAGGTTTTCGCCGCCGGTCTCCAGTCGACCGGCAGCAGATTGTTTCCGTATCGGGCGAGGCTGTCGCCCTCGGGCCGGGCCACTGGCTGGACATCGGCGGCGCCGGGTTCGGCGAAACCGGCGCCGAGCAGGCGAACGATCGGGATGTCGAGGCCGTCCAGCCATACGACCGGCTGACCCCCTTCGTTGCCACGGCCTTCATGGCCATGGTCGTGCCACGTCCAGGACGGCGTGATGACGAAATCGCCGGGGTGCATCACCGTGCGCTCGCCGTCAACGGCGGTATAGGCGCCCTCGCCCTCGATAACGAAACGCAGCGCCGATTGCGTGTGGCGGTGCGCCGGCGCGATCTCGCCCGGCAGGATCAATTGCAGCCCGGCGAACAGCGAATCCGTGACCTGCGCCTGCCCCGCGTAACCCGGGTTTTCCAGGATCAGCACGCGGCGCGTCGCCTCCATCGCGCTGATCAGCCCGCCGGCCTGCATCAGGCGCGGCCGCACCTCGCCGTCGTAACGCCAGACATAAGGCACGCAGGGGCTGCGCGGCTCGGCGGTGACGAGGTGGTGCAGCTTTTCCCACAGCGGCGCCAAGTGCAGCGGCGCGATCGTATCGTAAAACGCCTGCCGCTCCGGGGTGCGCTCCGGGACCTGTTCGCTCGCCATCGGCCGATCCTCCGCCTGGACGAGATTGCTTCGCTGCGCTCGCAAGACAGCAGATGTTGTCATTGCGAGGAGCGGAGCGATGACGCAATCTCGCGCCTGTTACTCCGCTGCCGCGCGCCGCGCCTCGCCCAGCGTGAAACCGATCTTTGCGAGGTCGTCGAGCAGCGCCTTCGATTGCGCTTCGTCGAGCGGCACCATCGGCGGGCGCACCGCCGCCCAGTCCGGGTCGTTATGGAAGTGCGCGACGATGCGTTTCAGGGCCGGCACCATTGGATAGGCCTGGATCGTCTTGCGCGCGGTCGTGATCTCGGCTTGCAGCGCATCGGCCTGCGGCGTCTTCCAGTTCTCGTAGACCTTGCGGATGCCGGGCACGTTGACATTGCCGGTCGCGGTGATGCAGCCGGCGGCGCCCTTGCGCAATCCGTCGAGCAGAAACACCTCCGACCCCGGAAACACCGCGAAGCCGGGGAAACGATCGAGCAGCGCGGCGGTATTGCTCCAGTCGCCGGAACTGTCCTTGAGACCGACCACATTCCGCGGATAGGCTTCGATCAGCCGGCCGACAAGGTCGAGCGACAGGCCGAGCACGGTCTGCGGCGGGATGTGATAGAGGTACATCCGCAGCGCGTCCGAGCCGACGCGGTCGATCACCGAAGCGAAAAAAGCGAACAGCCCGTCGTCGTTCATGCCCTTGTAATAGAACGGCGGCAGCATCAGCACGCCGCCGCACCCGTGGCCGACCGCGTGGCGGATCAGGCTCGCGGCCTCGGTCACCGAGCAGGCGCCGGCGCCGGGCATCAGCCTGGCGGCCGGTATCCCGGCATCGATCAGGCGATCGAGCAGCTCGATGCGCTCGGCCCCCGACATCGAGTTCGCTTCGCTGGTCGTGCCGAATATCGCCAGCCCGTCGGCGCCCTGGTCGAGCAGGAAGCGGCAGAAGGCGACAAAGCGCCGGGCATCGGGATCGCCCGAGCGGGTGAACGGCGTCAAAACCGGGACCAGCACACCGGCGAAATTCTGCGCTTCCATCCCACAACTCCTCGGCAAGCGAAAGCGGCGGCGAACCGCCAATAAGCCCGCCCGCGGCCACGCCGTCAATGCTTCCGCGCATGCGCTGGGGCGCCGCTGCGCGGCGTGCCGATACGATAGGCCGAGGCTGCAACCGGCCGGATGGAGATGACGGGTCCGCGGCAAAAATTGCGGCGTCCGACGCGCCAAAAAACGGCGCCCGGAGAAAGGGCGCCGTCGAGATGCCAGACGATTGGAAGTACGTTACGCAGCGTTATGCCGCTGGCGGCGACGGATGACGCCGAAGCCCAACAGGGCGGTCCCGAGGACGGCGAGGGAAGCCGGTTCGGGAACGCCGGTGATGACCCTGATCTTTTCCTCGACCGCCGCCGCGTAGTCGGCCGTGCTGGCGACCGGGATGTAGAAGCCGTGGGCCGGAAAGTCGAAGGTCGGCGACGTCGTGCACGCCAACGGGAAGCAGATGCTGCCGGTGAGATAGCCGACGCTGACCGAACCGCCGATACCCTCGATGCTGATATTGTCGATGCCGGCCGCGATGGCTGCGTTGCGGGCGGTCACGCCGGCAGCCGCGGGATCGCTTCCCGGCTGGTTCGGCTGACCGTCTGTCGCGAAGTTGAGGTACGAAGCCGCGGCACTGCTGTGAGCCGGGTCCATCACCGTCGTTATGGCGTTGAAGCCGTCGGCGTAATTGGTGTTTCCATTGAGGAAAGAAGCACCGGTGATCGCCGCCTGCAACGTTGCAATGTTGGCGAGGCTGATAACCTGCTTGTTGACGATGGTTTGCGTCTGGCCCGTACCCGAGAACGACACCACCGACAGCTCGTATGTGTCGCTCGATGTCAGGAACTGCGGGATCGCGCCCGCCAGCCCGTTGACGATCGTCGACCATCCGCCGGATGTGATGCTGCCCGAGCTGTCGAGCAGGAAGCCGACCTGAAAGAGATCCGCCTTCGCATTGTTGGGCAGACCCGCTGCCACCGCCAAAACGGCGGCAGCCGAAAGCAGTGAGTTACGCAGCTTCTTGTACATTTCATGCTCCTCAAGATTTGAATCGATGGACACGCGGCCTCAGACCCGCGCCGACAAGCGTTAACCAAACTCACGCGGGTATTTGACGGGGATATGCCTGCCAAAAAGTTACTTATGCTATTAGTAATCAGCAAATCCCGTGCCAATACGGCTTATACGGTTGATATGCGCGCCGAAAGAAAGTTAATGACGGCGAGCTGCAACCTTAATTTGTGAGATTAGCCGACACGAAACCAGGTCGCCCGGTTTCGCGCCTCCAATTTCTACTATGAATCGCAGACACTTAGAGAAAGCGGCCCGGTGTAAGAATTTTCGACACGCGGCATCTCGACCGGTCCGACGGCTCGCCCCCGCGCGGGAGCGCCATTACCCGCGACAGGGCAGCCGCGACGCGGTCGCCAAAGAAGACCGCCGCACAGTTCGGAGCCAGGCTCGAGCGGCCGGGATCGCCGGCCGGCTTTCACGGCGGTTGCAGCCGCGGGTTCGCCGCGTCCGGCTCACGCCGTGACGAAGCGACGGATCGGGGTGAGGGTGACGGGTCGGACTGTCAGCTCTCGTCAGGTTCCGGGACGACGAAGCAGCCGAATTTGGCCTTGCGCAGCACGCCGCAGGCGTCACGCGCCCCCTTGTCGGTAAAATCCGATACCTGCACCGCGTACAGCGTACCCTTGCGCCCGCCGTCGATCTTGAGGACGCGCACGTCCTTTCCCCTGGCCGGTTTCAGCCGCGCGGCGCTCTTCGCGAGCTTCGCCGCGGCGCTCCGCGCCCGGAACGCGCCGAGTTGGATCGCGCGATCCCTGTCGTCCGCCATCTGCACCGCCGCCGTCTTCGATGCCGGGGCATTCTCGGAACGGCGGATCGCCAGTTTCGCCGCCGGCGCCGCGACCGCGTTGGCGACCGGCGAGGCTGTCGCGGCGAGCCGGGCGATGAGACCGGCGCGCTTGGCTTGGCCGGGGGTCGGTTCGACGGTGTCCGCGCCGGCGACATGCACCGCGCCCAGCGCCGCGAAGCCGCGGTCGAGCAGCGCCGCCATCTGCTTGTCGCGAACCGGCCAGGACGGGCTGCCGAGGACGACGCCGATCAGGCGATGCCCGTCGCGCTCGGCCGATGCCGCGAGATTGAACCCCGACGCCCGCGTGAACCCGGTCTTGATGCCGTCGAGGCCTTCGTACGATCCCAGCATGTGGTTGTGCGTGGCGATCGTCTGGCCGCGGAACTCGAACTCGCGGACCGAGAAATACGCAAACTCGCGCGGGAAGTCCTGATGCAGCGCCAGCGACAGCCGGGCAAGGTCGCGCGCCGTCGTGCGCTGCTCCGGGTCCGGCAGACCCGAGGCGTTGCGGAACGTCGTATTGGCCATCCCGAGCCGGCGGGCGGTTTCGGTCATGCGAGCCGCGAAGGCGGTTTCGCTGCCCGCCAGCCCCTCGGCCAGGACCACCGCCGCGTCGTTGGCGGAGCGGGTCACCAACCCCAGGATCAGCGATCGCACCGCCACCGCATCGCCCGGTTTCAGCCATAGCTTGCTCGGAGCCTGGTCGGCCGCGTGCCGCGAGACCGGGAGGCGCTGATCGAGGCTGAGCCGGCCCTCGTTGAGCGCCGCGAAGGTCAGGTACAGCGTCATCATCTTGGTCAGCGAGGCCGGATAGACAGCCATATCGGGCTTCGTCTGGCTCAACACCGCGCCGCTCTCGGCGTCGATCAGGATCGCCGAGCGCAGCATCGGCAGCGGGGCCGCCGACGCTTTTTTGACGCCGCTCTTGCCGGCTCGCCCTTTGTCGGCCGCTGCCCGGCGGTGGTTCGCGCCGGGGCGCTTGGCGGCGGCGTGCGTCGCGGAATGCCGCGCTTGCGACGCCTCATGCCGTTTCTTGCTGCGCGCGAAGCTGTCGGCCGGCACCGCGAACAGCAGCGACAAGCCCGCCAGGGCGACGACGGCCGCTCGTGCCGCGCGCCGGCGTGGATGCCGTTCCCGTCCGGCCGCACGCCGCGACACAGTCCCCAGCAGCGAGGTGACTGGCATGTATTCCCCACTATACAGGCAGATATTGTTTCCCGATTCGCTTCGAAATGTTCTCCAACGACGCAGACAAGCCGCCTCCGTTCGCCGGGCGTTGTCCGCTCCGGCGGGAATTTGCCTCAAAAAGGCTATCGTGGTCCCCCGTTTCGCGGGAAATCCTGAGTGCGGTGCCGGAGCTTGTCCACCCTTTTCTGCGAACTGGGGCGCGCAGACTTGGTGTGCGGCGAGGAACTACTCCGGATGCAATCGCCGAAACGATCGCCCGATTCGCGTCGATATCGGCGGTGACCCCCGCGAGGAGGAGGCGGGGCGATCTCGCCGGGTCCGCCGGCGTTCGGCCCTCGACTTGCGTTTCCTGTTAGACTGAGGCGGTGAGACGCCCTCTTCTTTCCCAGTCGTGGTCGGCCGCGCTGGCCGCGGTCGCCGGCAGCGGGCTGGTCGGCGTGATGCCGCTTGCCGCGCTGCACCTCTACGCCGATGGGCTGAGCCCGGCGTCAATGCTGTTCTGGCGGTACGTAATCGCAATCCTCGCGCTCGCCGCCGCCGCGGTGCTGGCGGGGATCGGGTTTTCGCAAGCCTGGCGCAACGGCGCCTGGCGTGTCGTGCTGCTCGGCGCGACACTGGGCGCCGGCCAGACCTTGTGTTTCTGGGAGAGCATCAAGACGCTGGAGACCAGCATCGCGGTGTTGCTGTTCTATACCTACCCGGCGGTGACCGTGGCGCTCGACCGGCTCGTCTTCAAACAGCATGTGCGTCCGCTGTCGCTGTTGTGCATCGGCGCGATCCTGTCGGGCGCGGCGCTGATCACCGCGCCGGGGCTGCACCACGGCACGCTCGACCCGCGCGGTCTCGCCTGGGCCTTGCCGGCGCCGCTGCTCTACGCGGCCTATCTGGCGATCAATGTCCGCATCCTGCGGCGTCACAAACCGCTGATCGGCGCGGCCGGGCTGTATCTCGGCATGGCCGTGACATTCGGCGCGATGGCGGCCTGGCTCGGGCTGAATGTTCCGACGACGCCCGCCGGCTGGGCGTGGCTGCTGTTTATCGGGATCGGACCCGGCGCGGTGACGATGACCCTGTTCACCTACAGCGTGCCGCGTCTCGGCGCGAGCAGCTTCGCGATCCTCGCCAATACCGAGCTGGTCGTCGTCGTCTCGATCGGCGTCCTTGTGCTGGGCGAGGCGATGACGCCGTGGCGCGCGGTCGGCGGCGCGCTGATTGTCGGCGGC
>JBFXDF010000015.1:0-28519 GCA_050181375.1 Alphaproteobacteria bacterium
GTTCCGGGACACAACACCTTCGCCGGGATGACCATCGGGTGGGATAGGCTACTGCGAGAGTAGCGCGAGGCCGCTCTCGCCGGCCGTGGCGAGCTGCTCGAACGTACATCGCCGCGGCGCCTTGTCCGGTCGCCAGCGCAGCAATGTCGTACCGTGCCGGAAACGACCCTCGGTCACGTGGTCGTAGCGCACTTCGACGACCAACTCGGGGCGCAGCGGTTGCCACTCGGCGGTGCGCTCGGTTGACCAGCGGCTCGGGCCGCCGGGAGCGCGACCGGTGAACCCGGGCGGCGCAACCAGTTGTTCGAGGCGGGCGGTCAGCGCCGGCTTGTCGCGCGCCGGCAAGGTGGCGGTGAACCCGACATGGTGCAGCAAACCGTCATCATCGTAGAGCCCGAGCAGCAGCGAGCCGACCAGCGTGGTATCTTTGCCGTAACGGAACCCGCCGACGACGCAATCGGCGGTGCGCTGCGGCTTGTATTTCTGCATGCCGTCGCGCCGGCCGCTCAAATAGGGCAGGTCGGCGCGTTTCGCGACGATCCCGTCGATATCGGCGCCGAGCCGGCTGAGCCAGCCGAGCGCCGCGTCGCAATCCGCCGTACTCGGCGACAGACGCACCCCGGCGCTGTCGCCCTGCGCCGCGATAAAGTTCTCCAGCGCGCGGCGCCGCTCGGCGAACGGCCGTTCCAGCAGCACGGAGCCGTCGGGCGCGGCGAGCAGGTCAAAGACGATGAACACCGCCGGGTGCTCCGCGGCCAGTTTGCGCACGCGGCTTGCGGCCGGGTGCAGCCGCAGCTGCAGCGCCTCGAACGACAGCCGGCGCTCGACCGGGATCACGATCTCGCCATCGATCGCGAAACGGCGCGCCGGCAGAGCGGCCAACGCCGCCGCCACATCCGGGAAATAACGCGCGAGAGGCTGCCCCGATTTCGAGCGCAGCTCGACATCGTCGCCATCGCGGAACGCGAGGCAGCGAAACCCGTCCCATTTCGGCTCATAACGCCATTGCGGACCGCGCGGCAGCTCGGCGACCGGACGGGCCTCCATCGGCGGTATTGTCGGATCGATCGGCGGCGCCATTGCGGTAGAACAACGCGAATCGCGGCCCGCGCGCTCCGGGATGGCGGAACACCGCCGCCCCCGCTATCGTTGGGTTAACGCGAAACAGGAGCAAATGCGATGGCCGCTCCCGCCCGACCGTATTGGACCGGTTTTCTCAAGCTGTCGCTTGTGACGATCGGGGTGCGCCTGTACACCGCGACGACCGAGCGCGACAAGGTGCGGTTCCACATGATCCACGAGCCGTCGGGGGAGCGGGTACGCCAGCAGCTCGTCGTGCCCGGCATCGGCCCGGTCGAGCGCGAGGACATCGTCAAGGGGTACGAGTACGAAAAGGGCCGTTATATCAACGTCGATCCGGACGACATCAAGCGGCTGCGCCTCGAAACGACTGACACGATCGACATCACCGAATTTGTCGAGGACATCGATCCGATCTATTTCGATACACCGTACTACCTCGTGCCGGACGGCAGCGTCGCCGAGGAGGGTTATCGCGTGATCCGCGAGGCGCTGCGCGAGAGCGGCAGGGTTGCGGTCGGCCGCGTCGTCATCAACGGCCAGGAGCGCATCATTTCGCTGCGTCCGCTCGGCACGGGGCTGCTTGGAAACGCGTTGCGCTATCCTGACGAGATCCGCCGGCCGGAGGATTATTTCGGGTCGATCGCGGCCGACGCGGTCGACGAGGACCAGCTCGCGATCATGCAGCAGATCATCGCCCGCCGCAGCCGCGACTTCGAGCCGAGCCAGTTCGTCGATCGCTATCAGGCGGCGCTGCGCGAGCTGATCGAGGAGAAGCTCCAAGGGCGCCTGCCGCCGAAGGAACCCGAGCGGCGGCCGGCTCAGGTCATCAACCTGATGGACGCACTGAAGCGCAGCCTGGCGGCGGAGGAGGGAACGAGAGCCGATGCCGAGGACGCGCCGGCGCGCCGCCGCGCCGCGTCGCGGCGTGCCGAAGCCGAAGAGGCAGAGGAGGTTCAGGAGAGCGCGGCGCCAGCCCCGGCCAAGGCGGCATCGCGCGGCCGCAAATCCGCGCCTCCGCCGGCGAACCAGCGCAACCTGCTGCTGCCGGTGTCGGGCGGACGCGGGTCGGGGCGCGGCAAGGCGGCCGAAGCAGCGCCGCCCGAACCGGCCGAGGCGCCAGCCGCGAAACGCCGCAAGCGCGCCTGAGCGTTACGCGCTATTCGTCTTCCGCCGCGATCGCGCTTTCGTGCCAGCGGCGCAGCAGCAGCCGCGACAGAAGATCGAGCAGCGCGTAGATGACGATGCCGGTCAGCGACAGCAGCAAGAGCGCCGCGAACATGCGCGGGATCGCCAGCCGGTAGCCGGATTCGAGAATGCGGAAGGCCAGCCCGGTCTCGGCTCCGCCGGTCCCGGCGACAAATTCCGCGACGACCGCGCCGATCAGCGCCAGTCCGCCGCTGATCCGCAATCCGGCGAGAAAATAGGGCAGCGCGGTCGGAATCCGCAGATAGCGCAGTGTCTGCCCCGGCGATGCGCCGTACAGGCGGAACAGCGCCAAGAGGTTGCGGTCGGCGCTGTTCAGCCCGACTGTCGTGTTCGACACGATCGGAAAGAACGCGACAATCCAGGCGCAGACCAAGAGCGCGAGAAACGGTTCCTTGACCCAGATGATGATGAGCGGCGCAATCGCGACGATCGGCGTCACCTGCAAAATCACCGCGTAGGGAAACAGGCTGATCTCCAAGAGCCGCGAGCGCGAGAACAACAGCGCGATCGCGCCGCCGAAGAGCGCCGCCGCGGCGAGCGCCGCGAGGGTAATGCGCAGCGTCACCAGCAGCGATCCGAAAAGGCTCGGCCCGTCGGTCCACAGGCTCGCCGCGATCGCGCTTGGCGCCGGCAGGACATAGGGAGGGATGCCGTTTACCCGCACGACGGCTTCCCAAAGCGCGAGCACGACGAGGCCGATCGCGATCGGCGCCGCGATCCGCGCGAGCCGGCGGCGCGGCGGCACGGTCATCGAAGCGGCTCCCGCGGCATGGCGCCGGCGAGCGCAGCCGAGACGGTGTCGCACATGCGGGCGTATTCCGCGCTGGTGCGAACCGATTGCCGGCGCGGTTGCGGCAATGCAATCGGGAGGTCGGCGACAATGCGTCCGGGTCGGTGCCGCATCACCGCGATGCGGGTCGAAAGATACACCGACTCGAAGACGCTGTGCGTGACGAACAGGATCGTCGGCCGCTGCGCCTCCCATATCCGCAGCAGATCGTCGTTCAGCGCGTGCCGGGTGATCTCGTCGAGCGCCGCGAACGGTTCGTCAAGCAGCAAAAGATCGGGCTCCGTAACGAGAGCGCGCGCGATCGAGACGCGCATCCGCATGCCCCCCGAGAGCTGGCGTGGATAGGATTTCTCGAACCCGGCGAGGCCGACAGCGCGCAACGCCTCGGCGACGCGGTCGCGTTCGGCCCCGCCGATCCGCCGGGCGATGCGGAACGGCAATTCGACATTGCGGGCGACCGTGCTCCACGGCATCAGCGTCGGGTCCTGAAAGACAAATCCGATGCGGCCGGTTGCGAGCGAGCGTCTCGGCTCCCGTTCGCCGAGGCGCAGCGTCAATCGGCCCGCGGAAGGCTCGCTGAGACCGGCGACGATGCGGAGCAGCGTGCTCTTGCCGCACCCCGAGGGACCGAGCAGGCTGAGAAACTCGCCGCGTGCGACCGTGAGATCGACTCCGTTAAGCGCCTGCAGCCCGGACGCAAAGCGTTTCGCAACGCCCTGCACGACCACAATCGGGTCCGGCGCCGGCCCGGTTTCCGTCATTCCAGGCGGGACCGGTTCAGAACTGTCCGACAATCCCGACAAGCCCCAGCGCCAGCAGGATGAAACCGAGCAGCTCGGCCGCGGTCAGGCGCTCGCGGAAGAAGCGTCGGGACACGAGATAGCTGAAAAACAGCTCGATGAGGCCAAGCGTGCGCACGTTGGCGACCGGCTCCAGCGCCATCGCGGTGAACCAGCAGGCCGAACCGATCGCTCCCATCGCGCCGGCCAGCATCGATACGCGCCACGCGAACAACACCGCGACGACGACCCGTCGCTGCCGCCAGAGCAGATAGCCTCCGAGCAGCACCGTCTGCAGCGCCTGCGCCCAGACCAGCGAATAGGCCGCGGCAAGGACGATAGACGGCGTGTCGAGCGCCAGGGCGGCGCCGCGATACCCGACCGCCGCCAGTCCGAACGCGGTCCCGGAACCGACCCCGAGCAGCGCCGCGCGCGAAGTCCAGCCGCCGGCAATCGTTCTCAGCGAGCGGTTGTCTTTCGGGAGGGAAACAAGGATCACTCCGGCCGTCGCGACGACGATTGCCGCGACCGAAAAAACCGTGATCCGGTCTCCGAGCAGCACCAAACCGAGGATGGCGATCTGCAGCAGCTCGGTCTTGGCGTAGGCGACCCCGAGCGCGAAATTTCGCTCTTCCATGCAGCGCAGCAGGAGCGCGGTGGCCGCGATCTGGCTCAGCGAGGCGACCAGCGTCCACCACAAAAACGGCAGCGTGACCGGCGGCAGCCTGCCGGCGCCGGCTACCCCCAGCCACACGATCGCCAGCCACAGCGCCGCGAACGGCAGCCCGTAGAGGAAACGCACCAGGGTCGCGCCGAGCGCGCCGAGATCGCCGGTCAGATGGCGCTGCGCCGCGTTGCGCAGCGTCTGCGCCAGCGCCGCGCCGACCGTGATCGGTATCCAGGCCCAGGAATACAGCAGGGTCTACCTTGTTTATATCGCCGTCGGGATCACCGCCGGGCCGGCGCCAGCGGGTCGTACGGGAGCGCCTCGGGCTGCAATTCCGTTTCGGTGAACCCCATAGCGGCGAGAAACGCCTCGCGCACCTCGGCCGGCTGTCCGGTCTGGAAAATATAGCCCCGCAGGTTGCGGCGGCTGAACGGGTCGCGCAAAAACTGCTCGCGCGGGAAACCCTCGATAAAGTTCTTGCGCTCGGCGACCGGCAACGGGATCGCGCGGTTGATCTCGGGGTCGCGGACAATGGCCTTCGGGTCTCTGCCTTCCTCGACCGCCTCGATGTCGTTCAGAAAGCGGCGGCGCAGCATGACGATGCCGCGGTCGGAGGGGGCGAGGTACTCCTTCGAGCGGTCTGCGATGCGGCCCTGCCCGACCCAGGTCACGAAATCCTGGTTCATCACATGGCTGGTGATCCAGCGGCCGGTCTCGGGGTCCTCGATCGGTCCCTTCCAGGTCGGAATGCTGTTCTGGACGTAAGGCTCCCGCTCGTGCGGCACGCGGCTGAAATGCCACATCACCGAGAGCGTGTTCTCGTCGTCGACCGGCACGCGGAACTCGACATGGTTGCCGGTGAAGAGAGCGCAGGGCCACAGACAGACCCGGCCGACCTGCCACAGTCGATCGTTTTCGTCGGTGTCCTCGCGGATGCGTTTGTATTGAAAACCGTATTCGAACTCGCTGAAATCAACCTTGACGTGGCGCGGGGTATAGGGGCCGGTCTTGCCGTCGAGCCGGATCGACCAGTTCGAATGGGTCCATTCGAAATGCACCGGATCGATCGAGTTCTCCTGGCACTGGAACCAGTTGCACGGGATGTCGGCGAGCACGATCTGGCGGAACCCGTTGGGCCAGGAGAAGAACTCCCAATCCGGCACCAGCGGACGCGGCTCCGGGCCGAGATAGGCCCAGATCAGACCGCCGCGCTCCTCGACCGGATATGCCTTGATGCGGATTTCGTCGCGCAGCCGCCGCTCCGGGTGCGCCATGTCCTCGTAGGGCTGCGCCAGGCAGGCGCCGTCGGCGCCGTACAGCCAGCCGTGGTAGTTACAGCGCAGCCCGCAGTCCTCGACATAGCCGTAGCTGAGATCGGCGCGGCGATGCCGGCAGTGGCGGTCGAGCAAGCCGAACCGTCCGCCCAAATCCTTATAGATAACAAGATTCTCGCCGAGCAGGCGGACCGGCCGCGCGCCCGGTTCGGCAAACTCGCTGGCGCCGGCGATCGGCCACCAGTAGCGTCGCAAGAGTTCGCCCATCGGCGTCCCCGCGCCGGTCTGCGTCAGCACATTCCAGCGGCTGCGCTGTGCGGTGTTACTGTCGTTTGCCATCGGAAGCTCCCCGCGCGGATCGGATGGGGTAGGGCGATCTACCGGGCCTTGGATCAATCCGCCGAGGTACCGACCCGCTCGGCGATACGGACGACGAGTGCGATGAGCCGGGTCATACGTTCTTCTTGAACGGCAAACCGCCCCTCGAGGCCGGTGAAGCGTGCTTCCAGGCCGGAAAAGCGCGTTTCCAGCGCGCCAAGCCGCATCTCCATACCGGCAAATCGCTGCTGCAGATCGCGTACATCGGCTGTCAGCGCCAACAGTCGGGCACCGAGAAGTTCAAGCGTGATGGTGTCGTCGGCTGCCATCATGATCTCCTATCGAGAATGCAGCAGACCCGCTCCTATGACCGTAGCCTACGATCGTTTCAGCCGGGCGCCGGCGAAGCGGTCGAGCAGGCGGTTGGCGACGCGAGGACTGACGAAGTGCGTTATGTCGCCGCCGAGCGCGCCGATCTCCTTGACGAAACGCGACGAGATGAACTGGTAGCGGTCGGAGGCCATCAGAAAGAGGGTCTCGATATTTGGATTGAGGCGCGCGTTCATGCTCGCCATCTGAAATTCGTACTCGAAATCGGACACGGCGCGCAGACCGCGGATGATGACGCCGGCGCCGACCGACTCGGCGAAATGCATCAAGAGCGTGTCGAATGCCCGCACCTCGATCCGCTCGGCGTCGCCGTTCTCGAGATGATCCATTTCGTCGCGCACGATCTCGACACGCTCGTCGGTCGAAAACAGCGGGCCTTTGGCGTCGTTGCGCGCCACGCCCAGCACGAGATGATCGACCACATGCAGTGCGCGCCGGATGATGTCGCTGTGGCCGTTGGTGATCGGGTCGAATGTGCCGGGATAGACCCCGATGCGCCGCTTCATCTCATGTCCCCTCAAGTTTCGTCCGCATCCGGCCGGTCGGCCGCTGGTTCTTCGGAATCGCCGTTGCCGTTTCCGTTCTCGTGCCCGTTGCCGCCGTTTCCGTTTTCGTCGGTCCCCTCAGGCAAGCGCGCGACGGAGACGACCCGCTCGCCGTCGCCGACCTTGAACACGACGACGCCGGCGCTGCCGCGCCGCGCGATGCGGATGTCGTGCACCGGTACGCGGATCACCATGCCGGTATCGGTCACCAGCATCAGCTGGTCGTTGTGCCCGATCGGAAACACCGCGACAATCGCGTCACTGCGGCGGCTCAGATCCATATTGTTGAGGCCTTGTCCGCCGCGCCCGGTGATGCGGTAGTCGTAGGCTGAGCTGCGCACGCCGAAGCCCTTCTCGGTGACGCTCAGCACGAATTCCTCGCGCCCGGCCAGATCGGCGAACCGCTCCTCCGAGATCGCCGTCTCGCCGCTATCGCCCTCGTCCTCCGCGTCGCCGTTTTGGACGGCGGTATCGCTCTCCTCGCCGAGTGCGCGGCGCCGTTGCGCCGCGAGCTTGAGATACGAGTCGCGCTCGTCGGGAGGGATCTCCTCGTGACGCAGGATCGACATCGAGATGACCTGATCGTCGCCCCCCTCCGGAGAACGCAGCAGGCGGATGCCGCGCACCCCGACCGAAGAGCGGCCGGCGAAGATGCGGACATCGGCGACCGGAAATCGGATCGCCTTGCCGTTGCGGGTCGCGAGCAGCACGTCGTCGGCGTCGCTGCAGGTCGCGACCGCGATCAGCCGGTCGTCGACGTCCTCGCCCTCGAACTTCATCGCGATCTTGCCGTTGGCGCGGATATCGACAAAGTCGGCGAGCGAGTTGCGCCTGACGCTGCCCCCGGCGGTCGCGAACATCACCGTCAGATCGGCCCAGCTTTCCTCGTCCTCGGGCAGCGGCATCACGGTCGAGATCGTCTCGCCGTCGCCCAGCGGCAGCAGATTGACCATCGGCCGACCGCGCGCCTGCGGCGTGCCGAGCGGCAGACGGTGCACCTTGAGCTTGTAGACGCGCCCGGCCGACGTGAAGAACAGCACCGGCGCGTGCGTCGAGGCGACAAAGACCTGGCTGAGAAAATCCTCGTCGCGGATCGCCATGCCGGCGCGGCCGCGGCCGCCGCGGCGCTGCGCGCGATAGGTCGACAGCGGCACGCGCTTGATGTAGCCGGCGTGGCTGACCGTGACGACCATGTCCTCGCGCTGGATCAAGGCCTCGATGTCGGCCTCGAACTCGACATCCTCGATCGCGGTGCGGCGCGGGTTGGCGAACTGCGTCCTGATCGCGAGCAGCTCGCCGCGCAAGACCTCGATCAGCCGGGCGCGCGAGCGCAGGATTTCGACATAGCCGGCGATTTCCGCGACGAGCTCGCGAAGCTCGTCGGAAATCTTCTCGCGTTCGAGCCCGGTCAGGCGCTGCAGCCGCAGGTCGAGGATCGCGCGGGCCTGCTCGTCGGACAGCTGATAGGTGCCGTCCGCATCAAGCGCGCCGCCGGTCGCGCCGACCATTTCGACGAGCGGTCCGATATCGCCGGCCGGCCACCGTTGCCCGACAAGCCCGGCGCGGGCGTGCGCCGGATCGGGGGCGGCGCGGATCAGCGCGATGATCTCGTCGATATTGGCGACCGCGACCAGGAGGCCGACCAGGATATGCGCCCGCTCGCGCGCCTTGTTTAAGAGGTAGGTCGTGCGCCGGGTGATGACCTCCTCGCGGAACGCGACAAAGGCGGCGATGACATCGCGCAGGGTCAGCAGCTCCGGCCGCCCGCCGTTCAGCGCCAGCATGTTGACGCCGAAGCTCGTTTGCAGCGCCGTGTGGCGGTAGAGCTGGTTCAGCACGATCTCGGCGTCGGCGTCGCGCTTCAGCTCGATGACAAGCCGGACACCGTCGCGGTCGCTCTCGTCGCGCATGTCCGCGATGCCCTCGACAAGCTTGTCGCGGACGCATTCGGCGATGCGCTCCTGCAGTTTCGCCTTGTTCACCTGATACGGCATCTCGGTGAACACGATCGCGTCGCGCTCCTTGCGCACCTCCTCGATGTGGTGCTTCGCCCGCAGGACGACGGCGCCGCGCCCGGTCTGATACGCCGCGGCGGTGCCGGCGCGGCCGATGATGATGCCGCCGGTCGGGAAATCGGGCGCCGGCACCAGCTCCATCAGCTCGGAAACCGTGATCGCCGGGTTGTCGAGATAGGCGCAGCAGGCGTCGATCACCTCGCCGAGGTTGTGCGGCGGGATGTTGGTCGCCATGCCGACCGCAATGCCCTGTGCGCCGTTGACCAGGAGGTTCGGGAAGCCGGCCGGCAGAACCTTCGGCTCGCGCTCGGTCTCGTCGTAGTTCGGCTGGAAATCGACGGTGTCCTTGTCGAGGTCGGCAAGCAGCGCCTCGGCAACCCGCGCCAATCGCGCCTCGGTGTAGCGGTAGGCCGCCGGGGCGTCGCCGTCCATCGAGCCGAAATTGCCCTGGCCATCGACCAACGGCAGGCGCATCGAGAAATCCTGCGCCATCCGCACCATCGCATCGTAGATCGCGCTTTCGCCGTGCGGGTGGTATTTGCCGATCACGTCGCCGACGATGCGGGCGGATTTCCGATATCCGCGGTTCCAGACATTGCCGTTCATCTGCATCGAATAGAGGATGCGGCGATGCACCGGCTTCAGCCCGTCGCGCACGTCGGGCAGCGCGCGCGCCACGATCACGCTCATCGCGTAATCGAGGTATGAGCGCCGCATCTCCTCTTCGATCGTGATCGTCGAGATGTCGGGACCGGAAGGAGGCGGCGCGGGAGGCGTCGAGGTAACGGCCAATTCGGTGCGTCTGGTTACAGTTGCAAATACGAAAATCGCGGCCGAGCCGGAGCCAAAATCCAGCCGCCGCCGCGATCTATAGATGGTTACGGCGACATCGAATTACCGCATTTCGCAGTTGCGAACAACGCTTCGGGTCACGCCCGACGCAACCGATCGATGGCGGCGGCTATTAACAGGGCAGCGGCGATTGATTACCGACCGACGCCGACCGCGGCGTGATCCCGGCGCGGGGTGCCGGACCCGGAATCCACGCCAGTTTGGAGAAGCCGATGTGGTTCTGGTTCGTGCTCTGGATGATCATCATCCTGCTGCTGCTCAGCAGCGGCGGGTACTACGGCTGCCGCCGATCCTATTATGGGTCCGGCGGAGCCATCGGACTGCTGATCCTGTTCTTCGTTTTTTTCTGGATCGCGATCATCTTCGCCGGGCCGTATTGGGGCTGGTACGGCTGGTGGTGGTAGAAGACGCCCGCAAATCTCTGGCGGGCATCACCCGGCCAGCACGGCGGTTCGATCGATCGCGCCGGCGGCGGCTTGCGATGCGAGCCTTGCAACCGCCGGATAATCGGTTTTCCCCGACCCGAGCAGCGGCAGCGCGACACCGGCGACGATATCGCGCGGTATCGCGAGTTCCGGCAGGCGCTCCCGCGATGCCGCCTCGATCAGCGCCTCGCGGCCAATCGCCGGCGCTTCGCTGACCAGCACCAATCGTTCACCGCGGCGCTCGTCCGGCAGCGCGACGACGGCGTGCCGCCAATCCGGGTAGGCCGCGGTCGCGATCCGCTCGGCGGTGGCGAGCGATACCATCTCGCCGGCGATTTTTGCGAACCGCTTGGCACGCCCGACGATCGTCACAAAGCCTTCCGCGTCGATGCGCACGATGTCGCCGGTATCGTGCCAGCCCGCTTCGGGCGCCTGCACGATGCCGGGCCGTTCCGCCCGCAGATAGCCCGACATCACATTCGGCCCGGCCAGCAGCAGCACGCCGTCGGCGTCGATGCCGGGGACCGGCTCCAGCCGGCGCTCCATCAGCGGCAGCAGGCGGCCGACCGTGCCGGGCTTGAAATGCATCGGCGTGTTGACCGCGATGACCGGCGAGCATTCGGTAACGCCGTAGCCCTCGAGGATGCGCTTGCCGAACCGCTCCATCCAGACCCGCCGCGTCTCCTCCCGCACCGGCTCGGCGCCGGCGAAAACATAGCGCAGCGCATAGAAATCGTAGGGATTCGCGGCACGCGCGTAGCCGGCGAGAAACGTGTCGGTGCCGAACAGTATCGTCGCGCCGATGCCGTAGGCCAGCTCGGGCACGATCCGGTAATGCAGCGGCGACGGGTACAGAAACACCCGCACACCGGACAGAAGAGGCAGCAGGAACCCGCCGGTCAGCCCGAAGCTGTGAAACATCGGCAGCGGGTTGAGCAGATGGTCGGCCGGGCTGAAATCGACGCGCGCCGCCAGTTGCCGCCGGTTCGCCAGCAGATTGGCATGGCTCAGCACGACGCCTTTGGGGGCCCCCTCGGACCCGGAGGTGAACAGGATCGCGGCCGGATCGGTGCCTTCTATGCCGAGGCGGCGATGCCGCGCATCGGCGATGAACGGCGCGATAAGGCTGTACAGCTTGTCCAACGCCCCGAGGGTGTCGCGCAGGTCCTCGAGCCAAACGATCTCGACCGTATCGGCCAGCGCGGCGGCCAGGCCGTCCAGCCTCGCCAGATCGATAAAGCGCCGCGATGAGATGACGAGGCGCAGCTCGGCGGTGCGGCAGGCCGAGAGCACGGCGTCCACGCCGGATGTATGGTTGAGCATCGCCGGAACGCGGCCGGTCGCCTGCAACGCGACAAACGCGACACCGGCGCCGATCGAGTTTGGCAGCATGATGCCGACCGCCTCGCCTCGGGCGGTGCGTTTGGCGAGGCGCCGGCCGAGCACAAGGCTCGCGGCGATCACGCCGCGATAGGTCAGCGGGCCGCCGGTCGGGTCGGCCATGATCGGATGGCTGCCGCCGTGCGCCGCGCGCGCTGCCAGGAGCGCGCCGAACAGGCTGGGCGGATCGGGACGGCGCGCCATCATGTCCGACATCGCGTCGTACAGCACCAGCCCGGCCCGGTGCCGGCGCGCCCGGCCGCGCAGCTCGGCCGATATCGCCAGCCGGCGCGGCTCATGGAGGGTGATAGCGACCTTCGGAAACCACCGTCGCCGCAGCCGGCCGCCATGGCGCGCAAGGCGCGAAAACGGCGTGAACTCGACCCCGTCGATCCGCACCGGCAGCACTGGCGCATCGCCCTTGTCGGCGATCAGTGCCGGCCCGTCATAGATCTTCATCAGCGCGCCGCCCGTGACGTTGAGCCGCCCCTCGGGGAAGATCACGCATTGCCGTCCGTCACGCAGCGCCCGGATCAGCGACTTCGTCGCCATCGGCCGGGTCGGGTCCATCGGGTAGATGTCGGCCCCGGCGAGGAGCGGCCGGGCCCACCATTTCGCGGCCTGCGCCGTGTCGATAGCGAACATCGGATAGCCCGGCAGAAAGGCGGCGATCAGCGGCCCGTCGAGATACGAGACGTGATTGGGCACGATGACGACGCGCTCGCCGGCCGCCGCGAGATGCTCCAGGCCGCGCAATTCGACCCGGTAGGCCAGCCGCAGCACGATGCGCGCCAGGAGCCGCAGCACGTCCTGCGGCAACAGCCGGCAGATCCACAGCGCCACTCCGGCATTGAGGATCGCGAGAATGAGCCAAAGGTCCGGGGTCGAGAGCCCCGACGACAGCAGCAGGGCCGTGACCGCGGCGGCGGCGGTCATGAACAGCGCGTTCATGATGTTCAACGCCGCGATCGTGCGCGCGCGTGCCGTCTCGTCGCTGCGATGCTGAATGATCGCGTAGAGCGGCACGATGAACAGCCCGCCGCAGATCGCGATCAGCGTCAGGTCGGCAAAGATGCGCAGCCCGGTGAAGTCCGACAGGAACCCGACGACCCCCAATAATTCGCCACTGGGCAGGCCGCCACCGGGCGGCGGGACGGCCCTCAGGCTGGCGAACGCGAGATCGAGCGAGAAGAGGGCCATGCCCAATGCCGCCAGCGGCACGTAGCGCGCGCTGATCTCGCCTTGCATCAACCTCCCGCACAGTACCGAGCCAATGCCGATCCCGATCGAGAACGCGGCGAGAAACAGCGTCACGACGCCGGTCCCGGCGCCCAGCGTCGCCTTCGCAAAGGCCGGAATTTGCGACAGAAACACCGCGCCGACGAGCCAGAACCACGATGCGCCGAGGATCGACAGCTTGACGGCGCGCTGCTGCCAGGCGTGGCGCAGGATCGCCGCGGTGGCCGCGACCGGGTTGCGGCTGAGACGGAGGCCCGGCGATGGGGCCGGTGCGGGCGGCACACGCAGGCTCGCCGCAACGCCGGCAACCGCGCACAGCACCAGCAAAAGGCAGGCCGCCTCGGTGCCGCGATCGAGCGCGACGGCGATGCCGCCGGCGATCGTCCCGAACAGGATCGCGAGAAAGGTGCCGCCTTCGAGCAGCGCGTTGCCGTCGATCAGTTCGTCGGGCTCGAGATGCTGCGGCAACAGCGCATAGCGCACCGGGCTCGAAAACGTCACCTGCACGCCGAGCAGGAACAGTGCGGCAAACGACAGTGCCATGTTGCCGGCGAGCAGCGCGACGGCGGCAACCAGCACGGTCGCCAGCTCGGCGGCTTTCAAAACGCGCAGCAGGCGGGCGCGCTCGTAGCGGTCAGCAAGCTCCCCGGCCAGCGCCGAAAACAGAAAATACGGCGCGATCAGCAGTCCGCCGGCGATCGCCGACAGCACGCCGGGGTCGAGCGCCGTCTGCATCGTCGCGCCGAACGTGACCAGCATGACAAAGGCGCTCTTGAACAGATTGTCGTTGATCGCGCTGGTGGTCTGCACAGCGAACAGCGGCATGAAGCGCCGCGCTCGCAACAACTCGGTCTGCCTGCTCACATGAACTCCTCGCGGAACGGCGCGTGAGATTATACGCGATCCCGGCTTAACGGTCGGTAGGATGGGCTGAGCCAGGCAAAGCCGGGAGAAGCCCATCGTTTCGCCGCCGCACGCCGGCACGGCCTCGCTCCGCTCCTGAGCCGTTTTCCCGGCCGAACGGTGTGATGGCCTCGGGCGCGCGGCTCCCGTAAACTCGGCCGGCATCCGGAAAGGCAGTCCATGCGTCACGGTCTGGCGGGCATCGATCACGTGATCGTCGCGGTGCGCGATCTCGAAAAGGCGCGCGCCGGCTGGACCCGGCTCGGTTTCGCTCCGACCCCGCGCGGCCGGCATGTCGGGCAGGGCACGGCCAATTACTGCCTGATGTTCGGCCGCGATTATCTCGAACTGCTCGGCTTTGCCGAACCCGACGCACACAGCGAGCGCCTCAAGGGGTTTCTGGAGCGGCGCGAGGGACCGATGCGGGTCGCGCTGGCGCCGGCTGGTTCGGTCGAGGAGGCCGCCGCCGCGATGACGGCGTTGGGCCTGCATCCGGGCGAGCCGCGCGCGCTCGGCCGCCAACTCGAACTGCCGGGTGGCGCCGTCGTCCCGCGCTTCTCGCTGCTGGGCCTGCCGGAGCACGAAACCCCGGGCCTCGACTGTTTCGTCTGCGGCCACCTGACCCCGGAACTCGTTCGCCGCCCGGAGTGGCTTGTTCACCCGAACGGCGCGCGCGGCATCCACAGCCTGTACCTGATCGTGGAGGATACGGCGGCGCTGCTGCCGGCCTACGACCGGCTGTTCGGCCTGCACGAGGTCACCACGACCGACGCCGTCGCCAGCGTGCAGGTCGGTGCGCACCGCATCCTGTTCGCGACCCCGGACGACTTCGAGACGATGCATCCCGGGATCGATCTAGCCCTGGATTTCCCGGCGCCCGGCATCGCCGCGCTCGAACTTGCGACCGCCGATGTCACGAAGACCGCCGATTACCTGAAGGAGCGACGGATCGATTTTACCATGCTGCCGGATCGCCGCATCGCGGTGCCGGCGCGCGAGGCGACCGGCACCATTCTTTTCTTCGCCGAGGGATAAGCCCGCTGTCGCAGGCGCGAGCCGGTTGCAGCTGTTCAGCACCCCGAAACCCGACCAAACGCCCCGGCGCGGGTCAAACGGCTCAGCAAACTCGGTGGTGTGCTATGATAGAAGTACTCCGTGGCCGGACTTGATCCGGCCATCCACGTCTTTTCAATACGAGTTTGGGTGCGGGCAAGACGTAGACGCCCACGGATCAAGTCCGTGGGCTGAAGGCCCACGGGTCAAGCCCGGCCGAGGGGCTTCTCTTATTCGGGGTTGCGGCAATAGGCGGCGAGCTTGTTGCCGTCGAGGTCGCGGACATAGCCGGCATAGGCGTTGGGCCAGAAGCTGCGCGGCCCGACCGCGCCCTCGTCCTTGCCGCCCTGGGCCAGTGCGGCCTTGTGGAACTCGGCGACGGCGGCGCGGCTCGGCGCGGCGAAGCTGACCGTGCCGCCATTCGCCGGAGAGGCGGGCTTGCCGTCGGCCGGGGTCAGGACCATGAATTCCTCGGCCTCGGCGCCCCAGCACGAGCCGCGGTCGCCGAGATCCTTGATGCGCCGGTAGCCGAGCGGCGCCAGCACGGCGTCATAGAACTGCCGCGCCTTCGCGAGATCGTTGGTGCCGACCGCGACATGCGTGAAAATCGCCATGACTTCCTCCTCTCGAGGATTGCACGCGCCGGAGCGATGGACGGTATCGGCCGGTTTGCACCCCGGCGGACGGGCACGCCACAATAATGCTCGCGCGTCCCGCCGCCTGCCAGCATGTTTATCGGGGTTGCGCGGGCGTTTCGAAACACGGGAGCGGGGATGAGCATTCGGCTGATCGAGGGCATGCGCGAGCTGGCGCCGGATTACGACGGCTACATCCTCGATTTGTGGGGCGTCGTGCATGACGGCGTCGCGCCGTTTCCGGGCGTGCTCGACTGCATGGGCCGGCTGGCCGATATGAGCAAGCCGATCGTGCTGCTGTCGAACGCGCCGCGCCGCGCCGACGATGTGGTCAGACGGATCGAGAAAATCGGCGTGCCGCGCCGGCTCTATCACGACGTAATGTCATCGGGAGAGGAGGCTTGGCAGCATCTTCACAGGCGCGACGAGCCGTTTTACGCCGCGCTAGGCCGGCGCTGTCTGCATATCTGTTCCGAGCGCGACCTCGAAATGCGCGAGGGCCTCGACCTCGATTGGGTGGACAGCCCGGAGGAGGCCGATTTCATCCTCAATACCGGCCCCGCCGAGTGGGAGGACACGCACGAGGATTACGCCTCCGTGCTGGAGGCGGCGCACCGGCGCGACCTGCCGATGGTATGCGCCAACCCAGACCTCGTCGTGATCCATGACGGCCGGGCGGCGCTATGCGCCGGCGCGATCGCCGAGCAGTACGAGAGCATGGGCGGCCGTGTGCGCTGGCACGGCAAGCCGCACCGCTCGGTCTACGACAGCGTTCTCGGCCGGATCGGGGTCGGTGATCGCGGACGCATCCTGGCGATCGGCGACAGTCTGCGCACCGATATCGCCGGCGCCGACGCGGCCGGCATCCCGAGCCTGTTCATTGCCGGCAGCGGGATTCACGGCGCCGAGTTCGCGAAGGACGGCAAGCTCGATGTCGGCCGCGTCGAAGCCGCGATCCGTGAGGCCCGGGTCAACCCGATCGGAATCGCCGCCGGGTTCGTCTGGTAAGAGCGGTTCAAGGCTACGGGGCGATATAGCCGTAACCTTTGGCCTGGTATGCCATCAGCGAAATCCAGCCGTTGCCGACCACCTTGATGCCGGGGAGCACGTTTTCGGGGTTGGTGCCGGCAAGCCGGATCGCGACGGCGCACTGCTCCATGCCGTCGACCCCGTCGGCCGCGACACAATTGCGCTAATGCGCGCCCCGGCGCAGGATCGTATCGCGCAGGCCGGTATCGTATTCCTGCCCGAGCGCGGTCAGGATCACCGCCTCGGGAAATTTCGGGCGCACGAGGCCCTTGCGTTCGAGCGCCGCGAACACCGCCGGGTTGCGCAATCCGGTCGCGTCGCGCGCCGCGACCAGCGCCTCGCCGAGATGAAAATGGTCGCCATGGGCGTGCGGAAACTCGGTGATTGCGATGCCGCCCTCGCTGTCCTCGGCGGCGGCCGGCTGACCGGCGATGCGGGCCAGCTCCTGCAACAGGGTCAGCGTCTTGAGCTGCAGCGGATTGAGATTGAGCGGGTTGCGTTTCGGCGGCATCGGCGTTGATTAGCCTGACGCCGCCGCCGATGCAAACGGGGAGAGAGGGATGCTGACGGGCAAAACCGCGATCGTGACCGGCTCGACGAGCGGGATCGGCCAGGGAATCGCGACCGCGCTCGCCGCCGAGGGCTGCGATATCGTCCTCAACGGGTTCGGCGACCCGGCCGAGATCGAGCGGCTGCGCGCCGGTCTGGCCGATGCGCACGGGGTGCGCGCCGCTTATGTCGCCGCCGACATGGCGAAACCCGCGGAGATACGCGCGCTTGTCGTAGAGGCGGAGCGGCTTTACGGCCGGGTCGACGTTCTCGTCAACAATGCCGGCATCCAGCATGTCGCCGGGATCGTCGATTTTCCCGAGGAGCGCTGGGACCAGGTGATCGCGATCAACCTGTCGGCCGCGTTCCATACGACAAAGGCGGCATTGCCGGGGATGATCGCACGCGGCTGGGGGCGCATCGTCAACATCGCCTCGGCGCACGGCCTTGTCGCGAGCGGCGAGAAGGCGGCCTATGTCACCGCCAAGCACGGCCTTGTCGGGCTGACCAAGGTGACCGCGATCGAGACCGCGAACCAGGGGATAACCTGCAACGCGATCTGTCCGGGCTGGGTGCTGACCCCGCTGGTGCAACAGCAGATCGAAGCCCGCGCCGCGGCGGAGGGCATCGCGGCGGCGCAGGCGAGCGCCGATCTGTTGCGCGAGAAGCAGCCGATGCTCGCCTTCACGACCCCCGAGAAGATCGCCGCCTTGGCGGTGTTCCTGTGCGGCGAGGCCGCCTCGACGATAACCGGCGCGGCGGTGTCGATCGACGGCGGCTGGGTCGCGCAGTAGGGCCACGGGCGGTACGGGTCGCGCGGCGACGGGAGCAATTCCCTGCGAACAGGGAATTGCTTTGGCGGCGCGGCCGCCCCGGGCCGGGTTTATTCAATCGCCGGAAGGTGTTGGCTGACCTTCAGGGCGACTGCCTGGCGCCGCGACCAGGGAACTCGGCGGACCCGAACAGGGTAACTTCCACCACCGAGCAGGGAATGTGCAGGGAACCCGCCGCCGCTTTTTTGCGCCGGCTTTCGGCGCATCGAAGAAGCGCAGTATGCGATCTGATTGTGGCGATTTTCCCGGCGTCGAACGGTTGCGGCGATGCCGATGAATCGGCGAGATCGGACTAACCGCCCAGCATCGTGAGCTGATCGGCGAAGCCGGCCTCGTCCTCGAGGCAGCGCAGATCGAGCACGACACGGCCGCCCTCGATGCGGCCGATCACCGGCACCGGCAGCGTCCGCAGCCGTCGCGCCAGCGCCTCGACCGCGCCGCCTCCGGCGGCGAGCGGCGCCAGCGCCAGCCCGGCGCTCGGCAGCAGCGACACCGGCAGCGCGCCGCTGCCGATCTGGCTGCTGGTCTCGACGATCTCGACCGACGCCTGCCCGCCGAGCGCCCGCGCGACGGGCGGATGCAGCCGTTCGGCGAGCGCGGCGAGCGCGGCGCGCTGTCGGGTCAGGAGCCGCAGCGCCGGCAGCCGCGCCGCCAGCCGATCGGGGTCGGCGTAGAGGCGCAGTACGGCTTCGAGCGCGGCGAGGCGGATCTTGTCGAGCCGCAGCGCGCGCTTGAGCGGGTTTTTTGCCAGTCTGGCGATCAGATCGGCGCGGCCGACGACAAGCCCGGCCTGCGGCCCGCCCAGCAGCTTGTCGCCGCTGAACGTTACGAGATCGGCGCCCGATTTCAGCGACTCGGCGACGGTCGGCTCGTGCGGCAGCCCCCAGCGGTCGAGATCGACCAGCGTGCCGCTGCCGAGATCCTCGACAAACGGCAGGCCGCGCTGATGCGCGAGGGCCGCGAGCCGGCCGGGCGGCACCGCGGCCGTGAACCCGCGGATTTCGTAATTGCTTGTATGCACCTTGAGGATCAGCGCGGTTTCCGGACCGACCGCGCCGGCAAAATCGCGCAGATGCGTGCGGTTGGTCGTGCCGACCTCGCGCAGCCTGGTGCCGGCGCGCTGCATGATGTCGGGCAGGCGGAACGCGCCGCCGATCTCGATCAGCTCGCCGCGCGACACGATCGTCTCGCGATCCTCGGCCAGCGCGTTCAGCGCCAGCAGCAGCGCGCCGGCGTTGTTGTTGACCGCGAGCGCCGCCTCGGCGCCGGTCAGCCGCCTGAGCCAGAACGCGACATGGTCGTCGCGCTCGCCGCGCCGGCCGCTCTCGATGTCGTATTCGAGGTTCGATGGCGCACGCATCGCCTCGACCGCCGCCGCGACGGCCTCCTCCGGCAAGGGGGCGCGGCCGAGATTGGTGTGCAGCACGGTGCCGGTCAGGTTGAACACGCGGCGCTGCGACGGCCGCGTCAGCCGGTCGAGCGCCGCGCCGCCGGCCGCGACGATTTCCTCGGTCGAGGCAGGCAGGCCGGCGGCCCGGCGTTCGGCCAGCGCCTCGCGTACCGCGTCGAGCACCAGCGCGCGGCCGTGCCGCTCGATCAGCGCGGCGGCCTCGGGGGCGCTCAGCACCCGATCGACCGAGGGCAGGCCGGCGCGGCGGTCGCGCGGGGCGGCGTTCATTCGGCCGGTATGCGGTCGAGGCGCCCGCGCTGCGGCATGGCGGCGCATCCCGCTTGCAGCGCGACCAGCGGCTGCCCGCGAGCGCTGGCGACAACGGCGCCGATCGCGGCGGCGCGGTAGCCGAGGCCGACCAGCTCGGCGACGCAATCGGCGGCGCGCTCGGCGGGGACCCCGGCGAGCAGCCCGCCGGCGGTCTGCGGGTCGATCAGCAGCGCCGCGAAGCCGGGATCGGCAGCGGCCTGCTCCGGGGCAAGCGCCTCCAGGGCAGCGGCGTTGCCGCCGTGCAGCGAACTGGTGAGGCCGCTCGCCAGCAGATCGCGCGCGCCGTCCAGCGCCGGGATGGCCTCCGGGTCGAGAACCGCCGCCATGCCCGACGCTGTCAGCATCTCGCTGAGGTGCCCGAGCAACCCGAACCCGGTCACGTCGGTACAGGCGGTGGCGCCGTGCGCGACAAGGCACGAGGACGCGGCGGCGGCGGATTGCCGCATCGCCGCAACGGCGGCCGCGAAGCTCCGCGGCGTCGCGCGGCCGCGCATCTCGGCGGCGAGGATCACCCCGGTCCCGAGCGGCTTTGTCAGCACGAGGCGGTCTCCGGGCAGCAGCCCGCCTTTTTTCAGGATGCGGCCGGGGCGGGTGCGTCCGGTCACCGCGAAGCCGAGGCCCGGTTCGGCGCCCTCGGCGCTGTGACCGCCGATCAGCACCGCGCCGGCTCCTTCCAGCACCTCGACGCCGCCCCTGAGCATATGGAAAAGGTCCTGCTCCATGATCGCCGGATCGGACGGCGGCAGCGTCGCGATCGCCAGCGCCGTTTCCGGCAGCCCGCCCATCGCGTAGATGTCGCCGAGCGCGTGGTTGGCCGCGATGCGCCCGAACAGATACGGGTCGTCGATCATCGCGCGGAAGAAATCGACGGTTTGCAAGAGGGGCGGCGCACCCGGAAACGACACTACGGCGGCATCGTCCGGGCTGGCGAGGCCGAGCGATACCTCCGGTTTCGCGACCGGTTGGAGCCGCGCCATCGCGCGCGCCAGCACCTGCGACGGCACCTTTGCGGCGCAGCCGCCGCAACGCATCGCACCCTGGCCCGCCGCGTCGGCTTCCTCGGCCATGAACCGCAGATCGGTATATTTCCGCATCCAGCGCCGGTCGATCCAATCCTTGAGCCGCCACAGGTTGCGGCCGTATGCGGCGAACGGCCCGCGCGAGGCGACGGCACGTCCGTCGCCGGTGCCGATCAGCGCCAGCGCGCGCTTCTGCGGCACGGCGCGGCGCAGCTTCCGGCCGGCGAGCGCCCGCCGCAGATTGTCGGCGAGGGGCGGCCCGGCGCGCACCGCGTAGACGCCCGCCTTCTCGCGCGGATGCCCCGCCATCGCCGCGATATCGCCGGCCGCGAACACCGTTGCGTCGCCCAGCGAGCGCAGCGTCTCGTCGACCATGAGAAACCCGCGGTCGTCGAGCGGCAGGCCGGTGCCGGCCAGCCAGGGCGCGCCGCTCGCGTCGGTCACCCACAATGCTTCGTCGAATTCGATTGCTCCGCCATCGGCCGCGATCAGCCGCCCCGGTTCGACGGACGCCACCGGCTTATCGGTCAGCACCCGCACGCCGCGGTGTTCGAGAAGGCGGGAGAGCACATCCCGCGCGCCACGATTGTGCGACGGCAGCAAGCCGTCGCGCGTCACCAGGGTTACGTCGGGCGCGCCCGCGAGCACGGCCGCCAGCCGGTGCGTCGCCGCGAGCGTCAGCTCGACACCGCCGGCGCCGCCGCCGACAACGGCGAGCCGCAAATCGGACCGCCCGGCGGCGCGGGCCAGCAGCGCTTCCCAGCGCCGGCCGAACCGGTCGATCGGCTTGACCGCGACGGTATGCTCGGCGGCGCCGGGCACGTCGTCGCTGCGCGGCGTCGAGCCGATATCGAGCGAGACGACGTCGTAACGAAACGGCGGGTGATCGCGGCACAGAACCCGGCGCGCCGCGCGGTCCAGCCCGACCGCCTCGTCGTGGATCAGCCGCGCCCCGGCGAACCGCGCCAGCCGCACCAGATCGATGTGGCATTCGGAAAAATCGTAGGCGCCGGCGACATAGCCCGGCAGCATGCCCGAGTAGGGCGTCTCGAGGTCGCGCGTAATCAGCGTCAGGCGCACGCCGGGCACTGGCCGCATGCCGAAGCGCTTCAGCACATGCACATGCGCATGGCCGCCGCCGACAAGCACGAGATCCCGGTTGATCGGGAGAGCGGATCGCATCGCGCCGAACTATGCCCGAGCCTCGACTGTGCGCCAATTCGGTTCGGCGCGGCGCACCCCGCCGGCTGAACGGAGCCGCGGCGTCATATCGCATGCAATAGGTCGGCGTCAGCCGCGAGTTGCGCCTGGCACGAATTTGCGGTTCTGTTTTCGGAACGGAGTTACCGCACCTTTTGTTCTACATGGCTGACGGTATCGCCGGTGCATCCTCAGGACCTTGCCATAAAACCCGCTGCGAAAATGATGCCCGTGGCATGCCTGGTGCCCGGCAGCGACCAGTTGTTCCGACTCCTGGTCGAGGGCGTGATCGATTATGCGATCTTTCTGCTCGATGCCGAGGGCCGGATCACGACCTGGAACTCCGGCGCGGAGCGGATCAAGGGCTACCGCGCGGACGAGGTAATCGGGTCGCATTTTTCACGCTTCTACACCGAGGAGGATCGGCTCGCCGGGGTCCCCGACCGCGTGCTGCGCACGGCGGCGGACACCGGGCGGTTCGAGACCGAGGGCTGGCGCGTGCGCAAGGACGGCACGCGGTTCTGGGCCAATGTCGTGATCGACGCGATCCGCGACCGCGACGGCCGGCTGATCGCCTTCGCCAAGGTCACCCGCGACATGACCGAGCGGGTCGGGGCGCAGACCGCGCTGCGCGAAAGCGAGGAACGCTTCCGTATCCTCGTGCAGGGCGTCGCCGATTACGCGATCTACATGCTCGATCCGGATGGCCGCATCACCAACTGGAACCTCGGCGGCGTGCGGATCAAGGGCTACACGGCAAAGGAGATCGTCGGCCAGCATTTTTCGGTATTCTTCACCGAGGAGGACCGGGCGAAAGGCGAACCCGAGCGCGAGATCGCGACGGCGACCCGCGACGGGCGGTTCGAGGGCGAGGGTTGGCGGGTGCGCCGGGACGGGACAATGTTCTGGGCCGGCGTCGTACTCGACCGGATACTCGACCATGACGGCAACCTGCTCGGCTTCGCGAAGGTTACCCGCGACCTGACCGAGAAGAAAAAAGCCGAGGAGGAGCTCGAGAGGACCCGCGCGGCCTTCGCGCAGGCGCAAAAGATGGAGGCCATCGGGCAGCTGACCGGCGGCGTCGCGCACGATTTCAACAATCTGCTGACGGTGATCACAAACAGTCTCGATCTTCTCGATACCCAGCGTGACGAAACCGAGAAGCGCCGGATCATCGAAATCGCGCATCGCGCCGTCGAACGCGGCGCCGCGCTGAACCAGCAGCTGCTTGCGTTTTCCCGCCGCCAGCCGCTGCGGCCGGAGCCGCACGACATCAATGTGCTGATCGGCGGGTTCGAGGCGGTGCTGCGGCGCGCCTGCCGGGAAGCGATCGATTTCGATCTCGACCTGGCGCCGGTCCCGGCGGCGGCCACGATCGACGCCCAGCAATTCGAGACGGCGCTCTTAAACCTCGTTGTCAACGCGCGCGACGCGATGCAAGCCGGCGGGTCGCTGACCATTACGACGCGGCTCGAGGACATCGATGAGCCTCGCGCCCGGACCATGTCGGACATAACCGCCGGGCGCTACGTCAAGGTCTCGGTTTCCGATACCGGTCAGGGCATGACCCCGGAGGTCGCTGCCCGCGCGTTCGAACCGTTCTTCACGACCAAGGAGGTCGGCAAGGGCAGCGGGCTCGGGCTCAGCCAGGTTTACGGCTTTGTCGCTCAATCGGGCGGGTATGCCGCGATCGCCAGCACACCAGGCGCGGGCACCACGGTGAGCCTGTACCTGCCCGCCGCCGATGCCACCCGCGCCGCCGATCGGGCGCATCCGAAGCCTCTGGCAGCAGCCGCGAAAGCGAAAATTCTTGTCGTGGAAGACGATCCCGACGTGCTCGATGTCGCTGTCGAGAGCCTGCGGATGCTGGATTATGACGTGCTGACGGCGCCCGACGCCCCGAGCGCGCTCGCCGTGCTGCGCCGCGACCCGAATATCCGGATCCTGCTCAGCGATATCGTGATGCCGCAGGGCATGAACGGCGTCGAGCTGGCCCGCGAGGCGATCCGGCTGCGTCCCGATTTGCGGGTGCTGCTGGCCTCCGGATACCCGATGGCCGCGCTGCCGTGTAACGGCGGCCGGCCGGTATTGGACGAATTCCCGTTTCTCAGCAAGCCTTACCGCTGCTCTCAATTGGCCGCGGCGCTGCGGGCCTTGTAGCCGCCCGGCCGCAACCTGGTGCCGGCGGGACCGTCGAGCCTAGCCGCTGGCGGTCGTCACCAACACCCAGTTCGGATCGCCGGAGCGGGTGTCGCGGGCAAACGTCCAGAAATCGGTCTTTTCCGCCGGGTCCTCGGGATGTCCATCGACGACGCTGCCGTCATGGGCGCGCAGCACATTGACCTGGTCGGTGACGAACTTGACCGTGACCCGCGCGCCGCGGCCGGCGAGATTGGCCTCGACAATATCGATCGACTTCAGCTGCAGGATGCGGGTTTCGAGCGTCTCGCCGGCCGCCTCGCGCTCGTCGATGGCCGTGCTGAACGGCTTGAAGACCTCGTCGCTGAGCAGCGGACGCAGCTGCGCCTTGTCGCCGGCGGCGAAGGCGGCGACGATCATCTCGAACGCGGTCCGCGCCCCCTCGAGAAACGCGGTCGCATCAAAGCCGGCGTCGGCGGAACGGATCCGTTCGAGCCCCGCCGCCACCGCGTCGGGCGGTTTTGTGGTGGGCAATGGCGGGCGCACCGCGGCGCCATGCGCGCCCAGCGGAACGACGTTGCCGGCGATCTCGTCGCCGGCGCGCCGGGCCGGACGGGAAAACGATTCCGGCCGCCTCTCGTTGCCGGTGCGCCGCCCCAGGACGCTGCGCAGCCGCAGGATCAGAAACGCCGCGACCATCGCGAACAAAATTATGTCGAAATAGTGCGGGAAATCACCCATTGAATTCAGGAATCCCGATCGCTGCGGATTAGCCGGCGACGATCCGTACCGGCATGTTTACGTTAGATAGTCGGCCCGCCCACCCGGCACAACCCAAGGCAAATGTCCGGGCTCGCCATTGCGGCGGACGGCGAGATTGCCCGCTTGCGCCAATTCATGCTAGCGGGATCGCGAACCGGCGGTCGCCGTCCCCCCATGACAGCGGAACTGAACGGGTCGCCCGCTCCCGCGCGATCGCGCGCATCCACCCGGAGGACAAGACATGGCATCGGACGCGACCGGCAACGGCCCCCTCCCGGGCGGACCCGGAGACGCTCAGGCGGAGCAGCAGGGTCAAGCACAGCAGCTGCTGGTCAACGCCCAGTATATAAAGGACCTGTCGTTCGAGAACCCGCGCGCGCCGAACAGCTTGCGGCCGCAAACGACGCAGCCGCAGGTCGAGATCAACGTCGATGTCCGGGCGCAGAACCTCGGCCCCGACACGTTCGAGGTCGTGTTGACGATAAAATCGAGCGCCAAAATCCAGGAGGAGGCGCTGTTCCTGGTCGAATTGGCCTATGCCGGGGTCGTCACCGTGCGCAACGTGCCGCAGGAACACCTCAGCGCGGTCGTGCTGGTCGAAACCCCGCGCCTCTTGTTTCCGTTCGCTCGCAACATCATCGCCGACACCACGCGCGATGGGGGTTTCCCGCCGCTGATGATCAATCCGATCGATTTCGCCGAATTGCTGCGGCGGAACTCTGCGGCGCCAACGGAAGCGCAAGCCGGCGGGACCGCGATGGCCTGAACCGGCCCGAGGGGCGAACCGTCAGCCGGAAACGGCGCCAAGCCACAGCGGCGATTTTATTGCCGCCAGCATGGCCCGATGCGCCGCCAGTTCCTCCTCGCTAGGCCGATGCGGCCTGGGCGGGCGCGGTTCGCGCAGCGCGGCGTCCGCCAGATGCAATCCGGCAGCGCCGATCCCCGCCGCAAGATCGAAGGCCGGCTGACGCCCGCCGAGCAGCTCGAGGTAAACCGACGCCAGCAGACCGCAATCGATGTCGGCGCCGTGCCTTTCGCGCGCGCTCAGATCGATCTCGAAGCGCCGGCACAGCGCGTCGAGGCTCGCGGGCGCGCCCGGAAAGCGCTGGCGCGCCATTGTCAGCGTGTCGACAAACGGACAGGCGAGCGGCGGCCGATCGAGCCGCGCCAGTTCGGCGTTGAGAAAGGCGAGGTCGAACTCGGCGTTGTGGATGACGACCGGCGAATCGGCGATAAAGGCCAGCAGCTCGTCCGCGATTTCGGCGAACCGCCGGTGTTCCGCCAGAAATTCGGCGCTGAGTCCGTGCACCGCATAGGCATCCGCGGGGACGTCGCGTTCGGGATTGACGTAGCAGTGAAATTTCCGCCCGCTCGGGACGCAGCGCAGCAACTCGATGCAGGCGATCTCGACGATCCGATGCCCGTCATGCGGATCGAGGCCGGTCGTCTCGGTGTCGATCACGATCTCCCGCATCGCCTCTCCCCTGGTTTGGGCAATATCGGCTCGGGTTGGATCGCCTTTGAGCCGTGACCGGGCTTGATCCACCCGGGTCGGTTTAGCCGAGGTGCCATCGCGGCGCCAGCGACCCGGTCGCGCAGCATCGTTTGTGGTTCGGCAATCCCTTCTCCGGCGGCGTCGAGATGACCGACAGGAGTTGCGGTGTTGCGGCGAACGTGCCCCTCGCGCACCGAATCGGAGCGCGGTCGCGCCGACCCGCCGCTTCGCTGTCGCCGAGCAAGGCGGTCAGCTTTCGCATGTCGATTGCATGACGCTGCTGCCGGCGCTTTTGTCGGTGCCGCGATCCCGGCCGCGTTGTTCCACTGCGCCGGGTCGTCAGCGCAGCGGTCGGAGCCGGCTGGGGCGGGCATCGCGTTATTCGACAATCCGGCCGGCGTTCAGCGCCACCTTGCGCACACCGGTCCCGGTACAGTTGTTCTGGAACCCGGAATTGCCGGTGAATGTGATGGTCCAGGCGATCAGCTGCGTGCATTGCGCGCCGCCGACCGAAGCGCCGCCCGCATAATCGACATGCTGCTCTGGGAAGTAAATCGCGCCTTTGATGTTCTGTGTCCCGCCCCCGTTCAAGCTGCTGCTCAAGGAATGATCGCTGCAGCGGCGATCCTGATAGATCGCGATCCCGGCCATGCTGCCCGAAGTCGGCGCAGTCAGCGTGAAAATGGCGCCGCCGTTGACCTTCGCCGTGGCACATGTCTTAGACGGATCGCTTGTAGTCAGGAGGATGGTCGTGCCGCCCGTGGCGGTTACAGTCGATCCGCCCTGGATGCTCAGTTGCCCACGATCGATGATGAATGTTCCGGGACCCAGCGTCAGCGACGAGTTGCCGGTCAGCTCCACCCCGTTGCAGAACACGTAAACTCCCGAAGCTCCGACGTTCTTCGTTTCGGATTTGCCAGCGGTCAGCTTGTAATTGTTTGAGTCGCAGCCGGAATAGGCGGGAAAACCCAGGCTGCGATACGGGTCGGTTATGGGATCGACGCCGCGAAAGATCCCGTTCGCGGTCGTCAGGCCACTACCGCTGTAATTGCCGGCAAAATATGCCTTGTTCGCGTTGATCGTCGCGCCGCCGTTCATGTTGAGCGCCGCGGCAGCCGGCGAGTTCGCGTAAAGCGAGCAACCCGGAAAACTGAGGGCACTGGAACCCGATGTGGTCATCCCCGTTTCGTTGTTCTTGTCGAGCGCGATCACGCAGGCTTCGTAGCTCAGATTGGCGACGGCGACGGCGCGCGCGGAAATGGTCGGCCCCTGGTCCAGGAACAATGCCGAGAGGAGCGGGGGCTGCGGTTTGCTGATCGCCACCTGGACCGCGTCGGACCTGCCCTGATAGGAACCGGAGGTCGGCGGATAATTGACCGCGACGGTCGTGCCGCCGCTACCGTCGACGAAATTGGAGCGCGCCGCGATGCTGCGGGCCTCGTTCGTCAGGGCCGTGGGGCTGGTCGTGCCGGCGGACAGAGCCGTGGCGGCGGCCGCGGCGGCGGTATCGGCGGCGCCCTGCATCGTGCGCTTTGTCAAATACCAGCTCGCCGCTTCGGCGCCGAGCCCGGCGAAGCCGACGATCGCCGGCAGCGACAGCGCGAATACCGTCGTCGCGCCGCCCGCGGTCTCGGCGCCGACAGCCTTGAGCCTGCCGAGGCTCGCGCGCCACAAGCCGCGCCTCGCCGCGTTCTTTACGACTGCTGATTTGGGCATCGCGGCCCTCACGTCGGATTGATCGGATAACAGGCCTGCGCGCTCAGATTGAGCGACACATTCAGCACCGGCAGCGTCAGCGGATAGCTCGCCGAGACCCGGTTTCCGCAGCTCGCTTGCGCGAACGAAAAGATCGCGCCGTTGAACCCGGCTCCGGACTGCGCGGCGGCGTAGGCCGTGATCTGGTTCGCCGTGCCGCAGAGGGTGGGGTTGACGGTGGCGCAGCGCGCCGCCTGCATGACCGAATTCTCAAGCGCGTTCTGCAGCCATAGCGCGCGGCCGGCGTTGATGATGCCGAAGATAAACAGGAATAGCGGGATCGCCACGAGCGCCATTTCGAGGGACGCGTTGCCGCCTGGGTCGCGCACCACCCCGCGGCACCGCCCGCGGCATCGCATCGCCGGCCGCGACGCGTCGAGGTGGCGTTTCATTGCTCGCCGCGACGCCATCAGCGGACGCGGACCGTTGACTGTGCGGTCAAGGTCATCGAGCTGCCGAGCAGC
>JBFXDF010000016.1:0-28503 GCA_050181375.1 Alphaproteobacteria bacterium
CGGTGGTGCTGCTGCTCGCGGTCGTCGCCGGCATGACCGGGCTGTCGTTTGCCTCGGTGCCGCTATACAACCTGTTCTGCCAGGCAACCGGCTGGGGCGGCACGACGCAGCGCGCCACGGCCGCACCGAAGGAGATCGCCGACGCGATCGTCACGGTCCGCTTCGACGCCGAGACCGCACCCGATCTCGGCTGGGAGTTCCGCCCGCTGACGCCTCAGATCCGGGTGCGGCCCGGCGAGCCGCACGAGGTGTTTTACCGAGCGACGAACCGCGGCGCGGCGCCGGTGACCGGCACCGCCGCGTACAACGTGACCCCGACCAAGACCGGCATCTATTTCGACAAGCTGCAATGCTTCTGCTTTACCGAGCAGCGTCTCGCCCCGGGCGAGAGCCGCGACATGGGCGTGCGGTTTTTTGTCGATCCCGAATTGCTGAAAGACGCCTCGACCCGCGACGTCAGCACGATCACGCTGTCGTACACGATGTTTCGTAAACCCGATGCCGACCCGCCGCGGCCGGTCGCGGGCGCGGCCGGGCTGTCCCGGACAGTAAACTGAGCGAAAACGACCGAATCGGGCGGATAGGACATGACCGACACGCACGTCACAGCGCATTTCCCCGTTGACGCCGACGCCCACGCGCAAGGCCACGGCCACGGCCCGCCGAAGCACCCGTACCACCTGGTCGATCCGAGCCCGTGGCCGATCGTCGGCGCCGCCTCCGCCGGGCTGCTCGCCGGCGGCGGGATCCTTTACCTGCACGGCGGGTATTGGTGGCTGTTCATTATCGGTGTCATCGCGGTCCTGTCCACGATGGCGGTATGGTGGCGCGACGTGATCCGCGAGGCGACGTTTCAGGGCTTCCACACGCCGGTCGTGCAGCTCGGGCTGCGCTACGGGATGGCCTTGTTCATCACCTCCGAAGTGATGTTTTTCTCGGCCTTCTTCTGGGCCTTCTTTTCGTCGAGCCTGTTCCCGGCCGCCGGCGTGTGGCCGCCCAAGGGCATCCAGCCGTTCGACCCGTTCAGCCTGCCGGTCCTCAATACGCTGATCCTGCTGCTGTCCGGGACCACCGTGACCTGGGCGCACCATTCGCTGATCGAGGGCGACCGCAGGGGACTGATCCAGGGTTTGACGCTGACCGTGCTGCTCGGGATCAGCTTTACCTGCGTCCAGGCCTATGAATACACCCACGCCGCGTTCAGCTTCCGCTTCGACCCCGGCACCCCGGGCGCCGGCGGCATCTATCCGTCCACGTTCTTCATGGCGACCGGGTTTCACGGCTTCCACGTGATCGTCGGCACGATCTTTCTCTGCGTTTGTCTCGGGCGCGCCATCCGCGGCCACTTCCGGTCCGACCATCATTTCGGTTTCGAGGCGGCCGCCTGGTATTGGCATTTTGTCGACGTGGTGTGGCTGTTCCTGTTCGTCTGCATCTATCGGTGGGGCATGGGCGCCGCGCTCCCGGCCGAGCATTGACCCGTCCGCCGGGGATTGACGGCGGCCCGGCAGGGAACGAACCGAGCGGCTTCGCGCCGGTGCCGGCGATGCGGTCGGCGCTGGCCTGCCGTTGCCCGCGCTGCGGCGAGGGGGGCCTGTTCGCCGGGTTGCTGAACGTGCGGCCGGCCTGCCCGGTCTGCGGCCTCGATCTTTCGGAACAGGATTCCGGCGACGGCCCGGCGGTTTTCGTCATCTTTTTCCTCGGGATGCTCGTCGTCGGGCTCGCCGCCTGGGTCGAGCTTCGCTGCGCGCCGCCGATCTGGGTGCACATGGCGCTGTGGGCGCCGCTGATCCTGGGCGGCGCGGTCCTGATGCCGCGGCCGCTCAAGGCGGCGATGATCGCGCTGCAATACCGCCATCGCCTTCTCCACAGGCCGCTTGCATGAGTTCCGCCCTGCGCTCGCGGCTGCTGCCGGCCGCGATTACGGCGGTCATGGCCATTGTCTGCTTCTCCCTTGGCGTCTGGCAGCTCGAACGACTGCAGTGGAAAACCAATCTGATCGCCGAGCGCCGCGCCGCGGTGCATGCCGCTCCGGTGCCGGTGCCGAAAACGCTCGACGAGGCTCGCCGCCTTGAATTCCACCCTGTCGTCGCCGAGGGCGTGTTCCTCAACGACAAGGAAATATATCTCGGTGCGGCGTCGCCGAGCGGCGGCCAGCCCGGGTTTCAGGTCTTGACGCCGCTGCGCCTCGCGGACGGCCGTATCGTGTTTGTCAATCGCGGCTACATCCCGTCCGCGCTGAAGCACCCGGATAAGCGCGCCGCCGGTCAACTCGCCGGCCCGGTGCGCGTCACCGGGCTGTTGCGGCTGCCGAAAGGCAGACCGGGCTGGCTCGTACCGGACAACCGCCCGGATTTGAATTACTGGTTCTGGGTCGATCTGCCGGCAATGGAGGCCGCCACCGGCCTCTCCGATGTCGCGCCGTTCTACATCGACGCCGATGCCACCCCGAACCCGGGCGGCTGGCCGAAAGGCGGCGTGACCCCGATCGACCTGCCGAACGACCATCTGCAATATGCGATAACCTGGTTCGCGCTCGCCGCGGCGGCGATCGTTGTCTACATCGTGTGGCAACGCCAAACGGGACCGCCGCGCCACCACTGATCCCTCTTTTCTTTCGGCGTTCCGCCGCCATGTGCTACGCAGAGAACAGGCGATCCGCGGGAGTGCATCGATGCCGGATGATCAGGCGACGCCGGAGAGAGTGTCGCTGACGGTGCCGGGCGAGATGGTGGAGGCGTACGACCAGCTCGCCGCCGCCCTCGAGCGCCCGCGTGAATGGGTCATGCTGCGTGCGCTGCGGGAATATCTCGAGGAGGGCGAGGGCCGGGAGATCGCCGAGGACACCGAAAGCCTGGCGGAACTCGACCGAGGCGAGTATGTCCTGGCGGACGATCTGCACGAAAAACTGACAAAGATAATCGAGCGCGCCGAGCAACGGCCTGCGCGCGACGAGTGAGCGTTTCCGTAACATACTCACGCCGCGCCGCCGCCGAGGCAGAGGAGATCACCGCCTTTCTTTCCGAATACAGTCGGCCAGCTGCCGAGCGTTTTCGGGCATCGCTCCGCAGAGCGGAAAGGCATCTGGCCGATTATCCCGAGTCCGGCGCGGCTGGAAATCGTCCCGGAACACGCCGGCTCGTTGTCGGCAATTATATCGTCTCCTACCGCCGGCGCGGCCCGGATGTCGAAATCTTCGCGGTTCGGCACGCCAGCCGCCGCGACTCGCGCCTGTGAACTGTCGAGCAAACAACCGGAGCCATGGAAAGCCCCGCCCGCCGCCCCGTTGCGCTTGTCACCGGCGCGTCGCGCGGCGTCGGCGCCGCCTTGGCGCGCGAACTGGCCCGGCACGGTCACGACCTCGTGCTCAGCGCGCGCGACACCGAGTCGATGCAGGTCCTCGCCGACGAATTGCGGCGGATCGGCGCCGCGACCACGGTGATCGCCGCCGATTTGTCGATCCCCGGCGCCGCCGCTCGGCTTGGCCGCGAACTCGACGCACGGGGCCTCAACATCGATGTTCTGATCAACAATGCCGGCCTCGGCGGGCTCGGGCGCTTCGACCGGATCGACCCGACTCGGATCGCCGAGATGCTCCAGGTCAATATCGTCGCGCTGACCGAGCTGACCCGCCTCATACTGCCCGGCATGATCGCCCGCCGGCACGGCCGCGTCATGCTGGTCGGATCGGTTGCCGGGTTTTCGCCCGGCCCCGGCATGGGGGTGTATTTCGCGACCAAGGCCTATGTGCTGAGCCTCGGCGAGGCGCTGGCGCACGAGCTGCGGGGCACCGGCGTCACGGTCACGACGCTGTGCCCCGGCGCGACGGCAACCGATTTCTTTGACGTGGCCGGAGCGACGCGGAGATTCCTCGCCAGGCGGCGAGGGCGCATGATGCAAGCCGACCGGGTCGCCCGTATCGGGTATGACGCCCTGGTCGCCGGCCGTCCGGTCGCGATCGCGGGCGCGGCCAACCGGCTGTCCGCCTTCGCCGGACGCCACGCGCCGCGTTGGCTGACGCTGCCGGTGACCCGGCATCAGATGTCGGATTGACGGCTTTTGCAACCAACCCCCGCGCCGCGCGCGCCAACTCCACCCGCTGAAATCTCTGACAGGCGTCTTGAAATCAGCTAGCTTGCACAAAGCCGGCAATCTTCACTTCAGGTGCCCGGCAACCCGCCCGCAGAGGAATTCCAGATGCAGTCTTTGGTCGGCTTCTGGAGGTTGATCGAGGGATACGCTCTCGATCCGTCCGGCGAGCGATTGCCCTCACCTTTGGGGCCGCGGCCCGCGGGCGTCGCGGAATTCAGCTCCGAGCGCCTAGTGGCTGTCGCGGTCGATGCTCGTGTCGCTCTGCCGCCAACCGTCGATAGTCGAGTTTTGATCGCATATTCTGGCACTTACCGATTTGACGGCGACGAGTTTATTACCTCTGTTGACGCCGCCTCGGATCCCGCGCTGATCGGAACCGAGCAGAGACGCCGCGTCAAATTGGACGGGATGCGTATGATTGTCAGCCCCGTCAACGAGGTTTTGGCAAGCCACCCGGGAAGCCTAGAATTCATCTGGGAACGCGTTGATACAGCCACCAACGAAAACGTCAGTTAAATCCGTCAGCAACGACTTGATGGAATCTTGAGTATTACTGTCTATTCCGAATTAATTCTTAAACCTTCTTAAGCCGCAAGATTGACAAGGTTAGTTCGACTCCCCATCTAAGCCTCGGCGCCGGCGGTCGCGCATCGGGCGGATCGCGGACGGCGCCTCCCGTGCCTATTCGAGGACGGGTACCAGCGTACGGAGTGCCGCATTGGACTTCGCGAACCTGACCGAACGCGCGCGCGGCGTCTTGCAGGCCGCGCAGATGGAGGCCCTCGCCGGCCGTCATCAGTCGCTGCTGCCCGAGCATCTGCTGAAGGCGCTGCTCGACGAACCCGAGGGTCTCGTCAGCCGCCTCGTACGCGATGCCGGCGGCGATCCTGAATTGCTGAAATCCGGCGCCGACGAGCGGCTCGCCCGCTTGCCAAAGGCAAGCGCGGAGGGCCCGCACCCGATCTATATGTCCCCCGAACTCGCCGCCGTGCTGCAGAACGCGAGCGAGGCGGCGCGCGCCGCCGGCGACCGTTTTGTCACCGCCGAGCGCCTGCTCGCCAGCATCGCGGCGCAGAACCCGCTGCGCGGTCTGTTCACCCGCGCCGGGGTCGATCCGGCCGCGCTCGGCGAAGCGGTCGACAATATGCGCCAGGGCCGCACGGCCGACGCGCCGTCGGCCGAGCAGAACTGGGAGTCGCTGAAGAAATACGCCCGCGATCTGACCGAGGAGGCGCGTCAGGGCAGGCTCGACCCGGTTATTGGCCGCGACGACGAGATCCGCCGCACGATCCAGGTGCTGGCGCGGCGCACCAAGAACAACCCCGTCCTGATCGGCGAGCCCGGAGTGGGAAAGACCGCCGTCGTCGAGGGTCTGGCGCAGCGGCTCGCCGCCGGCGACGTGCCGGAGGGCTTGAAGGACCGCCGCGTGCTCGCGCTCGACCTGACCCTGATCCTGGCCGGCGCCAAGTTCCGCGGCGAGTTCGAGGAGCGGCTGAAGGCGGTGCTGACCGAGATCCAGGCCGCCGCCGGGCGCATCATCGTCTTTATCGATGAGTTGCACATGCTGGTCGGCGCCGGCCGGGTCGATGGCGGCATCGATGCCTCGAACATGCTGAAACCGGCCCTGGCGCGCGGCGAGTTGCGCTGCATCGGCGCGACCACCGCCGACGAATACCGCCGCTATATCGAAAAGGACGCCGCCCTGGCGCGCCGCTTCCAGCCGGTGACGATCGACGAGCCGTCGAGCGACGACGCCGTGTCGATCCTGCGCGGGCTGAAGAGCCGCTACGAGGTGCATCATGGCGTGCGCATCACCGATGCGGCGATCGTCGCGGCCGTGCAGCTCGGGTCGCGCTATATCGGCGACCGGCGTCTGCCCGACAAGGCGATCGACCTGATCGACGAGGCCGCCTCGCGCGTGCGCATCGCGATCGACAGCAAGCCCGAGGCGCTCGATGCGCTGAGCCGGCGCGTGATGCAGCTCAAGATCGAGCGCGAGGCCCTGCGCGCCGAACCCGACCGCGCCTCGCAGGAGCGGCTGCAAAAGCTCGAAACCGAGCTGGCCGACGCCGAATCGGGCGAGGCGTCGATGGAGGAGGCGTGGCGCGCCTCGCAATCGCGCCGCACCGAGGGCCGTCACCTGAAGGAGGAGCTGGATCATGCGCGCACCGCGCTCGAGCGGGCGCAGCGCGAAGGCGATTGGAGCCGCGCCGGCGAATTGACCTATTCGACGATCCCCGATCTCGAACGGCGTCTCGCCGAGGCCGAGGCGCGCGCCTCGACCGAGCGCGAGGAGGTCGGGGTGCGCGACGTCGCGTCGGTCGTGACGCGCTGGACCGGCATTCCGGTCGAGAAGATGCTCGAAGCCGAGCGCCAGCGCCTCAGGGACATGGAAGCAAAGCTCGCCGAGCGCGTCGTCGGCCAGCGCGACGCGGTGCGTGCCGTGTCAAGGGCCGTCCGCCGCGCCCGCGCCGGCCTCAAGGACCCGAACCGGCCGACCGGGTCGTTCCTGTTTCTCGGGCCGACCGGCGTCGGCAAGACCGAGCTGGCGAAGGCGCTGGCCTGGTTCCTGTTCGACGACGAGAACGCCGTCACGCGGCTCGACATGTCGGAATACATGGAGCGGCACACGGTCTCGCGCATGATCGGCTCGCCGCCCGGCTATGTCGGCTATGACGATGGCGGCACCCTGGCCGAGAAGATCAGGCGCAAGCCGTACCAGGTCGTGCTGCTCGACGAGGTCGAGAAGGCGCATCCCGACGTGCTCAACGTCCTGCTGCAGACGATGGAGGACGGCAGGCTGACCGATGGGCAGGGCCGCACCGCCGATTTCCGGCACGCGATCCTGATCATGACCTCGAATCTCGGCGCCGAGGCGCTGCTCGGGCTCGGCGACGACGAACCGGTCGCGCGGGCGCGCGAGGAGGTGATGGATGCTGTCAGGCGCGCGTTCCGTCCCGAGTTCCTGAACCGGCTCGACGACGTGCTGGTGTTCGGGCGTCTCGGACGCGAGGAGATGGCGCGGATCGTCGAGATCCAGCTGGCGCGGGTCAACGAGCGTCTCGCCGAACGCGGCCTCGCGCTGGCCGCCGACGAGGCGGCGCGCCGCCGGCTCGCCGAGCTCGGCTGGGACCCCGCCTTTGGCGCAAGGCCGCTGAAGCGCGCGATCCAGAGCCTCGTCGAGGACCCGATCGCCGAGCGCCTGCTCGACCGCGACGCCGGCGGCGAGGGCGAGACCGGTCTGTTGACGCTGTCCGTCATCGACGGCCGTCTCGCGCTCGACGGGGACATCGTCGAGGATGACGACCGGCCGCAGGGCTTCAAGGCCCCGTCGCGCCCGCCGATCGGCTTCGCGCTGGTCGGCGGCGGGCCGGTCTCCGGCAGCGGCGGCAGCGCCGCCCTGCACTGACCCTTGGCGACGCCGCCCTCGGCGCAAGCGCGCTGCCGGGGGCGGGCGAGCGGGCAAACCCGAGCCCGTTCCCGCGTTACATCGCCAGATACCCGCCGCGTTTCGGCGCGGCGGGTGTTTGCTTTTGCCGATCGAAACCTCGCCGCCGCGCTTGCTTGTCTCCGGTGACCGGCGCGTTATTCAAACGAACACGAAGTCGCTGACATCGATGGCCGGATGATTTGTAAGCGCGACGATCTGCAACGGTATCGCGCCGGTGCCGCCGCCATCGTAGTCGAACGTCATAATGCCGGTCGTCGTATTGTACGCGAAGCTCGGTGTTGTGAATTTCGGATTCGAGTTTATGAATAGATTGAAGCCGAGCGTCGGCGCGCTTCCGGGCGCAAACCCGAAATTCGCGCCATTAAGCACGAAAGCATCGTCAATGCTCTGGAAATCGAGAACGAAATCGTAGTCGTCATGCGGCGATCCAAAAACGATATAATCGCTGCCCGGGCCGAGATTCAGTGTGTCGTTACCGAACCCGCCGACAAACCCGTCATTGCCGAAGCCGCCGATCAGATAGTCGTTGCCGCCGTTCCCATATAATACGTTATCGGTCGCGGTGCCGATAATCGTATTCGCCTGATCGTTTCCCAGACCGTTGATCGGCGCGCCGGTGTACAGCAGCGCAAGCGTCTCTACATTCGCCGGCAGAATATAGCTTGCGCTCGACCAGACAATCTCGTTGCCTTGACCGGCGGCTTCCGTGATCTGATCGGCCGATGACGATATGATGTACTGGTCGTCGCCGGCGCCCCCGGACATCGAGTTCGTGCCATCGCCGCCGATCAGAACGTCGTTTCCCGGCCCGCCCGACAGCGTGTCGTTCCCGGCGAGGCCCCAGACCTGGTCGTTTCCGCCCTCGCCGGACAGAGTATCGGGCAATGCGCCGCCGATCAGGGTATTGTCGCCATCATTGCCTTTGGCGAAATCGGCCGCGCCGTACAGACCGATCACCTCGACATTGGCCGGCATGTTCAGGTCGACATAGGTAAAGACGATATCGTTGCCCTCGCCAGGAAGCTCGGTCACGGTATCCCCGGCATCCTCGAGGACATAAGTATCGTTGCCGGGGCCGCCCCGCGCGTCGTCGATGCCGCCCAGCCCGGTTATCACATCGTTGCCGGCATTGCCCGTAAGGACGTTGTTCGCGGCATTGCCGATAATAAGATCGTTGCCGGAGCCGGCGATTGCGTTCTCGATAAGAGATCGGGGATCGTTGTTGAACAGAAAAGCATTGGCGACGTTGCCGAGCGCCGGCTGTACGCCGGGCGTGTTGCGATCGAGATCGGCCAGCTGCGCGGGGTTGAAGGTCGAGAACGCACCGGGCCGGAGGTCGACGTACTGGTTCGCGGAATGCAGCGAGAAATCGTAGGTGTCGATCCCGCCGCCGTCCCAAACCGTCATCAGCATCTTGCCGTTCGCGGTCGCCGGCAACTGCACGACACCGTTGACGCTGTAGAACCCGTTCGTGTCCCAGCGATATGTCGTGTTGCCGGAGCTTGTGCCGCCGTACTCCGGTCCGTACATATACTGCAGCGCGAGTATGTCGGCCGGCATATAGGTGATCGGATTATCCGAAGTCAGAAAGCCCTGTACCGGGTCCGCCGCCGCACCGGAATAGCTCCGGTACGTCATGATCGAGTAATTCCAATTATCGAAATTCGCAGGTAACGCTCCGTAATTCGGAATTATCGTACCGTCCGGCTGCTTCGCCATTCCGGCGCCGAGTATGCCGGCCTGATGACCATGCTTCAGCCCCAGCGCATGGCCGAATTCATGGAGGTGAGTCGCGAAATTGAAGTCGCCCGCCTGCGGGTTCGTTATAGGTCCCGCGAAATTGTTGTTATGGCTTCCCATCCAGGTGTCACCCATTGTCGGGAAGCCATCCGGATAGTAGCCGTGCGAGGTTCCGTCCGGGGCGGTAAAGTTCGCCATGCGAAGATTGGCGTTCGTGCTGTTACCGGGAACGAGGTCCAATCTCGTATAGTCGCGCACCAAAACGCTGGCCCAGTTGAACGCATTTGCCTGGGCCTGCGTGATGGCGAGAAAGGAGTTGGGTTCGCCCTGGCCGTAGTTCGGCCCATAGTCCGCCGCCGCGCCGGGAAATTGCACCGTCAGCGTTAACGCGTTCCACTTGACGCCGGAGAGTACTCCGTCGATCAGCGGGTTTCCCGAGCCGTTGACGAGCACCGATTGCGCCAACGATCCGGCCTCGCCATACGAACCCGTCTCCGCGGACGCAAAACTGTCCCGCTTGCTCATTTCGCTTTCCCTGCGCGGCAACTCGGTGGAATCAACCGAATGTTTACTCTATCTCGCGAACCGTTTCCAGAGTTGAAACAATCTTAACGTTTCGAACTCGGGAGACCGGCGGGCGTGCGGCGGGTCGAAATGAAAGCCGCCGGATGGCGGAGCCGCATGTGATGTTCGCAGAGCGGCGTCGCCGTTCAGCTGACCGGCGGCAGGATTTCACTCGCGTGCGGCCTCGGTTTCATCAGCCGTGCGCGTTCGACGTCTGAGCGAGCGTGAAGGGACGATCGATCGCCTGCCCGCCTATCGCGGGTCGAACTCACGGTCCTTGCTCGGGATCAAATCGTAGGGCAGCGCGAAACCCGGCATCGCCTTGAGGCGCCGCGACCACGCTTCGAGATGCGGCCAGTTCGCGATGTCGAACCCGCCCTCGGCCATGAACACCATGCGGCCCCAGCAGCCGATATCGGCGATCGTGCAGTGCCCGCCGACCAGCCAGTCGCGGTCCTGCAATGCGCTGTCGATAAACGACAGCGCCGCCTCGGCGCGCGGCCGGTACTCGGCGATGACCTCGGGATGCACCGGACGGAACCGGGCCGCGTGCCGCACGCGCGCGACGGCGGTGATGTGGTCGGCCTCCCATGACAGCCACTCGCGCGTCTGCCAGCGCTCCTGCTCGCTGCCGCCTTCGAAATGCCCGGTCTCGCGCGCCAGGTAGTCGAGGATCACGTTCGATTGCAGGATCGTCAGGCCGCGATGGCGCAGCGACGGCACGACGCCCCAGCGATTGACCGCGAGATACTCGGGGGTGTTCTGCACGCCGGTTTTCAGATTGACCGTGCGGAACGAAAACGGCAGCCGCGCCAGCGCGAGATACAGCATCGGCTTGTAGCTCGAACTCGACGTAAAGCTGCCGTACAGCGTCAACCGGTCCGCGCCCGCCGCCTGCCCCAACATGCGCCGACCCTCCTGACGCCCTCGTAACGCCCCTTGGCCGCCGGTGCCGGGTTCAGCGCGAGGCGGTGCGGCCGCTGACGAGCGCGAGACCGCGCAGCACGTCGATCGCCTCGATCAGCTGCTCGTCGCTCTCGGTGCCGATATCTCCGGTCGCGACCACCGCCTGCTGGTCCTTGGCGGGGGCCTTGCTGGTCTTGTCGCCGCTATTCTCCGGCTCCTTCGCCGGGGCGGCGGCGTTCGGCGTCGCCGTCTCCTTGTCGGTATTCTTCAGCGCGCCGCGCAGATCGGCCTCGCGCCGGCGATCGCCCTGCGCCAGCTTTTCGAGCTTCAAGGGCGACACCGACAAATCGGGTTCCAGCCCCTTGCCGTGGATCGTCCGCCCGCTCGGGGTCAGATACCGCGCGGTCGTCAGACGGACGGCTCCCTGGCCGTTCAACGGGATCAGCGTTTCGATCGCGCTCTCTCCAAAGGTCTTGGTGCCGAGCAGCACGGCGCGGCGGCTGTCCTGCAACGCGCCCGCCACCAGTTCCGCTTCGCGCGCGGTGCCGCCATTGACCAGCGCCACGATCGGCTGCCCGTTGGCCAGATCGCCGGGGGTGGCGGCGATATGCTTTGTCTCGCCCTTGCGGCTCTTGACGATCGCGATGTCGCCCTTGTCGATGAACGTATCGGCCGCCTTCACCGCGTCGTCGAAGCTGCCGCCGGGATTGTTGCGCAGATCGATGATGAACCCGATCAGCTTGTTGCCGGCCTGCTGCCGCAAATCCTTCAGGGCGGCGGCCAGCGCGTCGGGCGTCCCGGCCTCGAATGCGGCCAGCCGGACATAGCCGATATTGCCCGATTCGAGCCGCTTCTCGACGGTCTGAAAATCCGCCGGCATCGCCCGCTTGATCTTGACCTCGAACGGCTTGTCGCTGCCGCGCCGCACCATCAGCGTGACCTCGCTATCGGCCGCACCGCGCAGCTTCTGCTCGATCTCCGGCAAGGTCATGTCGTAGGTCGGCTCCTTGTCGATGCTGAAGATCAGATCGCCCGGCTTGATGTCGGCGGCGGCGGCGGGCGATCCGTCGCGCGGCGACACGACCTTGGCGATGCTGTTGTCCATCGTCAGCACGAGCCCGGTCGCGGCGTTGTCCTCGGGCGCCTTGGATTGCAGCGCCTTGTACTCGTCCTCGGTCAGGTACACCGAACGCGGGTCGAGACCCGACAGCATGCCCGAAATCGCGGTACGCACGAGCTTGCTGTCGCCGACCGGCTCGACGGCGTCGCTGCGGATCCGCTCAAAGGCCTCGCCGAACAGGTTCAGCTGCTCGTAGATGCCGCTGCTCGCGCCGGTGCTGCTCTTGCCGCTCTTTGCCTGCGACAGCGCCGGCTGCATCGGCATCACCTGGGGCGCCGCGAACGCGATCAAAGCGAGCGCCAAAACCGACTTGCGCATACGTCCAAATCTCCCGCCGGACCCTTGCCCGAACCTGCCGGCACACTAGCCGAGCCGGGCGTTATTGCAATCGTTCGGTGGCAAAATGATGGCGGTTGCGGGGTTTTCCGGCCCCGTGGCCGCTGATGTTGCCGCTGGTCGCCGGCGTTTGCCGGATTTTGCCCGGCGCGTCTTCTCGCCGCCCGGCCGCCCCCTGTGTGACACGGAGCGGCACGCGCCCATGGCGCTTCGCCGTGCGCCGCTCTAAAACCCCCGGCATGCATGATATCAAGCACACCGAATTTTCCGGCCGCCTCGTGATCGTCGGCTTTGGCAGCATCGGCCAGGGCGTCCTGCCGCTGCTGCTGCGCCATATCGATTTGCGCCCGGATCAGATCGTGATCGTCACCGCCGAACCGCGCGGGCATGAGGTCGCCGAGGAATACGGCGTGCGGTTTGTCGAGACGGCGCTGACCCCCGAGAACTACCGCGCCGTGCTCGACGGCTGGGTCGGCGCCGGCGATTTCCTGGTCAACGTCGCGGTCGACGTGTCGAGCCTCGCGCTGATCGAGCTGTGCCGCGACAAGGGCGCGCTGTATCTCGACACCTGCATCGAGCCGTGGCCCGGCGGCTACACGGACCCGAGCCTGTCTCCCTCGGCGCGCTCCAACTACGCGCTCCGCGAGAGCGCGCTGGCGCTGCGAACCGGCGGGGGTTCCGGTCCGACCGCGGTCATTACGCATGGCGCCAATCCCGGTCTGGTGTCGCATTTCGTCAAGCAGGCGCTGCTCGATGTCGCGCGCGACATCGAGCCGGCAAGCCCGGCGCCGGCCGAGCGGGCCGGCTGGGCGCGCCTCGCCGAGCGGCTCGGGGTCAAGGCGATCCATATCGCCGAGCGCGACACGCAGGTCGCGACGGTCCCAAAGGAGCCGGGCGAATTCGTCAACACCTGGTCGATCGACGGGTTTGTCAGCGAGGGCATGCAGCCGGCCGAGCTGGGCTGGGGCACGCATGAACGGCATTTCCCGGTCGACGGGATGCGCCACGATTTTGGCGGGCAGGCGGCGATCTACCTGCTGCGGCCCGGCGCCGGAACCCGGGTGCGCAGCTGGACCCCGCTCGAAGGCCCCTATTTCGGCTTCCTGATCACGCATGGCGAGTCGATTTCGATCGCCGATTATCTGACCGTGCGGGACGGCGATCCGGGGGGCGGCGCGGTGCGCTATCGCCCGACCTGCCACTACGCCTATCACCCGTGCGACGACGCGGTGCTGAGCCTCTACGAGCTGGCCGGCAGGAACTGGCGCGCGCAAAGCAGGAAACGGCTGCTGATGAACGAGATCAGCCGCGGTATCGACGAACTCGGCGTCCTGCTGCTGGGGCCGCGGAAGGGGGTCTACTGGTACGGCTCGCGCCTGTCGATCGAGGAGGCGCGGCGGGTCGCGCCGCACAACAACGCGACCTCGCTGCAGGTGACGGCGGCCGTCCTCGCCGGCATCGTCTGGGCGATCGAGCACCCGCGGCGCGGCGTCGTCGAACCGGATGAGATGGATTTCGACCGCATTCTCGAGATCTGCCGGCCCTATCTCGGCGATGTCGCCGGGGTCTGGGGCGACTGGACGCCGCTGCGCGATCGCGAGCGGCTGTTCCCGGAAGACCTGGACCGCGACGACCCCTGGCAATTCAAGAATATCCGCGTCGTGTGAAACCCGCGTCGCGGAGCGGCGTCCCCGCCGCGCGCCGCCGCTCCGCCCCGCAAAGCGGCGCTACTGCGCCGCCGCGCGCATCGGGATGTGCGACTTCAGGAAACCGCGCACCTTGTTGATGACGCGCTGCCGCAGCTCCTCCGGCTCGCGCCACGGGAACACCGTGATCTCGGCGTTCGGCGCCAGCGAGGCGACATCGATCGAGGTTTGCAGCGGGTGCGACGGCGTGTCGTCCGGCAGCACCAGGATCGGCGTCCGGCAATTCCTGATGAATTCGCGCGGCACGCTGTAGAGGAAATCGGGCTGCTCCCGCCACAGGCTGTGGAAATACTTGTCGATCGTGTCCTGCGACACTTCGGGCCGCCGCTTTTTGAAATCGCCGAGCCAATTGTCGGTGCTGTGCCGGTACATGACGCCCGGGTCTTCCGGCCGGTCCCCGACGGTCTGGCAGAACACCGCCGCGACGACGCGATTGGGCGCCCGCTGTAAGAGCTTGCCGGCGAAGCAGCCGCCGATGCAGTACCCCATGTAAAAGAATTCGTTGATGCCGAGATGGTCCATCAGCCCGAGCTGATCGTCGGCGAAGGCGTCCCACGCCTTTTCGGTCGGCACCGGGCCGGTCGACTCGCCGCCATTGGCGTTGCGCTGGTCCATCGTGATGCAGCGGAAATCGTTCTTGAACGCCTCCATGGCGTTGATCACGGCGGTCGGCCAGTTGCTGACGCGCGAATTCAGGCCGCCTCCCGGCGTCACCAGCAGCGGAAACCCGGACCCGACCTCCTCGTAGCGTATGCGCACGTCGCCCTTTTGGTAAAACGGCATGACGGTTCTCCCTTTCTCGCCCGCAAGCGCCGCGACGCTTGCCCACCGGGTTTTCGCACGGAACTCCGCCCGCGTTCAACCGCCGCTGGTCTCCGCCGTTTACCTGGTTTGCCCCGAGACAAACCGGCGGTCCGCGTTGCCTTGACGGCGCGGGCATGCGAGGCTCGGCGGCGCTGGTTTCGGAGGAGAGGCATGCTCAAGATCTACGGCATCCCGCGCTCGCGCGCCTTCCGCACGCTGTGGATGGCGAAGGAGCTGGGGCTCGAATACGAGAACGTCGCGATCGATATGGGAAAGGGCGAGACCCGCACCCAAGACTATCTCGCGATCAACCCGAACGGGCACATCCCGGCGATCGACGATGACGGCTTTGTGCTGTGGGAGTCGATGGCGATCAATCTTTACCTCGCCAAGAAGCACGCGCGCGGCAGCCTCTACCCGATCCGCTTCGAGGACGAGGCGAAGACGTGGCAATGGAGCTTCTGGGGGATGACCGAAATCGAGCGGCCGGTCCTGACCGCGATGTTCCACCGCGCCCTTCTGCCCGAGGACAAGCGCGATCCGGCGCTCGCCGACCAGTGCGAGCGCGAACTCGGCCGGCCGCTGGCGGTGCTCGATCAGGCGGTCGCCAATCAGCCGTATCTGCTTGGCGAGCACTTCACGGTGGCCGATTTGAACGTCGCCAGCATCCTGTCCTGGGCGCGGCCGGCGCGGATCGATTTCTCGCACGTGCCAAAGGCGGCGGACTGGACGAAACGCTGCGCCGAACGCCCCGCCGCCCGCGCCGCGCGCGACCTGCAGCGCTGAGCCGCCTCGCCGGATCCCCCGCCATGGCGCAAGAGAAACCGGAAACCGTCGTTTTTGTCTCGAATGCCGGTGACCCGAGCATCTCGGTGCTGTCGCTGGACCGGGCCAAGGGCGATGTCGAGCTGATCGAAAAGACCGCGATCCCCGGCGCCGCGGCGCCGTCGCCGACCAGCATGCCGCTGGCGCTGAGCCCCGACCGGCGCTTTCTGTACGCCGCGCTGCGCAGCGAGCCGTTCACGGTCGTCGGCTTCGCGATCGACCCGGAAACCGGCAGGCTCACGCATCTGCACAGCGCGCCGCTCGAAGCGAGCATGGCGTACACGACGGTGGACCGCACCGGAAAGTGGCTCCTCGCCGCCTCCTATCCGGCCGGCAAGATCACCGTGAACCCGATCGACGCCGACGGCACGGTCGCGGCGCCCGCGTGCCAGACCCTGACGGATCGCCCGAAGGCGCATTGCATCAGGCTCGATGCGGCGAACGCGCACGCCTATTGCGCCGTGCTCGAACAGGATCTGATCCTGCAGATGAAATTCGACGCGGCCTCCGGCCGACTGACGCCGAACACGCCGGGCGAGATCGCGACCAAACCGGGCGCCGGCCCGCGCCATCTCGCGTTTCATCCGAACGGGCGGTTTCTCTACCTGATCACCGAGACGACCGCGACGATCGGCGCCTACGCGGTCGACGCGAAAACCGGCACGCTCAAGGAGCTGCAATTCGTCGACATGCTCGCGGCGCCGCCGAAGGAGCCTCCCGCCGCGGCCGATCTGCACGTGACGCCCGACGGAAAATTTCTCTACGGCAGCGAGCGGCGCGGCAACATTCTGGCCGGGTTCCGCATTGATCCCAATAAGGGCACGCTGAGCTTGGCCGAACGGACCGCGACCGAGACGACGCCGCGCGGCTTCGGTATCGAGCCGCGCGGGAAATTCCTGCTCGCGGTCGGCCTCGATTCGCACAACATGACGGTCTACGCGATCCGCCCGAACGGCTCGCTCGATCCGATCAAGCAGCACGCGATGGGCAAAAACCCGAACTGGATCGAATTCGCCGACCTCAAATAGGCGGACTGCCGTCCTGCGCGGTGCGCTGCTGTGGGGGCCGATCCGGTTGTCATGCCCCAAGCTCCTGTGAGACAATGTTTACGTTGTAAACAGGAGGGGAAGAGATGGCTAAATCGGTGCCCATCGCCGCCCGGATCGATGCCGATCTGGACGGCCAGCTGGAGCGGCTGGCGGAAGCCACAGGCCGCAGCAAGTCGTGGCTGGTCAATGAGGCCCTGCGGTCCTACATCGCCAGTGAACAGCAATTCCTCGCGGCTGTAGAGGAAGGCAAACAAGCCCTGCGCGACGGTCAAACCGTCGATCATGCAACGGTTGTCGCGGCGTTCGAGCGGATCGTTAAACCGCAATCATGACGATCACTTGGACCAGACCGGCCCATGATGTTTTCTCGGCATTGTCGCATGGCTCAGCCGGTATCTGTCGCGAGAACCCCCCCAATGCTGCGGCGGCTAATTCTCTAAACCCTGTGCCAAAGCTTTATGCAGGGTGACGCGGTGAACATTGAACAGCTTTGCATTGTCCTCACTGTGCGAAATTCAGTCCTGCAAGCGCGAGGCTGCATCCATGCGCTGATGCAGAATGCGGATGATGTCGATCATCCCGGCGTCCGTGATTCGGTAGAACAGAAAATGCGAGGCCACGGCCAGCTTGCGATAGCCGGGGCGGATATCGTCAATGGCGCGGCCCTGCCTGCTGCCATTCGCCAGCCCTTCGATGGCGGCCATGATCTGATTATGGTAGCGGTCGGCCTGCTCGGCTGACCAGTTCTCGAACGTGTAGAGCCAGATGCCTTCGAGGTCGCGCTCCGCCTGCGGCGAAAGCCTGTAGGCGCGGAAGCTATCTGACATGCTTTTCCCGCATGCGCTTTAGAAACGCCTCGTTCTCGAATGGTTGAGGCGGACCGGATTCCTCACCTTCGATCAGCGCCTGTTGCAGCGCCTTTATCTTCGCCTCGTGTTCTTCGAGCAGTCGCAGTCCGGCGCGGATAACCTCGCTTGCGGACCCGTAACGACCCTGTGCAAGCTGGCTGTCCACAAAGCGGGTGAAATGATCGCCCAACGAAATCGAGGTGTTTCTTGCCATGCCTATAGCCTCCAGGGATGATACCAATATATATGCTTTTTTGGTAATTGGGAAGCCACGACCCTCTGCACCGCCCGGGCCGGAGCGGCTCTCCCGGCTCCGCCGCTCAAGTAAACCGGGTTCGGGGTCGGCATCTTCCGGCAACCGTTCCGAGCATCGCGGTTTTGACTTCAAACGCCAGTAATAGCGCCCGCCGAGAGGCAGGTTATGCGACAGAACTGGGGCGCGAATGCGGAAGGTGCCGCCTGGCTTGCGGTGATAAGAGGCGCCGAGGGCGGCCCTGGGAGGACATAAACCCGCGGCGGTCACCCCTGCGACCGTTCTGAGCGGCACGCGTCTCGGCGGATGCAGGGCGCTCATAAATCGGGATAGCCGCATCTCCTCGGCAACGACACGAAATTCGCCACATTTCGAGCGTATCAATTCGTTGGTGCGGTGGATCGGAGCGACGACGGGACGGACGTTTGTTTTGCTGCAGATTTTGCTGCCCGCCGCCGCTAAGCCGTTGCGGTGCAACGGGTTCGTTCCGGCGTTTGCTGCAGATTCGCTGCAGAAACAGCAAACCGTGCCCAGAACAGGGAAAAAAGCGGTCCTCGGCTGTGCATCGGATGCCGGATGCAGCGGCCGGTGCACGGGATTGCGCGCCGCGTTTTGGGTCAGGTCAGGACGGCGCGGCGGCGCAGTTCGGCGAGGATGCGTTCGGCCAGCTGGTCGGGATCGGCGCCGATCGTCTCCAGCCGCATTTCCGGGTTCTCGGGCGGCTCGTAGGCCGAGTCGATGCCGGTGAAGTTCGGGATCGCGCCGGCCCGCGCCTTCGCGTACAGCCCTTTCGGGTCCCGCCTTATGCATTCGGCAATCGGCGTGTCGATAAACACCTCCATAAAAGCGTGCGGCCCGGCGATTTCGCGCGCCATCTGCCGATCGGCCCGAAACGGCGAAATAAAGGCGCAAATCACGATCAGCCCGGCGTCGCCCATCAGCCTCGCGACCTCGCCGACCCTGCGGATGTTCTCGACACGATCGGCATCGGTAAAGCCGAGGTCGCGGTTGAGGCCGTGCCGGACATTGTCGCCGTCGAGCAGCATCGTGTGGGCGCCGATCGCCAGCAGCTTCTGTTCGAGGCGGTTCGCGACCGTCGATTTGCCGGCGCCGGACAGCCCGGTGAACCACAGGATCGCGGCCTGATGGCCATTGAGGCCGGCGCGTTGCGCCGGGCCGACGGCGAGATCCTGCCAATGGATGTTGGTCGCCCGCCGCAGCGCGAAGTCGATCACCCCGGCCGCCGCGGTTTCCTGGCTCAACCGATCGATCAGGATGAAGCCGCCGGTGGCGCGGCTCTCCTTGTACGAATCGAACGCAAGCGGGGCGCTGGTGGCGATGTTGCAGTACCCGATCTCGTTCAGCTCCAGGGTGCGCGCCGCGGCGTGCGCGCCGGTGTTGACGTCGATGCGGTGCTTCAGCCCGGTTACCGAAGCCGAAACCGTCCTGGTGCCGCTCTTCAGCCAATAGGAGCGGCCCGGAACCAGCGGATCTTCCTTCATCCAGACGAGATGGGCGGCGAACTGGTCGGCGAATTCAGAGGGCGATTGCGGATGCACCAGCATGTCGCCGCGCGAGACATCGATCTCGTCCTCCAGGGTCAGCGTCACCGCGTCGCCGGCCGCGGCGCGCGCCAGCTTGCCGTCGAAGGTCAGGATGTCCCTGACGCGCGACGCGCACGACGACCCCATGACCTGGATCGGGTCGCCCGGCGCCACCTCGCCGGCGGCAACGGTCCCCGAAAATCCGCGGAACTCGTGGTTCGGACGATTGACCCACTGCACCGGAAAACGAAACTTCCGGCCGGCGGCGTCCTCGCCGACCTCGACCGTTTCGAGGTGTTCGAGCAGGCTCGGCCCTCTGTACCACGGGGTACGTTCGGAGCGCCCGGTCAGGTTGTCCCCGTCGCGCGCCGACAGCGGGATCATCACCAGCGAGGCAAAGCCGAGATCGGCGGCGAACTCGGCGTAGCCGGTCGCGATCTTGTCGAACACATTGCGGTCGAAGCCGACGAGATCGAGCTTGTTGACCGCGAGCACGACGTGGCGGATGCCGAACAGCGAGCAGATCAGCGAATGCCGGCGGGTCTGCGGCAAGACGCCCTTGCGCGCATCGACCAGCAGCACCGCGAGGTCGGCGGTCGATGCTCCGGTCGCCATGTTGCGCGTGTATTGCTCATGGCCCGGGCTGTCGGCGACAATGAACGAGCGGCGCGGGGTCGAGAAGTAGCGATAGGCCACATCGATTGTGATGCGCTGCTGACGTTCGTCCTCGAGCCCGTCGAGCAGCAGCGAGAAATCGATAGCGTCGCCCGTCGTGCCGAAGCGCCGCGACTCGGTCTTCAGCACCTCGAGCTGATCGCTCATCACCCCGTCGGCACTGTAGAGAAGGTGGCCGATCAGCGTCGATTTGCCGTCGTCGACCGAGCCGCAGGTCAGAAACCGCAGCAGCCCGCGGTCGTCCGTGGCCCCGACCGCAACCGGCAACCGGACCGGATCGTCGGGCATCAGAAATATCCCTGCTTTTTCTTGCGCTCCATCGACGCGACGTCGTCGGTGTCGATCAGCCTGCCCTGGCGCTCCGAGGTGCGGGCGCGGCGCAATTCGGCCGTGATCTCGGCGACCGTGGCGGCCTTCGACTCGACGGCTCCGGTCAGCGGGTAGCAGCCGAGCGTCCGGAAACGCACGAGGCGCGGCTGCGGGACCTCGCCCGGGCGCAGCGGCAGCCGGTCGTCGTCGACCATGATCCACACGCCGTCGCGCTCGACGACCGGCCGCTTCTTCGCGAAATAGAGCGGCACCACCGGGATCTTCTCGGCCGCGATATAGTCCCACACGTCGAGCTCGGTCCAGTTCGACAGCGGGAACACGCGCATCGTCTCACCCGGCGCCAGGCGAGTGTTGTACAGGTTCCAGAGTTCCGGGCGCTGCCGTCGCGGCTCCCAGGTGTGACCGGGTCCGCGACAGGAAAACACCCGCTCCTTGGCGCGGCTTTTCTCCTCGTCCCGCCTCGCCCCGCCGAGCGCGGCGTCGAAACCGTATTTGTCGAGCGCCTGCTTCAGCGCGTCGGTTTTCATTATTTCGGTATGCAGGGCCGAACCCGATGCGATCGGGTTGATGCCGCGCCTCAGCCCCTCCCGGTTGGTGTGGACGATCAGATCGAGGCCAAGCTCGCGCGCCGTCGCGTCGCGAAACGCGATCATTTCCCGGAATTTCCAGGTCGTGTCGATGTGCAGCAGCGGGAAGGGCGGCCTTGCCGGGTAGAATGCCTTGCGCGCCAGATGCAACAGGACGCTCGAATCCTTGCCGATCGAATACATCAGGACCGGGTTGCGGAATTCAGCCGCTGCCTCGCGCAATATGGCGATCGACTCCGCTTCCAGCCGGCGAAGATGGAGCGGCAGGATCGCTTCGGCGGACGCAGCCGCCGCGGGAGCGATGAACGTTTCGCTCAAATCGGTCCACTTCGTGGCGGCGTGGCGGGACGTTAATCGGCGGCGTGATTGCCGTGCGCCAGCGCCTCGCGCAGCGTCTGAAGCAGAGCACGTTCATCGATTGGCTTTGTCAGATACGAGGCAACCCCTATCGACATCGCGCGTTCCCGCTCTCCGCTCGTCGGAGAACCGGTTATCAGGATTATCGGAATCCGGCAACCTTCGGAGAGCAGGTGGCGGTGCAGTCTCCAGCCCGTCATCCCCGGCATGCGGATGTCGAGGATCAGGCAGGATTCATCCCCAGGTCGCCCGGCGGCCAGGTACTGTTCCGCCGAGCCAAAGACTGCTGTCGCGTATCCGTACGACCGCAGCATGCGCTGCAAGGCTTCGCGCACCGCCTGGTCGTCATCGATGATCGCGATCAGCGGCTCCATGGCCGGTAACGCCCGTCTGCCCACCGCGGCGAAGATAGCGGTGCGGGGCGCCGCATATCGACCGGTCATGGAGACACCCGGATACCGAGTAAGGAAAGCCGTTTTAATCCTTGGTTTAACCAATCGGCGCCGATGTGTCCGCAGCCGTTTCCGGCGAGGCGGCGCGCGGCAACTCGAAGCCCACGACGGCGCCGGTGGGCTTATTGGGCGCGGCCCACATCGCGCCTCCATGCGCCTCGATAATCGAGCGGCTGATCGCGAGCCCGACGCCAATGCCGCCATGCTTCGTCGTATAAAAGCTGTCGAACATGCGCGCGATCCGATCGAGGTCGATCCCGGGGCCATTGTCCTCGACGGCAACCGCGGCGGTTTTGCCGTCGGCCCGTAGGCGCACGGTCAGCATGCGTTCGGTTTCGGGGATCCCGGCCATCGCTTCGAGCGCGTTCGTGATCAGGTTGAGAAGGACCTGCTGCAGCTGCACCGGATCCGCTTGAACGAGCGGGGGCAGCGCAGGCAAATCGATGCGCACGTCGACCAGTTGCCGTTCAATCGCGCCGCGCGACAAGGCTAGGACGGCGTTGACGGTCTCGTTGAGGTCCAGGAGCTGATGGCGCGGCGTTTCCTTGTTGAACAGCGCGCGGATCCGGGCGATCACGTCACCGGCCCGGTGGCCGTCCGCGACAATGCAGGCAGCCGCCTCGCGCGCGGTATCGAGCAGCGGCGGATCGCGCTCGAGCGACCGCAAGCAGGCGCTACCGTTCGCCGTGATCGCGGCCAGCGGTTGATTGATCTCGTGCGCGATCGTGGCCGCGAGTTCGGCCATCGTCGCCAGGCGCAGCGTGCGGGCCAGCTCCGCCTCGGCATCGCGCAGGGCCCGCTCGGTCGCCTCTCGCTCGGTCATTTCGTCCTTTAACGCCGCATTCGCCCGCACCAGTTCGGCGGTGCGCTGCTGGACCGTTTGTTCGAGCGCGTATTGCGCCTGCCGCCGCTGAATGCTCCAGGCGAGGGTCATCAGCGCAAAAATGACGAACGCCAGGAAGGACGGCAAGTCGACCGGAGAAAGCTCTATATTATACCGCGTCGGCGTCCAGAAATCAGCCGCCACGATCGCCGACAGCAAGAACGTCAGCAGACCCGGGCCGACGCCGAGCCAGGCTCCGGCCACGACGGCGGCATAGAATGGAAAGGATGTAAACTTTCCGGTTCCAATTTCGAGCAGAGTAGCAGAGTAATATGCACCTACAACAAGTATCAGCGCCACGAAATACTGCATTGTTCGCGATCGTGGTGTAAGAAGACGCGTCAAACAGGCTGGCCAGAAGGCAAAGCGGCGGCTCTTGCGGCCGCTTCGCGACGGCATTGGGCCAATCGTCCCCCTTTCATTTGCCTCCAGGGAGTCCGCCTCTCGCCGCTGCGACATCCGGACGGCACGCACTTGCCTGTGCCCTCGCTGAAATCCAGCTCGTAATTTGGAGCCGGCGTGTCGGTACACGCAACTTAAAAGACGTTCATACGCTTCGGGGCTATGGCCAGCCTCGGCTGCTTCGACAGGTCAGGTTGACCCCGCGCCGGTTGCGATGCTTAGCTTTTGCGGCTCGGCTTGTCGGATATCGGGCGGGAGGCGGCGATGGCGGACGCGCAAGCATTGTCAGGCAAGGTCGCGATCGTTACCGGGGCGGGCAAGAATATCGGCAAGGCGATCGCCCTCGCCCTCGCCGCGGATGGCGCGGCGGTTGTCGTCAACGGCCGTGAAGATCGCGCGGTCGTCGAGGAAACCGCGGGCGAAATCCGCGCCGGCGGCGGCCGCGCCATGCCCTTTCTCGCCGATGTCTCAAGCCCCGACCAGGTCGCTGCGATGGTCGATGCCGCCGTGACGGAGTTCGGCGGGATTGACATTGCCGTTAACAACGCCGGGCTGCGCCGCCAGACGCCGTTTCTGCAGATGAGCCTGGACGAGTGGCACGAGATCCTGTCGGTCGCGCTCGACGGCGCCTTTATTCTCGCGAAAGCCGCCGTGCCTGAGATGATGAAGCGGGCCGGCGGAAGTTTTGTCGGGCTGTCGGGCATTTCGCATCACGCCGGAGCAGTCGGGCGGGTACACGTCAACGCATCGAAGGCCGGGCTCGAGGGATTTATTCGCGGCCTCGCGATGGAACTGGCGCCGCACGGCATCACGGCGAACTGCGTCGCACCCGGCTCGATCGACACGGTGCGCGGCCCATCGGCCGGCGGACCGCACGGGCGCGGCGGTCTCGCGCGCGGCATCCCGCTCGGAAGACAGGGCCGGGCCGAGGAGATCGCCGCGATGGTGCGCTTCCTGGTTGGACCGGAGGGCCGGTACATCACCGGGCAGACGATACACGTCAATGGCGGCCTGTTCCTCGGCAAGTAAGCGCTTTGGCGGTTGCGGCGCCGCACGGCACGGCGGTCTCGCGAAAGCCGGCGCAGTGGAGCCGGGCGCCATTTCCTACCTTCTGAAGCTGCTGCTGCTGCTTGCGACGGCAAACGGGGCGCCAGTGCTCGCCAAAAAAATATGGGGCGGCGTACTGGGGCAGCCGCTCGACGCCGGTTTGCGTTTTCCGGACGGGCGGCCGGTATTCGGGCCGACGAAGACGGTACGCGGGGTGCTGATTGCCGTGGCGGCGACAACCGCCGTGGCCCCCCTGGTCGGGATCGCTTGGTGGATCGGCGCGCTGATCGGGGTGACCGCCATGGCCGGCGACCTGTTTTCGAGCTTTGTCAAGCGGCGTCTCAACCGGCCCCCGAGCAGCCGAGCGCTTGGTCTCGACCACATTCCCGAATCCCTGGTGCCGCTTCTGGCGTGCCGCGGGCTGCTGGGGCTGACGGCGGCGGAGATCGGCATCGTGGTCGGGGCTTTTTTTGCCGGCGCGGTCGTCTTGTCGCGGGTGCTGTATCGGGTCGGGCTGCGCGACGAACCGCATTGAGCGTTCCGCGCCGGCGCAGCCGGGCAGGGGCGTGGCGGGTCAGCCGCTAAGCAGACGATGCAGCGTAATCGCGGGCGGGCAGTTCAACCGAACCGGTTCGACGCAGGAGCCGACGCCGACCGAGGTGTAGCCGACCATACCGCGATACAGCCAGGCACCCGACCCCATGTGCCGCGGCAGGGTCGAATCGAGGGTGATTGGGATCGCGCCGGGCAGGCAGATCTGGCCGCCATGCGTGTGCCCGCCCAACAGCAGGTCGAACCCGGCGACCGCGGCCTCGCGGTAGACCTCGGGCGTGTGCGACAGCAGGATCGAAAACGCCGATCGCGGAATTCCGGTCGACGCCTTTTCGATATCGTGGAGGCGGTAAAGATGCGCGTCATCGATGCCGGCGAGATGTATGGCATGATTGCCCAGGACGACCGGTTCCCATTCGTTGAGCAGAACCCGGATGCCGATCGCTTCGAGCCCGGGCACCATCAGGATGGAATCGTGATTGCCAAGGACGGCATAGGTGCGCTCCGGCAGTCGCGGGCGCAACCGCGCCAATCCGTCGAGGGTGGCGTCGAACGGTCCGTATGTCCTGCCGCGAAAGTCGCCTGTCAGAACGCACAGGTCGCACCGCAGCTCCGGCAGCAACTCGGAGAGCTGGCGCATCGCGTCCAGGCTCATATCGACGTGCATGTCGCTGACATGGAGGATGGTGAACCCATCGAAGGCGTCGGGCAGATTAGCGAAACGGAGGATGTTTTCCTCGATCCGCACCCTTGCGGCGTTGGCGCGGGCGCGCCGGTACAGCCCGACCGCCTTGAGCGCACCGCGAACCAGCCGCGGCGAATAAGGCAAGCTTCTGATCGAAAACGAAGCAAGCCCGCCGTGCGACATGCGCTGTTCAACCCGGGCCTCGATCCGCAGCCGCTCCGTCGCGTGCGCGGAACCGAGACGGCGGTCGAGCTGGTGCAGGATTTCCGGTTCCGGGCGCATCGACTCTTTGGTTTTGCTGAGCGGGATTTTTCGGGTGGAGCTGCTGGTCCGCCACAACGGCGCTCGTGCGGCGGCTAGTCCAAAAATATCGATCTTCGGCGAATATCTGCTTAACGCACTTAAAAAAAGAGACGCGGAAAATATCCGGCTATTCCCCGATGCGACCGGACGCAAACGCCGACTTCCCCGGCGCCGGTCGCCGTACCGGATCATTGCCGGGCCAGGCCGCGCGGGATGATTGGCAGCACCATGTGTGACGGGCGCTCGGCCGCGGCGAAGACGCGGTTGCGGGCCGGGCGCGGATAACGCCACGAGCCTTCCGGCTCGCCCGAATTCGGGTTTACGTCGAAATGCGGAAAGTTGCTGCTCGATATGTCGAGCTGCAGCCGGTGGCCGCGACGGAACAGATTGGCCACCGGGAACAGCTCGATCGTGATCGGGTAGACCTCGCCCGCGGTCATTGGCGCGGGCCGTTCCCAGCTGTCGCGGTAGCGCACCCGCAGCAGGCCCTCGGTCAGGTTCATCGCGAAGCCGCTGGGGTAATCCGCGCTCGGCGGATAGACATCGATCAGTTTGGCCGTGAAGTCGGTGTCGGGCGCGTCGGAGGCGATCCACAGACGCGCCGTCACCGGCCCGGCGATTTCGAGATCGTCGTCGAGTGCCGGTGTCGTGAAAACCAGGGTGTCGGAGCGATTGGCGGCGTCGCTCTGATTGAACGCGCCAGCACGCATGACCGGCTCGCCCGAGCTGATCGCGCCGCCTCGCGTCGGCGCCGGGTGCCGCGGATCGAAGACATAGTCGAGCGCGCCGGCGCCCTCCGGCGGCGATGTGCCGAGCCCGCGATCCGGTTGCAGGTAGAAGCGCGTCCAGCGCGTCTCGGGCAGCGGCCATTCCGATGCGGAGTGCCAGCGCCCGCCATGATCGAGCCGCCCGTCGCGGTTGCGTCTCCCGGAGCCGCCGCCCATCACGAACACGCGCACCGGCGGCTCCGCCTCGACCCCGTTCGCGCCGCGCATCCAATGGTCGAACCAGCGCCGGCGCAGATCGAAGAAATCCTCGGCAAGATTGCCGTCGACCGGCGCCGCCCCGCCGAAATCGACCTCGCCGGCGTGGCTCAGCGAGCGGTCGCCATGGGTCCACGGCCCGAGGATCAGACGCTGCGGACCGCGTCCGGCGCGCGTCAGACCGGCATAATTGTCGGTCGCGGTGCGCGCGTAGGGATCGTACCAGCCCGACAGGTGCACGACCGGGACCGCGGCGTAGCGGTCGTAATACCCCTCGGCCCAGATGCCCGGCTGCTTCCAATAGTCGTCGAAGACGCCGTGCGACCACTGCTCGAACAGATAATCCTCGTAGTCGGGCGCGGCGCTGACCGGCGAATTCCCCCTGGTCCAGGGCATCCGGCGGAACCATGCCTCGATATCCTGCGCCGCCAGCGCCGCGCGGGTCTCGGGGTCACGCGCGTCCGCGAGCGCGTTGCGGTATGCCCAGGTCGCCTGCTTCAGATCGAACGCGCCGCCGTGCCGTATGCCGCTGCGATAGGCGTTCGAGAAGCCGCCGCAATCGAGGAATTGCGCTCGCAACCCGGGCGGGTCGAGGCAGGCGAGCGCCGCCTGGGTATGCGCGGCATAGGACAGGCCGAACGTGCCGATGCGGCCGTCGCACCAGGGCTGACGCATCAGCCAGGCCAGCGTGTCGGCGCCGTCCTCGGCCTCGCTGAGGTATTTCGTGAACCGCCCGCCCGAGCGGTAGCGTCCGCGGCAGTCCTGATAGGCGACGGCGTAGCCGTGCGCGACGAAATAGGCGGCGACTTCCTGGCGCGAGCGCGGCCTCGGGTCGGCGGCGCTCCGCTCCGACCGGCTCGGCGCCGATTTGTCGTACGGCGTGCGTTCGAGCAGCACCGGAAACGGGCCGGGCCCGTCCGGCCGGTAAATATCGGTCGCGAGCATGACCCCGTCGCGCGCCGGCGCCATCAGGTCGCGCTCGATCACCATGCCGCTTGCGACGATCTCCCCCGCCCCCATCGATTGTTCCCTTACCGCGTACCGGAGCCGGCGGGGCGAATTCGCTGCGAGCAGGGAATTTTTCCGCCCCGGCCGCCAACGATGCCACCGTCTTCCGAAAATATCGGAGTCATTTCAACAGCCTGGGCGAAGCGGCGGGGAATCCTGGGGGCGCGGAACAGGGCATGCCGCGGACCCATGCAGGGAATTCCCGCTCGGGAACAGGGAAGTCCGCGCCGATAACAGGGATCGGGCGAAGCGGTGCCGGTTTGGCGGATATCATCTCGCAGGCTTCTTCATGCGCCCAGCATGGCACGAGATGATGGCGATTTTACCGTCGGCGGCCACCCGGAGCGGCCGTCACGTCGGCTTTTCGCAATTGATCATCCAGGGCGTGCCGAAACGGTCGGTCAGCATGCCGAAGCGGCGCGCCCAGAACGTCTCCTGGATCGGCATCGCGACCGCGCCGCCGGCCGACAGCGCCGCGAAGACGCGTTCGGCCCGTTCCGGCTCGTCGATATTGAGCGCGACCGAAAACCCCTGCATCTTCTCGTAGCGTCCGGAAGGCGCGTCGGACCCCATCAGCACCGTGTCGCCGACCACGAGACGCGCGTGAACGATCCTGCCGCGCATCTCCGGCGGCGTCTGCTCCGCCATCGGCGTGTCGGCGTAGGTCATCATCGCGACGATTTTGCCGCCCAGCCCCTGCTCGTAGAACCGGAAGGCGGTTTCGCACTGGCCGTCGAACGTCAGATACGGGTTTAGCTGCATCCCCCACCCCCTCGCCGAGACTGCATTCGATATTATGCGTCGTGGGCGCGCTCCGCATCCCCCGCCTGGCGGGAGCGGCACGGGAGCGGCAGCGCATCGGCAATCGATCGGCGCTTCGGAGAATCGCGTCCCCGATTAGCGGCGCCCGGCATGCCAGCGTGGCGGAAGCGGCGTCTGGTCCGCGGCGGCGGCGGCATGCTAGGTTGCCCATGGTTAATTCGTCGCAACATGACCCGGAG
>JBFXDF010000017.1:0-28448 GCA_050181375.1 Alphaproteobacteria bacterium
GGCACAACCCGCCCGACTTGCATCGGACCGGACGGACCCTAGAGCAAGATTCACGGCTCAGATCGTTACGATCTGAGCCGATCAGGCTCTAGGCTGCCTGGGCGATCGGGATCGGCGGCTCGCCCTTCAGCATCAGCCGATAGAGATAGCGCCGCTCGTTCATGTCGTAATCGGGATTGGCCTTATGCAGGACGCTGCGGTTGTCCCACATCACCATGTCGCCGTAACGCCATTGATGGCGATATTCGTATTTCGGCTGCGTCGCGTGCGTCATCAGCTCGGTGACCAGATCGAGCGCCTCGTCGTCCGGCAAGCCGACGATCGACTCGATCCGGACCGGGTTCAGAAACAGCGCCTTGCGGCCGTTGTCGGGATGCACCCGTACCAGCGGGTGAATGCCGGGCGGCGGCAATGCTTTGAGGCTCTCGTCGTTGAGCGGCTTTAGGGGACGGGGGCTGTACTTGCTGAGATAAACGTGCACGGCCTTTAAATTCTCGATCCGGCGCTTCATCGCCTCGGATAGGTCGTCATAGGCTAGGTGCATGTTGACGTATTGCGTATCGCCGCCACGGCTCGGCAGCTCCACCGGGTAAAGGATCGTCGCCTTCGGGGGCGCCGGGTGGTTCGAATGGTCGCTATGGAACGTCTCGCCGGGGATCATCCGCCGGTCGCCGAGGAATTCCTGGTTCGTGACGTAGTACATCTCCGGAAAACCGGGGATGTGATGGTCCTTTTTGTCGTGCGGCTGCAACTCGCCCCAGATCTGCACGGCACGGATGAAATCGGCCGGCTCGAACTGCTGGTCGCGCGCCACCAGCACATGATATTGCGCGAAGGCGCGGTTCAGCGCGGCGCGGGTTTCGGGATCGATCGGCTTGGTCAGGTCGAGACCGCGGATTTCGGCGCCGGTATTGTGCGGGGTCAGCGGCGTGATTGTGAACGCCATGTCGAGCCTCCGTGAAGAGAGGCGTCGATTCTAGGGCGACGGCGCCGCAGCGTCAAACCGAGCCTGGGCCCGGCCCGGGTGGTAATGCTCCCGAGCCGGACCAAACGCCGCAGGCCGTTGACAAAACGACGCACAGTCGCGCCGCGCCTGTCTTGACCCTTGCCCTGCGGCGGTCGGAACCGCACCTTTGCGCCATGGCCATGCTCCGTTCCGCGCCGCGCCTCGTCGCGGTACTCGGGCCGACCAATACCGGCAAGACGCATTTCGCCATCGAGCGCATGCTCGACCACCCGACCGGCATGATCGGGTTTCCGTTGCGGCTTCTGGCTCGCGAGAATTACGACCGCATCGTCAAGCTGCGCGGCGCTCGCGCAGTCGCGCTGATCACCGGCGAGGAAAAGATCCTGCCACCGAACCCGTCCTATTTCGTCTGCACGGTCGAATCGATGCCGCTCGACCGGCCGGTCGAGTTTCTTGCGGTCGACGAAATCCAGCTTTGCGCGGACCCCGAGCGCGGTCACGTCTTTACGGCGCGACTGCTGCACGCGCGCGGCATGACGGAGACGATGTTCCTGGGCGCGGACACGATAAAGCCGCTGATGCGCCGACTCGTGCCGAAGGTCGAGTACATCAGTCGGCCGCGCTTTTCCACCCTGGCCTATACCGGGCACAAAAAGGTGACGCGGCTGCCGCGCCGCAGCGCCGTTGTCGCGTTCAGCCTGGCGGACGTGTTTTCGCTGGCCGAGCTGGTGCGGCGGCAGCGCGGCGGTACAGCGGTTGTGCTCGGCGCGCTCAGCCCCCGTGCGCGCAACGCGCAGGTCGGGATGTTCCAGGCCGGCGAAGTCGATTACCTCGTCGCGACCGACGCGATCGGCATGGGGCTGAACATGGATTTGGACCATGTCGCTTTTGCCCGGCTGGCGAAATTCGACGGGCGCGGCCCGCGCCGCCTGTCGCCGGCCGAAATCGGTCAGATCGCCGGGCGTGCCGGCAGGCATATGGCAAACGGCACGTTCGGAACAACCGCCGATGAGGGCCTTTTGGAACCGGAGCTCGTGTCAGCGGTCGAGGAGCACCGCTTCGAGGCGCTGACCCGGATTTCCTGGCGCAACAGCAATCTGCGGTTCAACTCGGTCGGCGCGCTGCTGCAGAGCCTCGATGAGCGGCCCTCGGCGCCGGGCCTTGTGCAGGTGCGCGATGCCGACGACCATCGGGCGCTGCAGTTGCTGTCGCGCAACGCCGATATCATCGGTCTGGCGACCAACCCCGGCGCGGTGCGGCTGCTCTGGGAGGTCTGTCAGATCCCGGATTTCCGCAAAGTCATGAGCGACAGCCACGCGCGGTTTCTCGCGCATTGCTTCGTGCATCTCGCGGGGCCGGCGGAGCGCCTGCCCACCGCCTGGGCCGGCAGCCAGATGGCGCAGCTCGACCGGCTCGACGGCGACATCGATACGCTGATGGCGCGCATCGCGCATATACGGACCTGGACCTACATCACGCATCGCAGCGAGTGGATCGACGGGGCGGCGGAGTGGCAGGAGCGCGCCCGCGGCATCGAGGATCGCCTGTCGGACGCGCTGCACGACCGCATCACACAGCGTTTTGTCGACCGGCGGTCGGCGTTTCTCGTGCGGCATATGGCGGGTGCGGGCGAGCTGCTGGCCTCGGTCGACAAGGATGGCGAGGTGCACGTCGAGGGAGCTTACGTCGGAAAGCTACAGGGTTTCGGCTTCGTTCCCGACGCCAGTGAGGGCGAGGCGATGCGCACCCTGATCGCGGCGGCAAACCGCGTGCTGCGCGGCGAGGTCGGCGCGCGCGCGATGCGCCTTGCCCGCGAGAGCGACGACGCGTTATCGCTCGATCTGAACGGCAACATACTGTGGCACGGCGAACCGGTCGGCAAGCTGACCGCCGGGGTTACGATACTCGCGCCGAGCGTGGAGGTGCGGGCGGGCGACCTTCTACGGGGCGAGGCGCGCGAGCGGGTCCGCCGCCGGTTGCAGGGTTTTGTCCGCGGCGAGATCGAGTGCCGGCTGGCTCCGCTGTTCGCGGCGCAGGTATTGAACCTCCCCGGGCCGGCCCGCGCCATCGTCTTCCAGTTGTCGGCCGCGCTCGGTTGCGTGCCCACCGATGAGGTCGCGGCGGCCCTCAAATCGCTCGACCGGGCAAGCCGTCGGGCGCTCTCCCGGCTGGGAGTGCGGTTCGGAACGGAGACGATTTATGTGGAGCCGCTGCTCGGCCCGGATGCGGTTCGGTTCCGGGCGCTGCTCTGGGCGGTATGGCATGGCGGCACCGCGCCGAGACTGCCGGGCGGACGCCGCCTCGGCAGGGCGATCGCGATCGACCCGGATGTTCCGATTACCTTCTATGCCGCTATCGGGCGGCGGGTCGTAGCCGGTCTCGCGCTGCGGCCCGACCGTCTCGAGCGATTGGCGGCGGCGGCCCGCCGCCGCTCGCGCGCCGGCGCATTTGCCGCCGACGCGGAATTGGCTGCATCGGGCGGCGTGGCGCCCGACGCGCTGCGCGGGGTCTTGCTGGCGCTCGGCTATCGCGCCGTCATCGAGGGCGATCGCGAGTTCTTCGTCGCCCAACCGCGCCGGCGTGCATCCGAGACCCGAAAGCGCGGGCGTCCCGCCGCTATCCGAAACGATAATCCTTTCGCCAAATTAAAGGAGCTGCGATTCGCTTGATCGCGACTGATACCGCACTCGAGCGCGCCCCCGGACGCGCCAAAACCCGCCTCGACCAATGGCTGTGGTTCGCCCGGTTTGTGAAGAGCCGGTCATTGGCGGCGCGGCTCTGTACCGCCGGCGTCGTCACGCTAAACGGAAATCCGGTCACGAAGGCCAATCAGGCGGTGCGGATCGGGGACATCGTTAGGCTGTCGCAAGGCGGCTGGCAACACACGGTGCGGGTTATCGCGCTCGGCGTCCGCCGAGGCCCCGCGAGCGAGGCGCGCGGGCTTTACGAGGAAGCGGCCGCCTCGCTGCGCTTGTCGAAGGCCGCGACCGGCTGGATGCCGCTGCTCGAAGCGGCCGAAACGGACGAGATCAGCTCGCCTCTCTCTTGATCCCGACGGCCCCCGGGGGCCTATTTTATCAACGCAATGATGTCGCGAAACCGGGGATGCTCGGCCGTGCCGAGCCACTCGAAGGCAACCATCTCCGTGGTGACGATTTCGGCGCCGTGCCGAGCTAGGCGCGCGATCGCGGTCTCCTTGCTCTCGGAGCGCCGCGAGCCGACGGCATCGCGTACCAGATAGACACGCCTGCCGGCATCGAGCAGCCCGAGCGCGGTCTGCATCACACAGACATGCGCCTCGCAGCCGGCAACGACGATGTCGCTCCGATCCCCGAGCCGATCGAGAAAGCCCACCATGCGGCACGCGTCGAATGTGATCTTGTGCGCCAATCGGCTGTCGGCGTAGTCGGCCAACTCGGCGATCGTCGGACCGAGCCCGCCGGCATTGTGCTCGGTAAACAGGATCGGGACCCCGAGCATCTCCGCCGCCTGAAGCAGTCGACGCGCATTGGCCACGACGGCAGCCCCGTCCTCGATGGCCGGCATCAGTCGTTGTTGGAAATCGATGATCAACAGCGCCGAACGGTCCTGGCCGATCGCAAGCATAATCAGTCCTTGTAAGTTCTCTACAAAATGTAACCAGCCAGACATTGAATGGAAGACGAAAACCTGGCGGTGCGCCAAAACGCCGCCGCTTTTGCCGCTTGTCGCGCGGCTATTTGTTCATGTTCCAAATGTCGGTCGCCAGCTTCCATTGATTATTGATTTTGCGCCAGACGACAACGTATTTGCCGCTGACGTCCTGAGGGGTATTGCTCTTTGTTTTGAAGTTGAACGTGCCGATCTCGCGCGCCGCATCCGGCCCGAGCGGCTGCACGTCGATGGCGGTCAGCTTGGCATCGCCGAGCTGCTTCATCGTCGTGTCCCACAAGCCCTGGATCGCCTGGCGCCCGTGAACCATCTCGCCGCCGGCGGGTAGGACGTAGGCGTCATCGGCATACAATTCAGCCACCGCATGGGAATCGCCCTTGTTGAAAGCGGCGACCCACTGATCGTTGAGCTTTTGGATCGTCGGCTTGTCCTGAGCGACGGCTGCTCCCGCCATGAAGACAAGCCACATCGTTGCGGCTGCGAGACGTAGCATGAAGCCCTCTCCTTAAAGCATTTCCTTCTGATCCGAACAGCGGAGCCCTCTTCTGCGGCGAGCTATCAGATCGTGATAGTGCCTTCCAGATAAAGGACGGCGCGGCCGGCGATCGTTACCCGGTCGCCATGGAAGCCGCACGTCAGACGGCCGCCGCGCGGCGATAATTGCCGCGCGGCGAGCCGGGATTTACCGAGCTGCTCCGCCCAATACGGGATCAGCGTGCAATGCGCCGAGCCGGTCACTGGATCCTCGGGGACTCCGTGAGCCGGCGCGAAAAAGCGCGACACGAAATCGACGCCACCAGCCCCCGGCGCGGTCGCGATCACGGCGAACCTGTCGAGGGCGGCCACCGCGGCGAAGTCGGGGGCAAGCCCGGCGACATCCTCGGCCCGCTGGTATACGGCAAGATAATCGCGCGCCGCCAACAGCGCCGTCGGAGGTTTGCCGAGCGCCGCGGCGACCGCTTCCGAGGGGGCGCACCGCAGCGCCGGCCGCGACGGAAAATCGAGCACCAGATCCTCGCCGCCGCGCCCGACCGTCAGCGGCCCGGCTTTTTCGGTCTGAAAAGTTACGCTGCCGCGTTCGGGGGCGAGGTAGCGGAAGACCACGAACGCCGACGCCAATGTCGCGTGGCCGCACAGATCGACCTCGACGCTCGGCGTGAACCAGCGCAACCGATAGGAGTCGCCCTCGGGAACGAAAAACGCGGTTTCGGAGAGGTTGTTCTCCGCCGCGATCGCCTGCATCGCTTCGGCCGGCAGCCATCGGTCGAGCGGGCACACGGCCGCCGGATTGCCGGTGAATGGCCCCTCGGCGAAGGCATCGATCTGGTACAGCGGAATTCGCATGATGCGGCCGTTTATTGCGCCGCCTGCCGCGCGCGCAGCGGGTGCGCGTGATCGAGCGGACCGTGGCCGCGGCCGATACCGGGCGCAGTGGCAATGGCGGCGCGGACATAAACCCGCGCCCGCTCGACCGCGTCCCCGGTCGTGAGACCCTGGGCCAAGCCGGCGGCGATCGCCGACGCGAGGGTGCAGCCGGTACCGTGCGTATGACGACTCTCGATGCGAGGATGGCTCCAGACACGTTGCTCGGCTTCGGTCGCGAGCACGTCGTGCACGGTATCGCCGGCAAGGTGCCCACCCTTCAAAAGCACCGCGCGGCAGCCGAGCGCCAACAGGATATCGGCGGCTTCATGCATCGCCTCGACGCTATCGATCCGGCTTCCAGCGAGGATTTCGGCCTCCGGCAGATTTGGTGTCAGCACCGCCGCGCGCGGCACGAGAAGGCGCTTCAGGGCATCGATTGCCGCCGGCTCGATCAGCGGCGCGCCGCCTTTCGCAACCATGACCGGATCGAGAACGAGCGGCACGCCGGACGCGCGCCCGGATAACGCCGCGGCAACGGTCTCGATAACGGCCGCGTCGTGCAGCATGCCGGTTTTGACCGCGTCGGCCCCGATATCGTCGAGCACAATGTCGATCTGCTTCCGGATAAATTCGGGCGGGACAGGCAATATCCCGAAAACACCAAGCGTGTTCTGGGCCGTCAATGCCGTGATCGCCGTGGCGGCGAACCCATCGAGCATTGTCACGGTTTTGATGTCCGCCTGAACGCCGGCGCCGCCACCCGAATCGGAGCCGGCGACGATCAGCACCCGCCCCTTCATCGTCCACCCAGGCGTCGGAATAACGCGCGCATGTCTCGCACCGAACGGTGGCGCAGCCGCTATTCGGCGGCTTGGGCCGGCATGTCGGGGCTGTCCACGGCCCGCGCGGCCGCCAGGACCTCGGCGCAGATCGCGTCGACGACGCCCGCCAGCAAATCCTCGTCCTCGCCCTGGGCCATGATCCGGATCACCGGCTCGGTTCCCGATTTACGGATCACAAGCCGGCCCGCCGCCCCGAGGCGAGCCTCGCCTTCGTCAATCGCCTGACGCACGCGGCGCGACTCGAGCGGCTGTCCCTGGCCAAAGCGCACGTTGCGCAGCAGCTGTGGGATCGGCTCGAAAACCCGGCAGATCTCGCTGGCGCGTTTGCCGGTCTCGACGATCGCCGCCATGACCTGCAACGCCGCGATCAGCCCGTCGCCGGTCGTCGCGTAATCGCTGAGGATGATGTGTCCGGACTGCTCGCCGCCGAGATTGCAGCCGAGGCTGCGCATTTTCTCGACAACGTAACGATCGCCGACCGCGGTTCGGTGCAACCCGATCCCGCGCGCGCCAAGACAGCGCTCGAGGCCCAGATTCGACATGACCGTCGCGACCAGGGCGCCGCCGGCGAGCCGGCCGTTGCGCGCCAGGCTCGTCGCGATCAGCGCCATCAGCTGGTCGCCGTCGAGGATGTTACCGCCCTCGTCGGCGACGATCAGCCGGTCGGCGTCGCCATCGAGCGCGATGCCGATATCGGCGCGCCGCGCCAGCACCTCCTGCCGCATCTGCTCAGGCGCGAGAGCGCCGCATTCGCGGTTGATGTTCAGCCCGTCCGGCGCGACGGCGATCGGGAACACCTCCGCGCCGAGCTCCCACAGCACTGTCGGCGCGACCTTGTAGGCGGCGCCATGCGCGCAGTCGACGACGACCCGGAGCCCATCCAGGCGCAGCCCTTTGGGAAAGCTTTGCTTGACGAACTCGATATAGCGGCCCCCAGCATCCTCGAGCCGCTTGGCGCGACCGAGCTCACCGGGCGGGGCGCGGTGGAACCGACCCTTCGCGAGCGTCTCCTCGGTTTTTGCTTCGAGCTCGTCCGACAGTTTGTAGCCGTCGCGGCCGAACAGTTTGATGCCGTTATCGGCATACGGGTTGTGTGAGGCCGACAGCATGACTCCGATATCGGCCCGCAGGCTGCGGGTCAGCATCGCCACCGCCGGGGTCGGCAAAGGACCGATCAGGACGACATCCATACCCATCGTGATAAACCCGGCGGTCAGCGCCGGCTCCAGCATATAGCCGGACAGCCTGGTGTCCTTGCCGATCACGACGAGGTGCTTATGGGTTCCGTTGCGAAAACACTCGCCGACGGCCATGGCTACCTTCAACGCCGTCTCCGGGGTCATCGGCTCGCTGTTCGCGGTACCGCGAATGCCGTCCGTCCCGAAAAGCTTACGCGTCATCCCGCGACAACCCCCCAGACCAAATAAAACGCCCCGGCCGCAATGCGGCCGGTGCTGAACAATACCAGAAAGCCGCGACCGGATTGTTAAGTTGCTGCCGGTACATCAGTCTCCGGTATCAAGGTGCTTTGGTCAGCCGCCCGGCTGCGGTTCAGGTTCCGGACCGATCCCGCTCGGCCGGCCCGAAGGAGGCACCGAGCTGCGTCGGCCCGGGCGCTCTTCGGGCGCGGGCGACGCCGTGGTCTCCCTGACGATCCGCTCGCCTTTGATAACGCGGTGGATCTCATCGGCCGAAAGCGTTTCGTATTCGAGCAATCCCTTCGCCAGCAGGTGAAGCTCTTCCAGATGGGCGGTCAAAATCTCGCGCGCAGTACGTTCGCCCTCATCGACAATGCGACGGATCTCCTCGTCGATCATCTTGGCGGTCGCGTCGGAGACATTCTTGCGCTGCGTCACCGAATGGCCGAGAAAGACCTCCTCCTCATTTTCGGCGTAGCGCAGCGGACCGAGCTTGTCGCTGAACCCGAACTCGGTCACCATGCGCCGCGCCAATCCGGTCGCGCGGCGGATGTCGTCGGCGGCGCCGGTAGTCACGCGATCGTCGCCAAAGATCAGCTCCTCCGCGACCCGGCCGCCGAACAGGCTGACCATCATTGCCTTTATCTCGATCTTTGATTGGCTGTACTTGTCCCGCTCCGGCAGGAACATCGTCACGCCAAGCGCCCGGCCGCGCGGAATGATTGTGACCTTGTGCAGCGGCTCGTGTGCCTCGGCGTAAAGCATGCACAGCGCGTGGCCGGCTTCGTGATACGCGGTCAGCTTCTTCTCGTCCTCGGTCATCACCATCGAGCGCCGCTCGGCGCCCATCATGACCTTGTCCTTGGCCTGCTCGAACTCGGTCATCCCAACCGAGCGCCGGCCGCGGCGCGCGGCCATCAGCGCCGCCTCATTGACGAGGTTGGCGAGATCCGCGCCCGAGAAACCGGGCGTGCCGCGCGCGATCACCTTCGGATCGACATCCGAGGACAGCGGCACCTTGCGCATGTGGACTTTCAAGATCTTCTCGCGGCCGGCGACGTCGGGGTTCGGAACGACCACCTGACGATCGAAACGTCCGGGACGCAGCAACGCCGGGTCCAGCACGTCGGGGCGGTTCGTCGCGGCGATCAGGATGACGCCCTCGTTTGCCTCGAACCCGTCCATCTCGACAAGCAACTGGTTCAAGGTCTGCTCGCGCTCATCGTTGCCGCCGCCGAGACCGGCGCCGCGGTGCCGCCCGACCGCATCGATCTCGTCGATGAAGATGATGCACGGCGCGTTCTTCTTTCCCTGCTCGAACATGTCGCGCACGCGGCTGGCGCCGACGCCAACAAACATCTCGACAAAGTCCGAACCGGAGATCGTGAAGAACGGCACGTTCGCCTCGCCGGCGATCGCGCGCGCCAGCAGCGTCTTGCCGGTGCCGGGCGGGCCGACCAGCAACACGCCCTTCGGGATCTTGCCGCCGAGCCGCTGAAATTTCTGCGGATCCTTCAGGTACTCGACGATCTCCTCTAGTTCCTGCTTCGCCTCGTCGATACCGGCGACATCCTCGAACGTGATGCGGCCGACCTTTTCGGTCAGCAGCCGCGCACGGCTTTTGCCGAAACCCATCGCTCGGCCGCCGCCGCCCTGCATCTGGCGCATAAAGAAAATCCAGACACCGATCAGCAGCAGCATCGGAAACCACGATACCAGCACGCCGAACAGCGACGGGACGTTCTCCTCGGTCGGCGCCGCGGTGATCCGCACACCCTTGTCGATCAGACGGCCCACCAGGCCCGGATCGGACGGGGCGTAGGTGCTGAAGGCACGTCCATCGGCGAAATGGCCGCTGATATTGCTGCCCTGGATCGTGACGTCCGTAACCTGTCCGCGATTAACCTCGGAAACGAAATCCGAAAACGCGAGCGTCGATTGCGGGCCACGGGTCGAGGAAGTCTGGAAGAGGTTGAAAAGAGCGACGAGAAGCAGCCCTATGACGATCCACAGGGCGAGATTCTTGCCGAAATTGTTCACGCTAAAGGCCTTTCCCTACGCCTTCGGCACCGCGTCCGATGCGCCAATGCCGGAGGTACCGCGCCAGCAACAGATAGGATGCTCTACTCTCTAAACAACTGTAAAGCTCGGCTGTATCAGCGGTCTGAGAGGCCGAAACGAAAGCTTCATCGAAACACTCGACCCGGGCCGGACATAGCCCAGATGCGGCACGCCCGCGACACCCAGCCCATCCCAGAATGCAGGGAGTACGGATCGAACAAGCGACGGCGGCATCTGCCCGAAATCTCCCCTCGGTGCCGCATCGGCGTGCTGGCCGAGATACCCGAACGTGAGCGGACCGGCCGCTTTCGGCGACAGCGCGAGGGCAAAGCGTCGGTCCCAAAGCAAGTCGGCGCCGGGTTCGAGCAGGACCGGAGCCTCGGCGGCGGCAAGCTCGCGCAAGATCAGCATCCGGCCCCGCCACGGAACGAAACGACAGCCGCCGAGCGTGCGCACCCGTCCCGGCTCCCGCGTGAGCGCGGAATAAAGACGGGCCAGCCGCTCCCGTCGTGGCGGGTAGCGCAACCCGCCAAGACACACGACGAGCCGCGACAGCAGACGCTCGATCGCCTCCGGCGTGGAAGCGGCGAGCATCACCGGATCAAGCACTCCGAAGCCGGCCGGGTGCAGCGCCACCGCGCGGGCGCCCAGCGCATCGACCATCCCCTCGTTCGCGATCCGCGCGCGGGCGAAGGCCTGGATTTCGGCAGCCAGCGAGACAGCGTCGCGACCCGACAAACCCTCTTCCGCACCGCGCAACGGGCCGGATGAGCCAAGCGGCGGTACCGGCGGCCGCCTCCCCACGCCGACCCTCTCCCCCAGTGCGGGAGGGAGCGTTTTCTGGTGACGGCCCAACCGCAGCCTGGCGCGTTCGAAGACTGGGTTCAGGTTGCTTGGATCGCGCAGAAAGGGCTGTCGCTCGGCCGCGAGCAGCGCAGCCAGTTGCTCCCGCGACACCGCGAGCAGCGGCCGCACCAAGCGGCATCCGACCAGTTCGCGCACCGCCGACATTCCGGCGAGCCCGTCGACGCCGCTGCCGGCGCGGCGCCGGATCAGATGCGTTTCGATCTGATCCTCGAGATGATGCGCCGTCAGCAGGTGCAGACAATAGCGATCGCGGCACCAGGCCGTCAGCAGGCGGTAACGCGCCTCGCGTGCCGCCTCCTGGATGCCGCTCTCCGGCTTTGGTCCCGACCAGCTCAGAATATCGTGTGGGATCCCCCGACCGCCGAGCCATGCCCCGACCCTCCGCGCCTCGTCCGCGCTTTCGCCGCGCAGCCCATGGTCGACGGTAAGCCCCCACGCCTGACCGCCACGCGCTCGCGCCCAACGGTCGGCGAGCAACATCAGCGCCATGCTGTCTGGCCCGCCCGATACCCCGACCACGACAAGCGGCCGCGTCTCGAACCCGCCGATCGCCGCAAGGCTGGCCCCGAATTCCGGCAGCGTCAGCGGCGCGGAATGCATGCCAGTTTGATCTCGATCAGCAGCCCAGCTTTTTCATCTCGGAGGCGGCGCGCTGACGGACCGATGCGGCCGCATGCGGGAACTCGTCGCCGAGTTTCGCCAATGCGACGCAGGCATTCTGCTTCTGCTCGGCGCGCGCCAGAGACAGGCCAAGTTTCAGCAGTGCGTCCGGCGCTTTCGCGCTCTTCGGATAACGCTTATACCCGTCCGCGAACGCGCTCGCCGCCTCCATGTACTTGCCGCGCGCATAATAGGTTTCGCCGAGCCAGTATTGCGCGTTGCCGGCCATTTGATCCTTCGGGTGCGCCTCAACAAATTCCTTGAACGCGGCTTCGGCGGCCGGGTACTTAGCTTCCTTCATAAGCCCGAAGGCGTAATTGTACTGCTCGGTCGCCGACCCGCCCGGCAGCACGCCGTCCGAGGCCGAGGGCTGCGCGGCGGCACTTGCCGAGTCGGTCGAGCGCTGCGGCGGCTCGGGGGATACGCCGGGAGGTGTCAAGGTGCCGATTATCGGGGTCGGGCCGTTGGGTAGCGGTCCATCGGCGAGCGGCGCCCGCTCGCCCCCGTAGGAAACCGGCCGGTCCGGCGTTGACGGTGGACGCGCGGGCAACGGCGATCCGCCGGCTGTGCCGGAGCGCGGCGGCGGCATTGCCGCGGCGACCGCGCCTTGAGCCGCGTGACCGGAGCCCTGGCTGAAGCGTGGACCACTTGCCCCGTCAAGTTGCTCGACCCTGTTGATCAGCTGCTCGAGCCGGTTTCCGTATTCCTCGACCCGGCCGGTCAGGTCGCGCATCTCGGCTTCGAGCCGGTCCATCCGAAGCTGGGCGTTGACCGACACGGCGCCGTCGGTCGCGTAGGTCGGAACCGCCGCGCCGCGATAGACGTGCCGCTGCAGCATGTTCAAGTCGCGCTCGATGCGGTCGAGCCGCTCGTATGGCGAGCGCTCCTGCCCCCATGCCTGGGCCAAGAACAACGGCAGACCGAGCGCAAGCGTCAGACAAGCGCGCGGCAGGAGCGATTGTCTGAACATCCTTGCGGGGCCTCGTGGATAAAGTGCGCTGGGCAGCGCGATGCTCCGGCTGAACGCGGCAACAACGAGCCGCACTCACTAGAACCGGTTTTGGGCGAAAAATGGGCGGAATCCGGTGCCCGCGACGATGTTCGATCGAATTTTTCGCAGCAGCCCCTGACGGGCGGTTGTCAATTTACCACGGTCACCGCCCGGCGGTTCTGCGCATATGCCTCCTCGGTCGAGCCCGGCACGGCGGGACGTTCCTTGCCATAGCTGATCGTCGATATTCGCGAGTCAGGTATGCCCAGTGCGACGAGCACGTTGCGCGCGGCCTGCGCCCGTCTTTCTCCGAGGGCCAGATTGTATTCGCGAGTGCCGCGTTCGTCGGTATGGCCTTCGATGGTCACGGTCACATTGGCGTAGCGCTTCAACCATTCGGCCTGACGCTGCAATACGAGCCGCGCTTCGGGCGTGATCTCGGAGCTGTCGAACGCAAAGAATATCCGGTCGCCGGCAGTCGCGGCGAGGTCCTGCTGCGACCCCGGACCGAACCGCGACGCACCGATGCCGCCGGGGCCGCCAAGACCGACGGGCGCACCGGCTCCGCCGGGTCCTCCTGGCCCGCCGGACGTCTCGGACGGGTTGCTGCAGGAGGCGAGTATCAGCAACACCCCCACCAGGGGCGTCAGACGCAGAAGCATGAAATCCCCCTTCAAGTCACGCGGCCAGCCGCGGCAAGCCGTTCCAAGACGCCGAAACCCGCCGCCACCTCCGCCGCCTGGCACCAGCGGCGCCGGCAGCAAAGCGGAGGCAGGAGCGAGCGACCAACTATACTAGCGAAGCAATGGCGACCACGCCGGGTCCGACGCGCTGCCCGGCGTAGGGACAACCCGCTGGTTCTGGCCGGTAAGGTCGATCGTATAAAGCTGAGAGGCGCCGCCGCCGCCGCGCGAGTCGGTGCGGCCCTGGCGGAAATACATCAGCACCCGGCCGTTCGGCGCCCAGGTCGGCCCCTCCACCAGATAATCCTGCGTCAGCAGCCGCTCGCCGGAACCATCCGGCCGCATGACACCGATGTAGAACGATCCGCCGTCGATTTTCGTGAACGCGATCAGGTCGCCGCGCGGCGACCAAACCGGCGTGCCGTATTTCCCCGAACCGAAACTGATCCGTCGCGCTTCCCCGCCGCTGGCGCTCATCACATAGAGCTGTTGCGAGCCGCCGCGGTCCGAGTTGAACACGATGCGGTTGCCGTCCGGCGAATAGCTCGGCGAGGTATCGATTGCGTTGCCGTTGGTCAGCCGCGTCAGCCGCCGGCCGCGCAGGTCGAGCGTGTACAGGTTCGTCGCGCCACCGTCGGTCCGGCTGAGGACGAGCCTTGTGCCATCAGGCGAGAAGCGGGGCGCGAAGGTCATGCCCGGAAAGTCGCCAATCGGCTCCTGGTGTCCGGTTTCGATGTTGTAGAGGTACACGCGCGGTATCCGGCCGGCATAGGACAGATAGGTGATCTGCTGCGCCGAGGGCGAGAAGCGCGGGGTCAGCACCAGGGAGCGGCCGTCGGTCAGGAACTGATGATTGGCGCCGTCCTGATCCATGATCGCCAGCCGCTTGACGCGCGCCTGCGCCGGCCCCGATTCGGCGATATAGACGATCCGCGTATCGAAATAGCCGTCCTCGCCGGTGATCCGCTTGTAGATCTGGTCGGCGATGACATGCGCGATCCGCCGCCAGTTTTGCCGTGTCGTCGTGAACGCGAACCCGGCGAGCTGCTGCTCGGCGAAGACATCCCACAGCCGGAACTCGACCCTGAGGCGGCCGTCGCTCTGCGGCTGCACCGACCCGGTCACCAAAGCCTGCGCATTGATCTGGCGCCAATCTGCGAAGCGCGGCGTTTCGCCGGCCGCGACGGTTTGGATGAAGGCGCGCTGGTCCACCGGACGGAACAGGCCCGAGCGTTCGAGGTCGGCCGCAACGACCTGCGCGATATCGCGTCCGACCGCGGCGGCGTCGCCGGGACCCGGCAGCGGCGGTATCGCGATCGGCAGCGGCTGCGCCGTCCCGCGCGTGATGTCGAGACGCAGCTCGGCCCGCGCCGGGAACCCGAGCAACAGCATCGCAACCACCAGCAGCGCCGAGCGCGCGGCGCCGCGAACGGCAAAACTCCAACTCATAAGATGTCCTTTGGGCTCAACTCGATCTCAAACGTCTTCCACGATTCGTATTTTTCCGGTGGCAGACGCAACGGCGTACATAGCGGATGGAAAAAGGCGCGGCGCGCGCTTTCTGCCGCGGCGCGGAAAAACGGGTCGCCGAGCCTGGCCTGATCGACGATGGTTGCCTGCAGCACCCGTCCGTCCGGGGCGATTGTCCCGCGAATCGCGACAACAAGGTCCTTGGCGTCCCGCGCGCCCGCCGGGATGTTCCAGCACCGCGACAGTTGTTGGCGCACGACATCGATTTCGCTGGCGGTCAGCTCGGCACCGAGCGGCGCCTTGGGCTGCGACGAGGGCGGCGACAGGGACGCCATGCGGCGCGGCGCCGGTTTCGGCTCCTCGGTGCGAGCCGATTGATCCCGGGTCAGGTTCTTCAACAGATTGTCGAAGGCGTCCGGCTGATCTCTCTTCTCGCTTTTCTCGCGTGTTTCCAGATCTTGGAGCAGCTTGCCGAACGCCGCTGGATCCGCCTTTTTCGGCTCTGGCTTTGGTTCGGCCCGGGCCGTCTGCGCGGGGCTGGTTTTTCGGCTCGGTTCGGGCTTTGTCTCGGCATGTGCATGCTGCGCGACCCGCTGCTCAGGTTTCGGTTTGGGTTTGCGTTCCGGAAGCGGTGGCGGATCAGCCGGCGCTCGCGCTTCGAGCGGCTTCGGCGGTGGCGGGGTCGGCTTCGATTCGGGTTTAGGCGGCGACGCTGCGGCGGGCTCGGGCGCTGGTTTCGCTTCGGGTTTGGGGGGCGGTGGAACAGGGAGTGGCGGGGGCGCTGCGGCGGCGGGTGGAGGCGGCACCGGGTTTGGCGCCGGCGGCTGTGGCTTCGGTTCAGGGATCGGCGCGGGCTCGGTACGGGGCGGTTCGGGCTTGGCGTCGGGTTGTGGGCGGAACGGGTTCGCGTGCGTGGCGCGGGTGTCCGGCGCGATCGTCACAAGCTGCACCGCGATCGGCGTGTCCTCGAGCGGCGGCTTTCGGAACAGGTTCGGCAGCCCGAGCAGGATCAGCGCGAGGACAATCAAATGCAGCGCCGCAGACCCGGCGATGCCGCCCGAGGTCATATCGCCGAGCGTTATGTCGCGCCACTTGCCGGCGCCAGCCCCTTCGCGCCCGACCCCCCTGCCTCCAATGATCTCCGCTGTCATGCCGCGACCCGCAACGCCCACTTAGCGCTGCGCGTGGCTCGGCTGGCGCGCCGGCGCCGGATTGGTTTTCGGCATCTCCGCCACCAGGGACACTTTGCGGAAACCGGCGGCGCTGACAAGGCTCATGACTTCGAGCACGCGCCCGTAATTGATCGCCTTGTCGCCGCGGACATAAAGCACGGCGTCGGGATTGCCGCCGGTGATCGCCTGCAGCCGCGGCACCAGCGAATCGACTTCGATGCCGGTCTCCTGCAGGAAGATGGCGCCGTCGCGGTTGACCGTTATCGTCAGCGGCTCCTTCGGCTCGTTAATCGCGGGCGCCGCGGTTTCCGGCAGATCGACCGGCACGCCAACCGCCAGCAGCGGCGCGGTGACCATGAACACGACCAACAGCACCAGCATGACGTCGACCATCGGCGTCACGTTGATCTCGGCCATCGGTTTGTAGCGCCCCCGTCCGCGGCCGCCGCCGCGGCCACCGCCGCTATAGGCCGAGGCGGCCATCGCTCACTGCCTCTCGTCCAATTGGCGCGACAGGATCGCGCTGAACTCGGTGGCGAACCCCTCGAGCCGGCCGGCATAGCGGCCGAAATCGGTGGCCAGCTTGTTGTAGGCGACGACCGCCGGGATTGCCGCAACGAGGCCGAGCGCGGTCGCGAACAGCGCCTCGGCGATGCCCGGCGCGACGACGGCAAGGCTCGTGTTTTTCGACGCGGCGATCGCCTGGAAGCTGTTCATGATCCCCCAGACCGTGCCGAACAGACCGACAAACGGCGCTGTCGAGCCGACGGTCGCGAGAAAGCTCATGAAGCGCTCGACGCGATCCATCTCGCGCCCCACCGTGACGTTCATGACGCGCTCGATCCGCTGCTGCAGGCTGGAGCGCATCCCCGGCGTGCCAAGCAGGCCCCTGGCGGCGCTGCGCCGCCATTCGCGCATCGCGGCGCCGAATACGGCGCTCATCGGGTCGGCCGGACGGGTGCCGACCCGGTCGTAGAGATCGTCGAGCGAGCCGCCCGACCAGAACGTGTCCTCGAAGCTGGCCGCGGCCCGCTGCAACCGGCGCAGCCGCAGCACCTTGTCGAAGATCACGGCCCACGACCAGAACGAGGCGAGAAGCAGGATCAGCATTACGAATTTGACAATGCTGTCCGACTGAAGGAACAGATCGAACATTGAAAGGCTTGGGGACACGGTGCCGGCGAGCGTAGTGGTTTGTAACGGCTGCATGTGATGGCGGCCTTTTATGGCGTCTTTGCGACGATTGATGGCGGTACGGAGGAATGATCGGCGGCGGCAAGCGCGGTGCGCAGCGCCGGCGGAATCCGCCGCGCGCGGCCGTCCCGACCGACACAGGCGACGACGATTTCGAGCGCCACGAGGACCGCGCCGTCACGACAGACCCGCTGGTCGAGCAGCAGCCTCGCGCCGCCGATCTCGACGATTCGCGTCTCGATCTCCAGAAGGTCGTCGAGGCGCGCTGGCAGCCGAAAATCCGCGGCGGCCCTCGTGACGGTGAAGACAGTGCCCGTCGCGGCGGCGATGCCGCTATGCGCGAAGCCGAACGCCCGCATCATCTCGGTGCGCCCGCGCTCGGCGAACTTGAGGTAGTTGGCGTGATAAACGACGCCGCTCGCGTCGGTGTCCTCGTAATAGACGCGCAGCTTCATTGTATGAACGAGACCGGGAAGTGTCGCCTCGCTCATCGTGCGGCGCCCCGCACCTCAAATCGACAACCTGCGTACTGTCGGTCTTTCACGTCAGATCGCCCACCTCGCTCATGTCCCCCAGCAGATCGAGCTGCGTCGGCAATGCCGGCGGAGGCAGATCCAGGTGGCGATAGGCGATCTCGGTCAGCGTGCGGCCGCGCGGCGTGCGCTGTATGAAGCCTTGCTGCATCAGATACGGTTCGACGACCTCCTCGATGACGTCGCGCTGCTCGCCAAGGACCGCGGCCATCGTTTCGATACCAACCGGACCGCCGCCGTAATTCTCGGCGATCGCGCGCAGATAGCGGCGGTCCATCCCGTCGAGCCCGCGCGAATCGACCTCGAGCCGCAACAGCGCGCCATCGGCATCCGCGGCGTCGACGCTGGCGACCGGCTGCTTCGCGGCGAAATCTCGTATGCGGCGCAGGAGGCGCATCGCGACCCGCGGTGTGCCGCGCGCCCGCCTCGCGATCTCGGCGGCCCCGTCGGGACTGAGGTCGAAATCTAGGATCCGGGCGCCGCGCCCAACGATCCGAGCCAGCTCGTCGGGCTGATAAAACTGGAGCCGCAGCGGAATGCCGAAACGCTCGCGCAACGGTCTGGTGATCAGTCCCGAGCGGGTCGTGGCGCCGACCAGCGTAAACGGCGGCAGGTCGATGCGGATCGAGCGCGCCCCCGGACCCTCGCCGATGATCAGGTCGAGCTGGAAATCCTCCATCGCCGGGTAGAGGATTTCCTCCACAGCCGGCGCGAGCCGGTGGATTTCATCAATGAACAGCACGTCGCGCGGCTGCAGATTGGTCAAGAGCGCGGCAAGGTCGCCGGCCCGCTGGATCACCGGGCCGGAGGTCGCGCGGAAGCCGACGCCGAGTTCGCGCGCAACGATCTGCGCCAGCGTCGTCTTGCCGAGACCGGGCGGTCCGAAAAACAGCACATGATCGAGCGGCTCGCGCCGGCTCTTCGCGGCCTCGATAAAGACCCTAAGATTGTCGCGCAATTGCCGCTGACCGACGAACTCGTCGAGCGCCAGCGGACGGACCGAGGCTTCGGCCGCGTCGCCGTCATGCGGCTCGGCCGCGACCACCCGAGGCGCCGCGTTTTTCACGGCAGCTGCCTGTTCTGCGCCTGACCGAGCTCTCGCAGGCCGGCCGCGACCAGCGCCTCGACCGCGGCGCCATCGCCGAGCCGCCGCGCCGCCGCGATGACCGCCCCATAGGCTTCGGCGCGGCCAATCTTGAGGTTTTCGAGAGCGGAAACCGCGTCGGCTACCGTCCCCGCCAGATCGGCGCCCCCGGCCGGAGCGCCGACAGCGGACGCGGCGAAAGCGGACGCCAGCCCGACAGCTCCGACCTTATCGCGCAATTCGTTTACGATGCGCCCGGCAAGCCGCGGCCCCACTCCATCGGCACGCGACAGAGCCGTCTTGTCCTGCGCCGCGATCGCGAGCGTCAGCGCCTCCGGCGCGACCGCCGACAGCACCGCCAGCGCGAGCCGGGCGCCGACCCCCTGCACGGTCGTTAGCAGCCGAAACCAGTCGCGCTCGATCGCATCGATAAAGCCGTAAAGATGGATGTGGTCCTCTCGCACATGCGTCTCGATAAGGAGCCGAACCGCGGCGCCGGCCGGCGGCAGCCGTCCGAGCGTGCGCGTCGAGCAGAAGGCGAGATACCCGACCCCGCCGACATCGATCACCGCGCCGTCCGGCCCGATCGAGTCGAGCGTCCCGGAGAGCTTTGCGATCATCGCAGCATCGCGATCATCGCACCGGGTTTGCGGCAATCCCGGCGCCGGCCGTCACGGCGACCGACCGCGCCTGCCAGGCCCGCACCGTGTCGGCGTGATGCGCATGGCAGATCGCGACGGCGAGCGCGTCGGCCGCGTCCGGTTCGGCGATTGTGCAACCAGGCAGCAGCCGCCTGACCATCAGCTGGACCTGCTGCTTTCCAGCGTGCCCGGCTCCAACAACCGACTTCTTGATCATATTCGCGGAATATTCCGCCACCGGAACCCCGCGCTCGGCGGGCGTCAGCAGCACGACCCCGCGAGCCACGCCGAGCCGCAATGTCGAGGCCGCGTTCTTGTTCACAAAGGTTTCCTCGACCGCCGCCTCGTCCGGCCGGAACCGTCCCAGCACTTCCCCGAGTTGCCGGAACAACGATACGAGACGTTCGGCTAACGGGCCGTCGGTCGGCGCATGCACGACCCCGTCGGCGACATGGGTCAGCCGGTTCGCGGCGACGTCGATGACCCCCCAACCGGTACGGCGCAGGCCCGGATCCAGGCCGAGAACCCGCATTCACCTTCCCCCAAGGCACCCGTCTTCAGCGACAGAATGCCGGCTTTGCCGTCTCGACAAAAGCGCTTCTACCCCGGCTCACGCGCTCAGGCGCGCCAGCACCTCGTCGCCCACCTCGAAATTGGCGTAAACGTTTTGCACGTCGTCGCTGTCTTCCAGCGTTTCGATCAGCTTGAACAAGCCTGCCGCGGTTTCCTCATCGATCGCCGCGCTGTTGAGCGGACGCCACCCCAGCCTTGCCGATTCGCCCGGACCGAATCGAGTCTCGAGCGCATCGCGTACGCTGTTGAAATCCTCCGGTGCGCAGATCACGACATGCCCGTCGGCATCGCTGACGACATCGCCGGCGCCGGCGTCGATCGCTGCTTCCAGCATCTCGTCGGCACTCGCCGCACCTGCGCGATAGGCGATTTCGCCGACATGCTCGAACTGGAAACTGACGCTGTTTGTTTCCCCGAGCGATCCGCCGGCCTTGGCGAAGGCAGCGCGCACCTCGCTGGCCGTGCGATTGCGGTTGTCGGTCAGGGCCTCGACGATCAGCGCCGTGCCCCCCGGGCCGTAGCCTTCGTAACGCACCTCCTCGTAAGCCTCGGCGCCCTCACCGCCGGCGCCGCGCTTGATCGCGCGCTCGACCGTGTCTTTCGGCATATTGGCCTGCCGCGCCGCCAGCACCGCGGCGCGCAGCCGCGGATTGGCGGCGGGATCGGGCAGACCCGAGCGCGCCGCCGTCGTCAGCTCCCGGATGATCTTTGTGAAAATTTTGGCACGCTTTTTGTCCTGCGCGCCCTTGCGGTACATGATGTTCTTGAATTGCGAATGGCCGGCCATTTCGGTTCCCGGATCAGAAAGGAGTGGAATGTCGGGGCCGCCGCGTCCGTTCCGGCTATTCAGCCGACCTTGTTGGCTCGCGGCCTAGCAACGCAATATGGCAGCAATGCGGCGCGTCCTGAACCCATTTCCGGGGCAGCAACAGCGCCCTTTCACCGACACAGCCTGGGAAACGCCGACTTGCGCTCGTCGCCCTGCCGCGTGTTACACTGAATGCCAAACGGGGGAAGAAAATGGCCAATGAACCGAAATATCAAGGCGCCTATCCCCAGCTTGTCACAAAAATCATCGCCAGCTACGTGTCGCACCACAATGTGGCGCCGGAACAGATACCCGAGCTGATCAGCTCGGTGCACCGAATCTTCGATAGGCTCGCGAGACCGGGTGAGCCGCCGGGCGCGCCGATGCCGGCCGTGCCGTTGCGGCGCTCGGTGCAGCGCGACGCTGTCGTGTGCCTCGAATGCGGCTGGAAGGGCAAGATGCTTCGGAGGCATTTGAGCACCCGCCACGGTCTGTCAGGCGAGCAGTACCTGAAGCGCTGGAGTTTGCCGATCGAGCACCCGCTGACCGCGCCTAACTATTCCAAGCAGCGGTCCAGCCTTGCCAAGCAGCTCGGCCTTGGGCGCGGCAGCATCCGGCAGGAAATCGCGGCAGGGGAGAGCGAAGCCTCCCCCGAGCCGCCGCGCCCGCGACGCGGCCGGCCGCGTCGCGCGGCGCCAGAGGCTTGAGGAGGCCGGGCCGGTCACCGGCGGCGCGTGCCGGTTTCGGTGACGATTACGCCCATCGGAATGTCAAAGTCCTGCGGGTGGATGGTATCCAGCAACTGGAACTCGAAACCGACGCCGATCGCCAGCGGCCGCGGCGACAGGCTTGCCAGCGTCCGGTCGAAATAGCCACCGCCATAGCCGAGGCGATAGCACGCGCCGTCGAAACCAACCAGCGGCGCGAGGACGATCGCCGGTGTAACGACGTCGCGCTTCTCCGGAACCGGAATGTTCCAGACACCGTCGACCAGCCTCTCGCCGGGGCGCCAGGCGCGGTATTCGAGCGGCCCTTTCTTGTCGATTACGACCGGGAGGGCGACCGTGCGGCCGGCGGCGATAGTCCAATCGATCAGCGGCCGCGGGTCGAACTCGGCGCGAAACGGCCAGTAGACGCCGAGAATGCCGGGCCGCGTCGTCAGGACAGCACGCAATTCGGTCTCTATCGAGAGGCCGTGTCGGCGCCTCTCGTCGGCCGGCATCCCCTGGCGCAGCGCGATCAGCCGTTCGCGCTCCTCCCGCCGCCAGCGCTTTACCGCATCGAGGTTCATTCCGCCGCCGCCGTCACTCAGGGATCATGTCGAGCACGTCCTCGCCATCGTGCAGCCGCTCAGCAAGCCGGCTGTGAAAGTCGCGCAGCCACGCGACCGTTTCTTCCGCCGTCTTGGTCGGGCGCGTGCCGTCGGATTGCCGCTGCATCAAATCCATCATCCGCCGCATGTTTTGTATTTCGACGCCCCCGAACGGGTAATCAAATAGGAGATCGAAGTAGAATCTTGCCGGCCCCGTCCTATTATTCGGTTTGAAGCGCAAAGATTGGATTTCCTCAAGCCGATTTTCCACCTCGCGCCGGAAATGGCGGCGCGTTTCGGCCGGGAAATCAAACGCCACCAGTTTGACCAAATGGCGGTTCAGCGGCGGTTGCAGCCCGAGAATCGTATGCTCGACGAGCTTCTTCGGAAATGCCATCACCTCAGCATCGTCGAGCTTCATCGGTCCGCTCCCCAGGGGCGCCTCAGAACAGCCCCGTGATCCGCCCGTCCTCGGTAAGGTCGATACTGTTGGCGGCCGGGACGCGCGGCAGGCCGGGCATCGTCATGATCTCGCCGCAGATCGCGACGACGAACTCCGCCCCGGCCGACAGCCGGACCTCGCGCACGCCGAGGATGTGATCGGTCGGCGCCCCCTTGGCGTTGGCGTCGGTCGAAAAGCTGTACTGTGTCTTGGCGATGCATACCGGGAAATTCCCGAACCCGCCCTTCTGCAATTCGGCGAGCCGGTTCTCGACCGCGCCGTCGCAGGCGATGTCGCGCGCCCGGTAGATCTTCTGCGCGATTGTCTTGATCTTGTCGCGCAACGGCATGTCGTCGGGATAGAGAAACTTGAAATCTGCCGGGGTTTTGTCGACGACGCGCACCACCGCCTCGGCCAGCGGCGCGGCGCCCTCGCCACCGGATGCCCAGTGGTCGGATATCACCAGCTCGACCTCGTTCCTGGCGCACAGTTCGCGCAGTTTGGCGTGTTCGGCCTCGGTATCGGCGCTGAAGCGGTTGACCCCGACCACCGCCGGGATACCGAACCCGCGCAGGTTTTCGAGGTGGCGTTCGAGATTCGCGAACCCGGCTTCGAGCGCCGCGACATTTTCGGTCCGCAGCTGATCGCGCGCCACGCCGCCATGCATCTTGAGGGCGCGCACGGTCGCGACGACGACCGCCGCGTCGGGCTTCAGCCCCGCCTTGCGGCATTTGATGTCGATAAATTTCTCGGCCCCGAGATCGGCCCCGAACCCGGCCTCGGTGACGACGTAGTCGGCAAGCTTCAGCGCGGTCTTGGTTGCGATCACCGAGTTGCAACCATGCGCGATGTTGGCGAACGGCCCGCCATGGATAAAGGCGGGGTTGTTTTCCAGGGTCTGGACGAGGTTGGGCGCGATCGCGTCTTTCAGCAGCACCGCCATCGCCCCGGCCGCCTTCAGCTGGCTGGCGCGCACCGGCTCGCGCGCTCGGGTCTGGCCGACGATGATGTTGCCGAGCCGCCGCTTCAGGTCGGCAAGGTCGCTGGCGAGACAGAAAATCGCCATGACCTCGGATGCGACCGTAATGTCGAACCCATCCTCGCGCGGGAAGCCGTTCGCGATCCCGCCGAGCGAGGAGACGATCGAGCGCAGCGCGCGGTCGTTCATGTCGAGGCCGCGGCGCCAGGTGACGCGGCGCGAGTCGATGCCGAGTTCGTTGGCCCAATAGATGTGGTTGTCGACCAGCGCGGCCAGCAGGTTGTTCGCGGCGCCGATCGCGTGGAAATCGCCGGTGAAATGGAGGTTGATGTCCTCCATCGGCACGACCTGGGCATAGCCGCCGCCGGCCGCGCCGCCCTTCATTCCGAAGCTCGGCCCGAGGCTCGGCTCCCTCAGGCAGATGATGGCCTTTTTGCCGATATGGTTCAGCGCGTCGCCGAGCCCGACCGTCGTCGTCGTTTTGCCCTCGCCGGCCGGCGTCGGGGTGATCGCCGTGACGAGGACCAGCTTGCCGTTCGGCCGGTCTTTCAGTGTCTCGATGTAGTCGAGGCCGATTTTCGCCTTGTAGCGGCCGTAGGGCGATGTGGCCTCGTCAGGGATCCCGAGCTTGCTTGCGATCTCGCCGATCGGGCGCATCGTCGCCGCTTGGGCGATCTCAATGTCGGATTGCGGGTTCTGGTGCTGATCGGCTCCGCGCGCCACGGGCTTGTCTCCTTCGGCTAAAGCTCGCAGGGTCTTAGTCCTCCGCCCCGCAACCCGCAACCGCAATGGATGTAATCCTGGCACGCCCCGCGAGCGAAGCGGCGTTCTGACCCGCATGGCCAGTCGCGATGCGAGCAACCGAACCCGTTCGGCGGATAGCGTCGCTAACGCCCGGCGGCGCTCGCCGTGGCGACGGATCGGCCGCGGCCTCTTCCTGCTCTGTACGCTATTTGTAATCGCCTCGATCGCGCTGGTGGCGCTGTACCGCGTTGTGCCGCCTCCAGCCACCCCGCTGATGCTGATTCGGGCGGCGCAGGGTTATGGCCTGACCAAAAGCTGGCGCGCGCTGGACGCGATCTCGCCCAACCTGGTGCGCGCCGTGGTGGCCGGCGAGGATGCCCGGTTCTGCCAGCATCATGGGTTCGATTGGGAGGCGATCGAGGCGGCCTGGGAGCGTTACCGGCGCGGGCGCGGCCGCCTGCTCGGCGCCAGCACGATCTCGATGCAGACCGCCAAAAACCTGTTCCTGTGGCCGGGCCGCGACTGGCCGCGCAAGGCGCTCGAAGCCTGGTTCACCGGCTTGCTCGAGCTGGCCTGGAGCAAGCGGCGGATCATCGAGGTCTATCTCAACATTGTCGAATGGGACTCCGGCGTCTACGGCGCCGAGGCCGCCGCGCGGCACTATTTCGGCAAGCCGGCGGCGGCGCTGAGCGGACGCGAGGCGGCGCGCCTCGCCGCCGTATTGCCCGATCCGCTCGATCGTTCGGCCACCCGCCCCGGCCCGGAGGCGAGGCGGCATGCGGCCTTTATCCTCGAACAGATGCCACTGGTGCCGGTGCGTACCCCGCTGCCCTGCGGCGAGCGCTAGGAAAGGCCGGAGCCGGGGCGCCTCGGGGCAAATTCCCTGAAATTCCCGGCGGCGCGGGAATTTTCCAGCCCGGCCCCGGATTCCGCCGGCTTTGCGTATTGCGGACGAGGACTTGCGGGATTTTCCGTAAGAGCGAAACAGGGAAGCCGGCGAACCGGAACAGGGATTTTTCCAGCGCCGAGCAGGGAATTACAGGGAATGCACCGCCATGCCTCGTCGCCTGTCCATCCAGGACACAGCATGCACGACGATTATGGCAATTTTCGCGGCGTTCGCGCCTCATGCCGGCGGCGCGTATACAATGAGCGGTCCGAGACCGGGCCGATCGATCTTACCCGGCGGCGATGCGTTCGTAGACGGTTTGCAGCCGGTCGCGATCGCGCCGCGCATCGGCCTCACGCTCGCGCTGTTCCTCGACCACCTCCGGCTTGGCCTTGGCGAGAAAGGCGGGATTGGCGAGCTTTTGCGCGAACTTCTTGAGTTCGGCGTCGAGACGGCCGATTTCCTTCGCCAGCCGCGCCCTCTCCTTTCCCAGATCGGTCACGTCACCGACGCGCAGGATCAGGGTCGTGCCTTCTACGACCGCGGCGACCCCGCCCTCCGGCACGGCCTCGACCATCTCGATACGGTCGATGCGCGCGAGGCGACGGATATGTTCGCCGTGGCGTTCAAGCCGGACCGCCGCCGTCGCGCCGGCGTCCTTGACCAGCAGCGGCAGACGCGAAGCGGCCGGCACGTTGACCTCGGTGCGGATCGCCCGGATCGCGGTGATCGCCGCGACGACCCAGTCCATCTCGGCGGCAGCCTCCGGATCGTGCAGTTCGGGCGGCAGATCGGGCCAATCGGCGCGGATCAACATCCCCGCCCCCTCCCCTGCCATCTGCCGCCACAGCTCCTCGGTGATGAACGGCGTGACTGGGTGCAGCAGGTGCACGAGCTGGGCCAATACCCAGGCTGTCGTCGCTTGCGTCTCTGCGCGCGCCGCCGGATCGTCGCCCTGCAGGATCGGCTTGGTAAATTCGAGATACCAGTCGCAGAACGTGCCCCACGCAAAGTGGTAGAGACGATGCGCCGCGTCGTCGAAGCGGAAGGTTTCGAGCGCGATCGTGACCGCGGCGGCGCAATCGCGCGTCGCGCCTGCGATCCAGCGATTGACGGTGAGCCGGCAGCCGCGCGGGTCGAAACCCGGCACCAATGCGCAGCCGCTCATCTCGGCGTAGCGCGCCGCATTCCACAGCTTTGTCGCGAAGTTGCGCGAGCTTTCGACGCGGCTCTCGGCGAGCTTGATGTCGCGTCCCGGCGAGGCGAGCGCCGCCAAAGTGAACCGCAGCGCGTCGCAGCCGTAGCGGTCGATCAGATCGAGCGGGTCGATTATGTTGCCGCGCGATTTCGACATCTTCTGGCCGCGCTCGTCGCGCACCAGCGCGTGGATGTAGACCGTGCGGAACGGCACGTCGCCCATGAAATGCAGCCCCTGCATCATCATGCGCGCGACCCAGAAGAAGATGATGTCGAACCCGGTCACCAGCACGTCGCCGGGATAGTAGCGCTTCAATTCCGGGGTCTCGTCAGGCCAGCCGAGCGTCGAGAACGGCCACAGCCCCGACGAGAACCAGGTGTCGAGCACGTCCTCGTCCTGCTGCAGATCGACCGGGCTTCCGTAATGCGTCGCCGCGTCGCGCGCCGCCGCCTCCGCGCTCTCGGCGACGAAGACATGGCCATCCGGACCGTACCAAGCCGGAATCTGATGCCCCCACCAGAGCTGGCGGGAAATGCACCAGGGCTGGATGTTGCGCATCCACTCGAAAAACGTGTTTTCCCACTGGCGCGGCACGAATTGCGTGCGGCCGCGCTCGACCGCCTCGATCGCCGGCCCGGCCAATTCGGCGGCGTTGCAGAACCACTGATCGGTCAGCCACGGCTCGATGATCTCGCCGGAACGGTCGTGATGCGGCACCATCAGCACATGGTCTTCGACCGTCTCGATCAGCCCCGCGGCTTCGAGATCGGCGAGCACTTTTTGCCGTGCCGCGAAGCGCTCCAGCCCGCGATATTCCTGGGGGACCGCGTCGTTCAGGTGGGCGTCGCGGTCGAAGATGTTGATCGCTTCGAGACCGTGCCGGCGGCCGACCTCGAAATCGTTGAAATCGTGCGCCGGCGTGATCTTGACCGCGCCGCTGCCCTTTTCGGGGTCGGCGTATTCGTCGGCGACGATCGGGATCAGCCGGCCGACGAGCGGCAGGCGTACGGTTTTCCCGACCAGATCGGCGTGGCGCGGATCGTCGGGATGCACCGCGACCCCGGTGTCGCCGAGCATCGTCTCCGGCCGCGTCGTCGCCACGACGATAAAGCGGCCCGGCTCTCCCTCGATCGGGTAGCGGATGTGCCACAGCTTTCCGCGCGTCTCGCGATTATCCACCTCCAGGTCCGAGATCACGGTGTGCATCACCGGGTCCCAGTTGACGAGACGCTTGTCGCGGTAGATCAGCCCCTCGCGGTACAACGTCACAAACACGCGGCGCACGGCCGCCGACAGTCCGGCGTCCATTGTGAAGCGCTCGCGCGACCAATCGGCCGAGGCGCCGAGGCGGCGCAACTGCCGGGTGATCGTGCCGCCCGATTCGGCCTTCCATTCCCACACGCGCTCGATGAATTTCGCGCGGCCGAGCTCGTGCTTGTCGATCTGCCGCTCGGCGAGCCGGTTCGACACCACGATCTCGGTCGCGATGCCGGCGTGGTCGGTGCCGGGCTGCCACAGCGCGTCGCGCCCGCGCATGCGCTCGAAGCGGATCAGCACGTCCTGCAACGTGAAGGTCAGCGCGTGCCCCATGTGCAGGCTGCCGGTCACGTTGGGCGGCGGCATCATGATCGTGTAGGGGCGCTTGTTGCCGGCCGGCTCCGCGGCGAACGCGCCGGCTCTTTCCCACGCCTCGTATTGACGCGTCTCCACGGTCTCGGGGCGATATGTCTTGTCCAGCATTCCGCTGTCAGTCCGTTGCGAGTAGCCGATCGTGTTCAGATATGCGTTCGGTCGGGCGCCGCCGACCGCCGGACGGGCCGCGATGCGGCGTAAATCTTCTTATCCCGGACCGGTACGGGAGGAAATCCTCGCGATCTCGGCCGCGACCAGGCGCTCGACGATGC